>CAMBOW010000143.1 GCA_945869365.1 Flavobacterium psychrophilum | reverse complement strand
AATCTTCCAAAGTGAAGATATCCTCACATTTGGTTTCTTTTATAAGGAATTGACCCCCTCGGGTTATGTCCATTTTTTCTTAGGTATTTAGATTAATATAGAACTTGTGTTTTATTAAGTACTGAGTTTTTTGTTTCAGGTTTCATGTTACAAAAAAATAAGCTTTAGTTTACTATCTTTTTTGTGTAAATTGTTATTGTTCAGTAAGCTATATTACCTGAAACCTGACTCGAGGCTTTAGCCGACAGATGGAGCGAAGCGGAATAAACCTGAAACCTGAAACTTGAAACGGCGACAGCCGACTGATGGAGCGAAGCGGAATAAACTTGAAACAAATCAAAACACCTCAAACACCCCCGCGCTGCCTTGTCCGGTTCCTACACACATGCTCACTAGGCCGTATTTATTCCCGCGTTGTTTCATTTCGTTGATTAATTGTACCGTGAGTTTGGCACCCGTACAACCCAACGGATGACCCAGTGCTATCGCGCCGCCATTTACATTCACTAAATCAGGGTTCAACTCCAAACTGCGAATTACTGCTAGCGATTGTGAAGCAAAGGCTTCGTTGAGTTCTATCAAATCAATGTGGTTGAGTTGCAATCCCGCTTGTTGCAGCGCTTTGGGAATGGCTTTTATTGGTCCAATGCCCATTACGCGTGGCGCAACGCCTGCCGAAGCAAAGTTTACCAAGCGGGCGAGGGGTTCCAAATTCAATTCTTTCACCATTTCCTCACTCATCACCAATACAAAAGCGGCGCCGTCACTCATTTGTGACGAGTTTCCGGCGGTTACAGATCCTTGGTCTGCAAAAACCGGTTTTAGTTTAGCCAAAGCGTCTAGACTGGTATCGGCACGCGGGCCTTCGTCGGCAGAAACGGTATAGGTTTTGGTGGCTTTTTTGCCATTTTCGTCCAAATAGGTTTGGGTGATTGAAATGGGCACTAGTTGGTTCGTAAATTTTCCTTCTTCATGCGCCTTCAAGGCTTTTCGGTGCGAATCAAACGCAAATTGGTCTTGGTCCTCGCGACTGATATTATATTCGTTGGCAACTGCTTCGGCGGTGAGTCCCATGCCCCAATAGTAACTTTCATGTCCTTGCGAAACCAGCTCGTAATCGGGAGTGGGTTTGTAGCCGCCCATAGGAATAAAACTCATGCTTTCGGCGCCACCAGCAATGATGCACTGCGCCATACCCGCTTGAATTTTGGCCGTAGCCATTCCAATGGTTTCTAATCCTGATGCACAATATCGGTTGACTGTCACGCCGGGCACATCGTCAATTTTGAGCCCCATCAACGAAATGAGTCGGGCCATATTGAGGCCTTGTTCGGCTTCAGGCATGGCGTTTCCTACCATCACGTCGTCAATGCGTGTTTTATCAAAATCAGGCAATTCGCGCAACAAGGCTTCAATGGTTTCGGCTGCCAACTCATTGGGTCGCTTGAATCGAAACACCCCTTTGGGCGCTTTTCCCACTGCCGTTCGGTAGGCTTTTACTATGTAGGCTGTTTTCATGTTTTTAATTAATAATTAAAAATTAATAATTTATAATTAGTTTCTCAACGGTTTCCCCGTTGTCAACATATGCTGAATCCGTTCTAGGGTTTTGCGTTCAGTGCACAAACTCAAAAAGGCTTCGCGCTCCAAATCTAGTAGGTAGCGCTCGCTCACGAGTGTTGGCTCCGACAAATCGCCACCGGCCATCACGTAGGCCAGTTTATTGGCCATTTTCTTGTCGTGTTCCGATATGTAATTTCCTTGTTTCATTTGGTCGGTCCCCACATAAAACATCCCCAAGGCTTGTTTGCCCAATACTTTTATATCGCTCCGTTGAATCGGTTGCGTATAGCCGTGTTCGGCCAAAAGCAGGGCTTGTTTTTTTGCTTCGGCCAATTGCAATTGTTTGTTCACCACTACGATGTCTTTTCCTTTTTGCAAGATGCCGGTGTCAAAGGCTTCGTAGGCCGAGGTGGCTACTTTGGCCATGGCAATCGTAAGGAAATAGTCTTGTAAGGTATTCAATTCGACGTCGTTTTTGCGGTACAAATCGGAAGCGCGCAAGGTCATTTCTTTGGTTCCGGCTCCGCCCGGAATTACGCCCACGCCAAATTCAACGAGGCCAATATAGGTTTCGGCTGCGGCCACTACTTTGTCGGCGTGCATGCTCATTTCGCAGGCGCCACCAAAGGCAAAGCCATGCGGAGCCACGACCACCGGAATGCCCGAATAACGCACGCGCATCATGGTGTTTTGAAAAAGTCGAATGGCGGCATTCAGCTCTTCGTATTCTTGCTCAACGGCCATCATAAAGATCATGCCGATATTAGCGCCCACCGAAAAATTAGCCGCTTGGTTACCAATCACTAATCCTTCGTATTCTTGTTCAGCCAAATCGATGGCTTTGTTGATGCCTTGCAAGACATCGCCGCCAATGGTGTTCATTTTGGAGTGAAATTCCAAGTTCAAGATGCCATCGCCCAAATGCTGGATACTGGCGCCACTGTTTTTCCAGATGGTTTGCGTATCGCGAATGGTCGACAAGAGCAAAAATCCTTCTTGTCCAGGTATCGGTTTGTAGCTACTTGATGCGGCCTCATAATAGCAGTTTTTTCCGTTTTGAATTTGGTAAAACTGGGTAATGCCTTTTTGTTTCCAATCTAAAATCCATGGGGAAATCACATAGCCTTGTGCTTCGATGAGTTGAATGCCGGCTTCAAATCCGATGGCGTTCCAGATTTCAAATGGACCATTTTCCCAGCCAAAACCGGCTTTCATGGCTTCGTCTATTTGGTAATATTCATCTGCTATTTCAGGAATGCGTTGGGCCACATAGGCAAACAATCCCGCAAAACTCTTGCGGTAAAACTCACCCGCTTTGTCGGTGCCTTTTAGCAATACGGCAAAGCGATCGATTACGTTGGGGATGGTTTTGGTTAATTCTAAAGTGGCAAAATTGGCTTTTTTACTGGGTTTATAAGTCAAGGTTTTCAAGTCGAGTGCTTGAATTCCTTCGGGTGTTTTTTTGTA
>CAMBOW010000142.1 GCA_945869365.1 Flavobacterium psychrophilum | reverse complement strand
TGGATTGCTTTACTAGGGTTCTCAAATTCATGAATGCCTTTTACCGCAAAACCCCAAGATTCAAAGGTAGATCGCACTTTTTGGGTGTACTCGTCGTGCGAAATCCCTCCGGGCCGGGCATACGGGATAAATAAGATCGTTGTACATCCGCTGAAATGTTCAAGAACGGTTTCTTTTAAATAAGCCAAATAGCTTCCGCCGTGTAGGGTTGAGGTACTGGCAATCAAGAGATTTTTCATAGGTTGATTAATTCAATTCTAAAGGCGAATATACAACCTTTGTAATTCAGAATAAAGGAGTTTGTTGCGCCAAGTTTTCGTTAAAACCTGCTCAAGTTGCCGTCAGTTGACAGGAAAACAATAGTTTTGTTTCCCTAAGTGACTTTATCCTAAAAATGTATGCGGCTACACCATTTTATCATGATCTGCTTTTGCTGTTTTGCCTCTTTGGTTTGGGGACAAAAAAGTCCTGAAAAAGTTTTGAGATTACAGGTCCTTATTGACACAGTCGCTGTCGAAAAAGTGAATGTGTTGAATTTGCGCAGCAACAAAATGGTGGCCACCGATAAAAAAGGAAGCTGTACAATTGCAGTAAAATTAGGCGATATCTTGGTCATTACTGCCGTAAACCTAGAAACGCGCAGGCATGAAATTACTGCTGAAGAATTTGACAGCGCAGCCGCAATCCAAAAAATGAGCTACCGCATAACACCTTTAGAAGAAGTGAATGTAAATGAAAACGCCAACGTAAACGAAACCAGTTTGGGAATAGTAGCGGCCAACCAAAAAAAATACACGCCGGCTACGCGCAAATTGCGCACCGCCCAAACCGGATTTTTAGATCCGCTGCTCAATAAAATGTCGGGCAGAACCAGCGATTTGAAAAAGCAGGTTACAATCGAACAGAAAGAAAAGCTGTTACTCAAACTCGACGGCTTATACGAAGAGAAATACTACACCGATGTGCTTAAAATTGCACCCGAGGCCATTCCCGGTTTTCAATATTACCTGATTGACGATCCCGAGTTTGCACGTGCCTTAAAAGACAAAAACAAAACCTTAACTATGTTTTATGTGAAGCGTTTGGCCTTGAATTACAATGAAATTTTATTGCAAGAATCCCATGAATAAGAATCCCAACCCAAGTAAATCTCTGCGCTGGCTCGGGGTGCTCGTTTTTGTGGTGTGCACCTCTTTTGGCGTTCATAAGTTTTATATGGGCATTTACCAAGTAGAGTATGCCCCAGCCAAAAAACGTCTGCAAATTGCCATGCGTCTTTTTGTAGACGATTGTAACACAGCGCTATACCAAAATTACAATCAAAAAACGAAACTGGGAGACAAACAAGAGACTGTGGCCGAAGTGAATTTGCTTACTACTTATATACAAGCTCACTTTAAAGTGGTAGTAAATGGAAAATTATACCCCATTCAGTTTAAACGAAAAGAACTCGACAACAATGTATTGGTTTGTTATTATACCTGTGAAAACGTGCCAAAACTCAGTCGCGTTGTGATAGAGAATACCGTTTTTACTGATGTATTTTCTGAGCAACAAAATATGATACAAGCCCAATTGTTTGGTAAAAAACAAAGTGCTTTACTCACGCAAAGCGCCAACCAAGCAGTATTTGTCAATGAATAATTTATCAAGAAAAATCGCTATTTTTAGCCCGTTTTTATAACCTTTTACCAAGAAGATTCTATGAGAAAATGTGTCGCCATGCTCTTGTTTTTGTCAAGCAGTATTTTAGTTGCCCAAGAAGCTGCTAAACCCAAAGAAAAAGGAACTGTTGATGTAAATAAATTTCGTCAAAACTACGATTTGTTTGCAACGCCCAATATGTACCGCACGGCTTCAGGTGCACCAGGACCGGAGTATTACCAACAACAAGCCGACTACAAAATAGACATCGAACTCGATGACAAAAATACCCGTTTGTATGGGGTTGAAACCATTACCTATCACAACAACGCCAAGGAATCTTTAGATTATTTGTGGATTCAATTGGACCAAAACCAACAAGCCAAAAACTCCTATTCAAAATTGGTGGGCAGCAACAAAACCGATCCAGCCATGAGCCCGCAGGGCTTTTCGCGCAACTATTTGGAAGAAAAATTTGATGGTGGATTTCGCATTGATTACATCAAAGATGCCGCCGGAAAACCCATGAAATACACGATCAATCAAACGATGATGCGGGTTGAATTGCCTAAACCATTGGCGTACAATCAAAGTGTTTCAATGACCATTAAATTTTGGTACAACATCAACAACTACATGCTCGATGGCGGACGTTCGGGCTACGAGCACTTTGACAAAGACGGAAACAACCTCTATGTGTTGGCGCAGTTTTACCCCAGGATGGCGGTTTACAATGATGTAGAAGGCTGGCAAAATATGCAGTTTTGGGGCAGTGGCGAATTTGCGCTTCCCTTTGGAAATTTTGAAGTGAACATTACCGTGCCTGCCGATCACATTATGGAGGCAACCGGTACCTTGCAAAACCGAGCAGAAGTGTTCACAAAAGCACAATTGCAGCGTTATGCGTTGGCCGAAAAATCCTATGACAAACCCGTAATAGTAGTTACTCAAGCCGAGGCCGAGGCCGCCGAAAAATCATTTTCAACCCAAAAGAAAACCTGGAAATTCAAAGCCGAAAATGTGCGTGACTTTGGAATTGCCACTTCGCGCAAATTCATCTACGACGCCATGGCTGTAAAGTTGGGCGGCAAAGACGTAATGGCCGTTTCGGTCTATCCCAAAGAAGGAAATCCACTGTGGGAAGAATATTCTACCAGAGCCGTTGCACATACCTTAAAAAGTTATTCCAGTTATACCTTTGATTATCCTTATCCCAAAGCGGTTTCGGTGCACGCCAACGACCAAGGCATGGAATATCCTATGATTTGTTGGAATTTTGGTCGTCCAGATGCTGACGGTAAATACACAGATCGACTCAAATACGGTATGTTGGGCGTGATCATCCACGAAGTGGGGCATAATTTTTTCCCCATGATTATCAACTCAGACGAGCGCCAATGGAC
>CAMBOW010000141.1 GCA_945869365.1 Flavobacterium psychrophilum | reverse complement strand
TATTGGCCGAAAAAATCATGATTGAACCTGTATATTTTGAAACAGAAGATTAACTAAATACTAAAAATGGGACTAATTAAAATTTTCTCGGGAAGCGAAATTTTGGCTTACGGATTAAAAGAAAAACTAGAAGAAAAAGAAATTGAAGTCGTGATGAAAGACAACATCCAATCGGGACGTTTGGCCGGGTTTGGCACTTCAGATTTGGCGGTGGAATTGTTCATTCAAGAAAAAGAATACGGCAAAGCACATCCCGTGCTCGAAGAATTTCGCCTCAGTATATAACTCCTGATCTCAATCGATGATTACAGTAAACGATATTTCCGTTCAATTTGGCGGAACCACCTTATTTAGCGACGTTTCATTTGCCATTAATGAAAACGACAAAATAGCCCTAATGGGCAAACATGGCGCCGGAAAATCTACTTTGTTAAAGATTATTGCCGGCGAAAGCAAACCCTCAACCGGAGCGATATCGGCACCCAAAGAAGCGGTGATCGCCTATTTGCCGCAGCATTTGCTCACCAAAGATAACCTCACTGTTTTTGACGAAACGGCCAAGGCCTTTGCCGAGATTTTCGAGATGAAAAAAGAGATTGACGAAATCAACGAGCAGCTCACCATTCGCACCGATTACGAAAGCGATGGGTACATGAAACTCATTGAGCGCGTTTCTGAATTGAGCGAGAAATTTTATGCCATCGAAGAAATCAATTACGAAGCTGAAGTAGAAAAAGTATTGAAAGGATTGGGTTTTGAACGCGAAGATTTTGCTCGTCCCACCTCGGAGTTTTCTGGAGGCTGGCGGATGCGCATTGAATTGGCCAAAATTCTCTTGAAAAAACCCGACCTCATTTTGCTCGATGAGCCCACCAACCACATGGATATCGAAAGCATCCAATGGTTGGAAGATTTTTTGATCAATTCGGCCAAAGCAGTCGTCGTGATTTCGCACGACCGGGCGTTTGTAGACAACATTACCAACCGCACCATCGAAGTAACGATGGGTCGCATTTACGACTACAAAGCCAAGTATTCGCATTACCTCGAATTGCGCAAAGATCGTCGAGTACACCAGCAAAAGGCCTATGACGAGCAGCAAAAAATGATTGCCGAAAATATGGAATTTATTGAGCGGTTCAAAGGCACCTATTCTAAAACCTTGCAAGTACAATCGCGGGTGAAGATGCTCGAAAAACTCACGTTGGTTGAGGTGGATGAAGTGGATACCTCGGCCTTGCGACTCAAATTTCCGCCCTCACCCCGCAGTGGTCAATATCCGGTTGTGGTGAACGAATTGTCTAAATCCTACGGTGATCATGTGGTGTTCAAAGAAGCCAATATGGTCATAGAACGCGGACAAAAAGTGGCTTTTGTAGGGAAAAATGGCGAAGGAAAATCAACGATGATCAAAGCCATGATGGGCGAAATTGATTTTCAAGGTAAATTAGAAGTAGGACACAACGTACAAATTGGGTATTTTGCCCAAAACCAGGCGTCGTTGTTGGATGAAAACCTCTCGGTATTTGAAACCATTGACCAAATTGCCGTAGGCGATATTCGCTTAAAAATCAAAGATTTATTGGGTGCTTTTATGTTTGGTGGCGATGACGTGACCAAAAAAGTAAAAGTGCTTTCGGGTGGCGAAAAAACCCGTTTGGCCATGATCAAATTATTGCTAGAACCGGTCAATGTGTTAATCCTGGATGAGCCCACCAATCACTTGGACATGAAAACAAAAGACATCATTAAAGACGCGCTCAAAGACTTTGACGGGACCTTAATTTTGGTGTCGCACGACCGTGATTTCTTGGACGGTTTGGCCGAAAAAGTATTTGAATTTGGACAAAAGCGCGTGAAAGAACATTTTGAAGATATAAAAGGATTTTTGGCGCACAAAAAAATGGAAAGCTTACGCGAAATCGAAAAGAAATAGTTGCCCACTTTTTCAAATAAAAAACCCGTCAAACAAGAGCTTGACGGGTTTTCTTTTTAGGGTAAGAAAAATTATTCTTTTACAAATCGAATGCGTTCTTGCCCGTTGATTTCGGCAATGTACACGCCCGAAGTTAAGTTGGCGATTTCAATAGTAGCTTGATGACTAAAATCAGCATGTTGACTTAAAATTAATCGGCCAGCTAAATCAAAAATTTGCACAGATGAAATAGCAGTTTTTCCTTGAACTGCAAGCTTTGCAGTCGCCGGATTTGGATACACACTAAATTGTTGGTTGGTAAACGTCGCGTTGCTCAACGGAATTCCGCCCCAGTTGGATGAATTTCCGGTCAAGGCAAAATTGTTTAGTTGGCCGTCATAGGCAAAATTTTCGTCGTTTAGGATGCTTAAACCCGTATTGGTTCCGTAGGCAGTGCCTTGATTAAATTTGTAGTACAACATCAAATTATTTTCAAAAGCAGGATTGGCTATTTCGCCCGCTCCATTGCCTACAATTGCATTTATTTCGGACGCATCGAGCGCTTTGTTCCACAAACTCACTTCGTCTATGTAGCCGTTGTGAAACCAATCATAGGCTTGAAATTGAACTAATCCAATTTTGAATGTATTCGAATTTAAGACCGGTGTCGATCCCGAAGCGGCAATGGTATTGGTTAAGTTTGATCCCGAATACAAATTAATTTTGGATCCATCGTAGACAAAGAAAAAGTGATTCCATTGGTTCAAAACTAAACCGTCATATACAATGGTGTATTGCACGCCGGCTGAATTTCTAAAACGCGCTTCAATGGAGGTAGCTGATAATTGAATCAGATAAAAATCAAAATTTGATTCGTTGCGGTAGCCTGCAATCCCATTAAAAGCAGGAAATCCTGGATTTGTATTTTTTGGATACACTTTACAACTGAGAGTAATGGTGTTTTTGTTGGCCAAAATATTTTCAGAACCGGCTACATCTACAAAATCGTCGATTCCGTCAAAATCCAAATAATTGTCTTGCGCAAATCCGCTGCAGGAGGCAAGAATTAGTGCAGAAAAGAGTAATTTTTTAATCATATGAAATTGAGTTTAGTTTTCACAAACATACACATTTTCGCGTAGCTGAATTTATAAATTTCACACAAAGACTTCCTAATCATG
>CAMBOW010000140.1 GCA_945869365.1 Flavobacterium psychrophilum | reverse complement strand
CAATGGACCAAAGCCATCACCGATGAATACCCCCATTTTAATATTGTGGGCGAGGTGTGGATGCAAGATCAAGCGCAAATGGCCTATTGGCAAAAAGACAGCCCAATTGCTGCTATTCAGCACTACAATTCCTATTTGCCATCGGTTATGGATTTTACTTTGCAACAAGTAATCAATGACGGGGTATTTAACGAAGACCAAGCCACATGGAGTAAGGGTTTGATTAAACTTTACGATAATTTTACCAACGATTTCTTGTACCCCAATACCGATAATTTATTGGTATTTGCCGAAAACCACGACACCAACCGCTTCAACGAAATCTACCAAGGCGATTTCAATAAATACCAAATGGCCATGAGTGTGTTGGCTACGGTGCGCGGCATTCCGCAATTGTATTATGGTTCCGAAATTGGAATGGCGGGTAACAAAGAAAAGGGCGATCCCGACATTCGACATGATTTTCCTGGCGGATGGAAAGGCGACGCGACTTCGGCTTTTACGGCTGCTGGCCGAAACGAAACCCAACAAAAATATTTTGATTTTACCGCCAAATTATTCAATTGGCGTAAAGCAAAAACGGTAATTCACATTGGAAAAATGACGCATTATTTGCCACAAAATAATGTATATGTGTACTTCCGTTACAATGAGCAAGAAACGGTTATGGTGGTAATGAATAATAATTCAACTCCCCAAAAAATAAATTTATCACGCTTTCACGAGCAAATACAAGGCTATCAATCTGCTCAAGAGGTCATCAATGGCAACCCGATTTCTTTGGATAAGGAACTGGAAATTAACGCTAAATCAGCACTCATTTTTGAGCTAAAAAAATAATACGATGAATGTACGTTTGCTATTTCTTTGGATTTGTACCGCCTCGTTTGCGCAACAAGCGCCTCGTTTGTTTGTGAGTCAAAAGTGGAATAAAAATGCTTTAGAAATACAAACTACCGACGGGAGTTACCGCATCACGCCCTATTCTGCAAATATTTTCGAAACCACGTTTTTACCCAAGGGAGAAGGCATTTCAAGTGCCTCACATGCCGTGGTGATGAAACCGAGTGCGATCAAAACCAACCTAACCGAGTCCAAAAACGAGGTGCGCTTGCGTTCGGCTGGAATGGAGGTGCGCATCCAGAAAGCGCCTTTTCAGCTGCAATATTGGTACCGAGACAAACCGCTGTTGTCCGAGAAAAATGGATTTGTGCAGCGCGACAGTTCCTTTGTGATTGACTTTTCGATTTCAGCCAATGAAGCTTTGTATGGTGGTGGATCTCGAGCCTTGGGTTTGAATCGACGTGGGAATAAACTAGAACTCAAAAATCAACCGCGATACGGCTACAGCAACCGGGCCGAAACGCTCAACTTTTGTATTCCGTTGGTGTTGTCTTCGCAGTTGTATGCGGTACATTTTGATAACTCGGCTTTGGGATTTTTGGATTTAGACAGCCAAAAAAATAACACTATTGCTTACGAATCTGCTTCAGGCCGCAAAACCTACCAAGTAATTGCCGCCGATTCTTGGACGGCACTCACCGAAAACTATACCCAACTCACCGGATTACAGCCCTTGCCACCGCGCTGGGCTTTAGGAAATTTTTCTTCCCGATTTGGGTACCATTCGCAGGAAGAAACCGAGAAAACCATTCAGAAATTTCAGGACGACCGCATTCCCGTGGATGCCATCATTTTGGATTTGTACTGGTTTGGAAAAACCATTCAAGGTACGCTAGGCAATTTGACCTGGGACAAAGAAACCTTCCCCAATCCCGAAAAAATGATGAAGTCCTTTCAAGACAAGGGCATACAAACCGTGCTCATTACCGAACCTTTTGTGCTCAGCACTTCTTCCAAATGGAACGAGGCCGAGGCCAAAGGCGTGTTGGCCACCGAAGCCAGTGGAAAAACCTGCACCTACGATTTTTATTTTGGCCACACCGGCATCATCGATGTGTTTAAACCCCATGCCAAGCAGTGGTTCTGGGATATATACAAAGGACTCATCGCGCAAGGAGCAACGGGTCTTTGGGGCGATTTGGGCGAACCCGAAAGCTTTCCCTCCAAAGCCATCACGGCTGCCGGAAAAGCCAGTGTGGTGCACAACATCTACGGACACAACTGGGCCAAGCTCATTGCCGAAGGATACCAACGTGACTTCCCCAACCAACGGCCTTTTATTTTGATGCGTTCGGGCTATTCGGGCTCGCAGCATTTTGGCATCATTCCTTGGAGTGGCGACGTGAGTCGTTCCTGGGAAGGCTTGCAATCTCAACCTGAAATTGCTTTAGGCATGGGCATGCAAGGCATTGGCTATATGCATTCGGATTTGGGCGGATTTGCCGGTGATTATTTTGACAATAACTTGTATTTGCGTTGGTTGCAATATGGCGTGTTTCAACCCATTTTCCGACCACATGCCCACGAGGCAGTCGCTTCAGAGGTGGCCTATAAAGACGTAGACACCAAAGCTAAAGCCAAAAAATTAGTGGAGTTGCGTTACCAAATGTTGCCCTATAACTATACCTTGGCCTTCGAAAACAGCCAAAAAGGAACTCCATTGATGCGTCCGTTGGTTTTTGAAGAACCCCAAAATTCGGCGCTTTGGAACACAACAAGCACCTATTTGTGGGGCCCCAATTTCTTGGTGACACCCATCACGCAACCCAATACCAAAACCATTACAGTCTATTTTCCTAAATCCAATTCCTGGTACGATTGGTATAGCAACGAACGCATCGCTGGCGGAACACAACAAGAAGTGGCTGTAGCCGATGATCATCTTCCAGTCTATGTGCGCGGCGGATCATTTATCCCCATGATCAGCACCATTCAAACCACGCGTGATTATTCATTAGATCAGTTGTATGTGCATTATTACCACGACGAGGCAACGCCAACCTCTTCCGGCAATGTCTATAACGACGACGGAAAGACGCCCAATGCCTTTGCAACAGGCGCCTATGAAAGGCTGCATTTTAGCCAAACCACTTCGGCCGATGTGATCGAATTTAAGCTATCGACGGAGACGGGCAAAGCCTTTGTATCGGCACCCAAAAAAGTAAACCTGATTTTGCATCATTTTACGCGTTCGGTTACGCAAGTTTTGGCCAATGGCAAAGCG
>CAMBOW010000139.1 GCA_945869365.1 Flavobacterium psychrophilum | reverse complement strand
GAAATTGGCAACGAAGAGTTTACCTTAAAATTCCCCGAATCCAATCCGGTAGGGGAAGAAATCAATACCCAGATCAACGAAATCAAAGTGCAAAAATCACCCGATGTTTTAAATTGGTTAGTATCCGTTAAGTAAATACAGCTATTTCCCATGCTTTCAAAATCAATTTTAGCGCGTGCATTTGCCACTATGGCAACCGCCAAAGCCATGACTGCGCTTTACGAAGACAATTTTAAAGTCGTTTCCAAATATGTGCACGCCACTTCCCGTGGCCACGAAGCCATTCAGATTGCCATGGCGATGCAGTTGTTGCCGCAAGATTATGCTTTTCCTTATTACCGAGACGATTCGATGTTGCTCGGTATTGGCATGCAACCCTATGACTTGATGTTGCAATTGATGGCCAAACGAGATGACCCTTTTTCCGGTGGCCGCACCTATTATTGCCATCCGAGTTTGAATGTGGCCGATAAGCCCAAAATTCCGCACCAATCCTCGGCTACTGGGATGCAAGCCATTCCGGCTACCGGAGCTGCCATGGGATTTTGGTACCAAGAAAATACAGGAATTGCTCCCGAAAATGAAGCCAAACCATTCGTGGTTTGTTCTTTAGGAGACGCTTCTGTTACCGAAGGCGAAATTGCCGAAGCCTTGCAAATGGCGGCCTTAAAGCAATTGCCCATCTTGTATTTGGTACAAGACAACGGTTGGGATATTTCGGCCAATGCCAAAGAAACCCGCGCCCAAAATGCCTTTGAATATGCGAAAGGATTTCACGGCATAGAAGCCATTTCGATAGACGGCGCCAATTTTACAGAAAGTTACTTGGCCTTGCAAAACGTAGTGCAAACCATCCGGGAGGAACGCCGACCTTTTTTGGTGCACGCCAAAGTGCCCTTACTCAATCACCATACTTCGGGGGTGCGCATGGAATGGTACCGCGATGATTTGGACGAAGCAAAATCCAGAGATCCGTATCCGGTGTTGGTTCAACAGTTGTTGGCTGCCGGATGTACAGCAGAAGAAATAAAAAATATAGAAAATACCGCAGTTGCCCTAGTGCAAGCCGATTTTGATCGGGCACAACTGGCCGATGATCCTTCACCTACCGATTTATTTACCCACGATTTTGCTCCAACGCCTATTACCGCTGAGGTGGGCGAACGCAATCCGGAGCGAGAAGAAAAAGTGGTGATGGTCGATTGTGCCTTATTTGCTGTTGAAGAATTGATGCGCCAGCATCCCGAATGTTTGTTATACGGACAAGATGTAGGTGCTCGTTTGGGTGGTGTGTTTCGCGAAGCGGCTACCTTGGCTCAAAAATTTGGAGATACCCGCGTGTTCAATACCCCAATTCAAGAAGCCTTTATTGTAGGTTCTACAGTCGGCATGTCGGCCGTAGGCTTGAAGCCCATCGTTGAGGTGCAATTTGCCGACTACATTTGGCCGGGCCTCAACCAATTGTTTACCGAGGTGAGTCGTTCCTGTTATTTGTCTAATGGCAAATGGCCGGTGAGCATGATCTTACGTGTTCCCATTGGGGCTTATGGCAGTGGCGGACCCTATCATTCGTCTTCGGTAGAAAGTGTGTTGACCAATATTCGCGGCATCAAAATTGCTTATCCGAGTAACGGCGCCGATCTAAAAGGACTACTCAAAGCGGCCTATTATGACCCCAATCCGGTGGTGATTTTAGAACACAAAGGATTGTATTGGAGTAAGGTAAAAGGCACTGAAGCTGCGCGTGTAAACGAACCCGCTGAAGATTACATCTTGCCTTTCGGCAAAGCCAATATTGTACAAGAAATTTGGGAGCAAGAAACCCAAGAATCCCTTACAGTCATTACGTATGGCATGGGCGTGCATTGGGCGCTGAATGCCTCAGCCGACATGAAAAACCAGGTGGAGATCATCGATTTGCGTACGCTCTATCCGCTCGATGAAGCAGCTATTTTTCGTTCGGTGAAGAAAGCCAAAAAATGCTTGGTCGTAACCGAAGAACCGACCAATAATTCGTTTGCAAGAAGTTTAGCCGGTTTGATTCAGGAAAATTGTTTCCAACAACTCGATGCGCCAGTATTGGTTATCGGTTCAGAAAATATGCCTGCCATTCCGCTCAACAGTACCTTGGAATTTACCATGATTCCCAACGTAGACAAAGTGCGGGTAAAAATGGAGGAGTTGTTGGGGTATTAGGTTGTAGGTAATAGGTTGTAGGTTTTAGGTTTTAGGTTGGTTTCTAAGGACAGTCTTTTTAGTCTATTAGTCTTTTTGGTTAGAGGTTAGAGGTTAGGGTTTAGGGTTTAGGTTGTGGGTGGTAGGTTTTAGGTTGCGTTCTTAGAACAGTCTCTCATCTCACATCTTTTAATCTCACATCTAAAAACGTCCGTGCATTCGTGGCTAAGAGCTAAAAGCTGACAGCTAAAAGCTATAAACCAACAGTAGTTCTTGGAATACTACCACAAAACTTCCCGCTTCCAACTTCTAACTTCCATCTGCTAACTATATACCACCCCAATTATTAATTTTTCATTATTAATTCTTAATTGGCGGATATTTCGCCAAAATTTCAGAAACAAATTCGGCGGCCACTTTGTCTTTTTTGGCTTGGTTACTGGTCAGGTAGCCCGTTCCGTTGCCTTGCCAGAATAATTCTTTCTTTTTGGCGTCAATAAAATCAATGGTTAATACACCTTCGGTAGTAGTGGTAACCGTGGCGTTATTCATCCCAAAATACGGATTCCAACCGCGTCCCCAACCGTACCCATAACCCGCATTGAATTGGTTTACGTTTACATTTTTCTCCACCTTGGTGCTGATGTTCACCAAGAAATCGGGCGTGTCACTTTTGGTAAAACCTTTGGCTTGCAAGGTAGTGTCAATGGCGCGCAAGATGCGTTTTTTATCCAGATCTGACAATTCTACTTTGTCGATGCCGGTTTTGTAGAAGGCATAGGTTTTATAGGTGCTAAAATCGGTAGCTTTATCATAATCGGTGGCTACGGTAATTGAGCCGCACGACGCTACGAATAAAGCTAAAACAGGAATAAGCGTTAAAATTTTCATGGGTTTATTTTTTAAATTAACAATCAAATAAGTTATCGTTTACCAAGTTTGGAAGAGTAACCTGCAATAAAGGTTGACTTTCCATGGCGCGTTTGATGGCAAAAATAGCGCCTTCATTTCTAGCCCAACTTCTGCGGGAAATTCCGTTGTTGACGTCCCAAAATAACATCGATTCCAAGCGGCGTTGGG
>CAMBOW010000138.1 GCA_945869365.1 Flavobacterium psychrophilum | reverse complement strand
AAAATTTATGTAGCCGATTTCTTTTTTACTACCTGCGGTTCCATTTGCCCCAAAATGACCAACAATATGGCGTTGGTACAACAAGCTTACTTAACGGACTCACGGGTAATGTTTTTATCCCATACCGTTTTTCCCGAGATCGATTCGGTTGCGGTACTGAAACGCTATGCCCAAGAAAAAGGCGTGAACGACCGCAAATGGAATTTGGTTACCGGCGACAAAAAGGAAATCTACAGCTTGGCAAGAAAAGCCTATTTGGCTGTAAAATTGGGTAAGCCCAGCGAATTGTATGACATGGTGCACACCGAAAATTTTGTCTTGGTTGATGCCCAAAAACGGGTGCGTGGCTTTTATGACGGCACAAATAAGGAAGAAATCGAGCGTCTCATTGCCGATATTCAGGTTTTACTCCGGGAAAAAGAATAAGAATGAAAACTGATAATTATCAGGTGCAGTTTACTATTTATCCCTACTTTTGCAATCTTAATTCAATCTAAATAAGCGTTGCAAACCACCATAGCCCAGTTAAAAAAAGGAGAAAAAGCCACCATCACGCAGTTTAATGTGGAGGCTATTCCATTAAAATTACTGGAAATGGGCTGTTTGCCCGGCAATATGGTTGAGTTATTGCAAATAGCCCCCTTTGGCGATCCTTTGCTGCTCAACATCAGCGGATCACATTTGGCAATTCGCCTAGAAACCGCCCGTCAGATTGAAGTAACTCGAGACAAAATCAGTTCAAAATAAGCCGTATGCAATCGATACAAGTCGCGTTAATTGGCAATCCCAACACCGGAAAAACTTCGGTGTTTAACCAATTAACAGGACTCAAACAACAGGTGGGTAATTACCCCGGCATTACGGTTGAGAAAAAAGTAGGGCAATGCGTTTTGTCTGAAACCTGTTTGGCAAACGTACTTGATTTGCCGGGAACCTATAGCTTAAACGCCAGTTCTATTGATGAAAATGTAGTTATTGAGGTGTTGCTCAACAAAAAAGACCCCAATTTCCCGGATGTAATTGCTGTAATTACCGATGTCGAAAATTTGAAACGCAACTTGTTGCTGTTCACCCAAATTAAAGACTTAGAACTACCCACGGTTTTGGTGATTAACATGGCCGATAGAATGGTGCCCAAAGGTATAACCTTGGACATTCCCTACTTGGAAGCGCAGTTGCAAACCAAGATCGTATTGGTGAGTTCCCGTAAACGCACCGGTATTGCCGAATTAAAAAACGTATTGGCCAATTACCGCGATTTGTCGGTAATGCCTTGCCTAAACGCCTCGAGTATAGACGAAGCCTATTTTAGTCAATTGCGCAAAGCATTTCCAAAACAGTTGCTGTATAAATTGTGGTTGGTGATTACCCAAGACGTAAATTTCTTGAACTTAGAACGCAAAGAATTACCCAATTCTTTTACCAAATCCCACGCCGATTTAAAGCGTTTGCAACAAAAGGAAACCATCAAACGCTACCAGTTTATCAACGATATTTTAAAGCAAGGATTGATAGTAAATTCAAGCTTAGCCACCGATTATCGCTCCAAACTCGATCGTATTTTAATGCATCCGTTTTGGGGATATGTGATCTTTTTTGGTGTACTCTTTTTAATTTTTCAATCCATTTTTGATTGGTCGCGCGTGCCCATGAATTGGATTGACACGGCCTTTGCCAACCTGAGTACTTTTACCAGTACGCAGCTGCAACCGGGCATGTTCAATGATTTGTTGTCGCAAGGAATTATTCCAGGTATCGGCGGCATCTTGTTATTTATCCCGCAAATTGCCTTTTTGTTTTTGTTTATTTCCCTGCTAGAAGAAAGCGGATACATGAGCCGCGTGGTGTTTTTAATGGATAAAATTATGCGCCGATATGGGCTCTCAGGAAAAAGCGTAGTGCCGCTTATCTCGGGGACGGCCTGTGCAATTCCCGCCATTATGGCCACCCGAAACATCGAAAGTTGGAAAGAACGCTTGCTGGTTATCTTGGTCACGCCATTTGTAACCTGTTCGGCCCGCTTGCCGGTCTATGCCATCATTATCGCGGTGGTCATTCCCGATATCTATGTGTTGGGCGTAGTGCATTTGCAGGGCTTGGTATTTTTATTTTTGTATATTCTGGGATTTGCCAGCGCGATTATTTCGGCTTGGTTGCTCAATAAAGTATTGCGCATCTCAAACAAAACCTATTTTGTGGTGGAGATGCCCAATTATAAAGTGCCGCTGTTTAAAAATGTTTACATCAACGTAATCGAAAAAACGAAAGCCTTTTTGTTTGGTGCCGGAAAAATAATTTTAGCCCTTTCGATCATTTTATGGTTTTTGGCTTCCTTCGGACCGGGAGAAGATTTCAAAAATGCCGAAGCCAATGTAGTGGCACAGCACCAAAATCTGACCGTAAACAGCTCGGCCTACAAAAATGTCTTGGCCACTTATAAATTAGAAAACTCCTACATTGGCCTCATGGGAAAATCTATTGAGCCGGTGATTTCGCCGCTGGGATATGATTGGAAAATTGGGATTGCAATTATTAGTTCGTTTGCTGCCCGAGAAGTTTTTGTGGGCACCTTGGCCACCATTTATAGTGTGGGCGAATCCGAAAGCAACAGCACCATTGTGAGCAAAATGAAAGCCGATAAAGACATCCGAACCGGCATACATACCTTCCGATTTTCTTCGGGCGTTTCGCTGTTGTTGTTTTATGTATTTGCCATGCAGTGCATCAGTACGTTGGCCATCACCCGGAAAGAAACCAACAGTTATTATTGGCCCCTGGCGCAACTGGTTTTCATGACTGGTTTGGCCTATTTAGTCGCGTTTCTAACCTATCAATTTCTGAATTAATGGTACAAATTCTCCTTTCAATTGCCTTGTTGGTAGCGGCCTTGTGGTATGTAATTCGCAAGTTTTGGCCCAGCAAAAAACCCAACCAATCGTGCGGTTCAGATTCCTGCGGTTGCCACTAACCTAATGCCACATCGAGTGCCATCATTACAATAAAACCGCCAATAAATCCCAGTGTTGCAATGTCGGTGTTTTTGTCTTGTTGGGTTTCGGGAATCACTTCTTCTACCACCACAAAAATCATGGCTCCTGCTGCAAATGCTAAGGCATAAGGCAAAATAGGCGTAAAAAAGGTCACGGCAACTGCACCCACAACCGCCGCAATGGGTTCCACCAAGGCCGACGATTGTCCATACATAAAACTCTTCCAACGGCTCATGCCCATGCGTCTTAGTGGCATCGCTACCGCAATTCCTTCGGGAAAATTTTGAATT
>CAMBOW010000137.1 GCA_945869365.1 Flavobacterium psychrophilum | reverse complement strand
ACCGCAAGAACTAACAATAGGTATTTCATTTTTTTTGTGCTTGCCGAACAAGCGATTCAGCTTTTGTAAAATAAGTTTCTTTTTTGGCTTCGTTGCCCAAAGCATGATAAGCTTCTCCGAGTTGGATATAAAAATTTATTTCCATGGGGGGATCATCTACCACAAATTCCAAACCTGCTTCGAGTTGGGAGATGGCTTCGGCCGATTTTTTTACTTGATTGTTGGCCAAACCCGCATAATAATACCACTGCGGCTGCAACGGAAATCGTTCTATAGCTTGCGTGGCTAGCAGGACTAAAACGTCAAATTGCGCCGTTTCGGTATACAAGCCCGCCAATAATTGCAAACATTCGGTATCATCGGGGGTGAGTAATTGTTGTTTGTTGTAAAAATAAATGGCTTTTGCACTGTTGTTTTTGCGCTGATAGAACTTCCCTACCTCTTTGTTTACCGCTACGGTTGGGTCTTGAATTAGGAGGCCTACCGCTTGGTTGAATTGGGTGTCAAATTGTGGTTTGTCTTGGATGAACAACAAAAACTCGTTGAGCATGCGGTGCTTTATTTTGGACTCTACTTTAGGGCTTTCTAATACAAATAGCAATGATTTTGCCGCTTTGTCGCCTTCGCTGGCCAACAAATGGTATTTAAATAAACTCACCTGCGCCCAATCAGAAGTGGGAATGGCTTGCTCTAATTTTTTGGCCACTTCGAGCGCTTTTTCGTCTTGGTTTTGATCAGAATACAAAAATATCAAGCTGATGTAATTGGCTTCTTCTTGGGGATTCTTTTTTATTTCGGCCCACAATCGATCCATTTCGGCAGACTGAAATTTGCCTTGGCCAAGGATTTGAGACTTGTATTTATCTCGTAATTCCGATTTTCCTACTCCATCATTGAGCTCGTTGATCAGAGCTAAGGCTTTGTCAAATTGCTGCGTATTCATGTATAATGAAACGAGGTCTTCTTTGTAGTCTTTATTAAATTCTATGAGTTGATTCACAATAGAAATGGCCTCTTCATAGGCTTTGGTTTCATACAACACATCGTATAGTCCCACCCAAAACCATTTGTTGGTAGGATCCAATTGGGTGGCCTTTTCAAAAGATTCGTAGGCTTTGTTGTAGTCCTTTTGCGCCAAATAATTTTTACCCAATTCAAAATAAACCACGACATTATTGGGTTCCAAAACTTGGCATTTTTCTAAAGACAAAACGGCCTTATCGTAATTTTCGATTCCTTTTTGAGTAAGGGATTCGTAGAAGGCATCTTGAAATTGATCGGAAACAGAGGCTACATCAGCCGGTTCGGTTTGGGCATAGAGCGACTGGGCCATCCCTAGCCAAATGCATCCAAAAAGCACCATCCTATTTGTTAGAGTCATTTCTCCTTTTTGCCTAAGGCTTTCTATTTGTTATTCCAACACCGAATAATCACCGATGCTAATGCTGGTGAACTCCCCATTAAATATCGCGTGACTCCCTATCATGGAATCGTTTAATTTGGCGTTTTTAATGTGGCTGTGGTTTTGCACCAAACTGTTTGCCATTGAACTGTTACTTACGTGGCAGCCTTTGCCTAAAGACACGTTTGGTCCTACAGTACTGTTTATGATTTGTACATCTTCGCCAATAAAACAGGGCGCTATAATTGTTGAATTTTGCAACAAGACCGAATCGGCTAACAACTGCACGCCGTCTTGGTGCAAAAACTGCAACATGCGCGAATTGGTTTCTACAGTTACAGGTTTGTTGCCGCAATCCATCCATTCGTCTACTTTTCCGGGCACAAATTTGAGGCCTTTCACTTTCATGTTTTCAAGAGCATCGGTGAGTTGGTATTCGCCGCCTTTCACCACGTTGTTGTCTAACAAATACTGTAATTCTGCACGCAAGGTCTCCCCCGATTTAAAATAATAGATGCCAATAATGGCCAAATCAGAAACAAATTCTTTGGGCTTTTCTACAAAATCAACAATTTGGTTTTGCGCGTTGAGTTGCACAACACCAAAGGCGCTGGGATCTTCTACTTGTTTCACCCAAATTACACTATCTGCCGAGGTGTCTAAGCTAAAATCGGCACGAAACAAAGTATCAGCATAGGCTACCACTAAAGGTCCACTCATGGATTCTTTGGCGCACATAATCGCGTGTGCGGTTCCTAGGGCTTCGTTCTGGTAATAGATGCTGCCTTTTGAACCCAATTTCTCGGCGATGGTAATCAATTCTTTTTCTACTTGGGTGCCAAAATCTTTATGGATAATGAATGCAATTTCTTCGATATCTTGGTTAATCACACCCGCAATATCTTCGACCAAACGGTGTACAATAGGTTTGCCTGCAATGGGGATTAATGGTTTAGGGACCGTAAGCGTGTGGGGACGCAATCTGGATCCTCGTCCAGCCATGGGTACAATTATTTTCATCAGATTAGATTTTAGGGCGCAAAGTTCGCAAACTTTGCCGTATTTGACTAGTTATTTGGTTTTAATTGTGAGCCTATTTTACGCCGGTACTGCCAAATCCGCCGGCTCCCCGTTCGGTTTCTGAAAGTGTGGTGACTTCGTTCCATTCGGCACGTTCATGTTTGGCGATTACCAACTGGGCAATGCGTTCGCCATTTTCAATTACAAATGGCTCAGATGACAAATTCACCAAAATTACCCCGATTTCTCCGCGGTAATCGGCATCCACTGTGCCGGGGCTATTCAATACGGTAATGCCTTTTTTGAGCGCCAATCCGCTTCGTGGGCGAACCTGAGCTTCATAGCCAAGAGGAAGCTCAATAAACAAGCCGGTTTTCACCAAGGCGCGTTCTAGTGGTTTTAAACTAATAGGTTCTTGAATCGATGCGCGCAAGTCCATGCCAGCCGAGGACAAAGTTTCATAGCTGGGCAACGGATGAGCAGAAGTGTTGATGATGTTAATTTGCATGAGTATAATCGATTTTACTGCTGTTTTGAATTGGATTTGCGCAATAATTGAAGCAGGGTTTCTTTTTCAAAGAAATAAATTATGGCCATGTATGCGCCAATTAAACCTAGTCCAACCACATAATTTTCTCTGAAAAGATAAAAGGACAAAGCCGAGAAAAGAATAGAACTGGCCAGATAACTGCCAATTTTTATTTTGTCATACGGTATCGGATAAAAGCGATTTCCCAACAGGTAGGAGATAATCATCATGCTTCCATAGGCAACTATAGTGGCTATTGCCGAGCCGTAATACCCATAGGAAGGAATCAATAAAAAATTGAGTGCCAAGGTAAGTGCCGCGCCAAATAGGGAAATAAATGCGCCGATGTGAGTTTTATCAATCAATTTATACCAAATAGATAAATTGGTGTAAATGCCCAAAAAGAAATTGGC
>CAMBOW010000136.1 GCA_945869365.1 Flavobacterium psychrophilum | reverse complement strand
AATTCATATATTTGCAACCTCAAAAAAAATAATTATCTATATTAAAATACGAAAGAAAATGACGAAAGCAGATATCGTAGCGAAAATTTCTGAAAAATTAGGCCTTGAAAAAGGAGATGTTCAAGCCACAGTAGAATCATTCATGGAAGAAGTAAAAACTTCTTTAGAAACAGGAGACAATGTATATTTAAGAGGTTTTGGAAGTTTTATCATCAAAACTAGAGCTGAAAAAACAGGAAGAAACATTTCAAAAAACACCACCATTAAAATTCCTGCACACAATATTCCGGCGTTTAAACCGGCTAAGGTTTTTGTAGAAGGAGTTAAAACCAACAACGAAGCAAAATAACATAGTATTAATCATAAAAAATCACCAACTATGCCAAGTGGTAAAAAAAGAAAAAGACATAAGGTAGCGACGCACAAACGTAAAAAAAGAGCGAGAGCTAACCGTCACAAAAAGAAAAAGTAGTCTTATAACTACTTTTTTCTGTTTTTAAAACGTTCATTGAAATCGGATTGAAATCGGATAAATTTCAAATCAAAAAATCCAAATCCCAAACGTTGTTGTTGGAAATTGGAAGTTCTAAATTGAAATTTGATTTCATCCATCGGGTACAATACCTGTAAAATTATTGTTTAATCCATCCTTACTACAAGCGATAAGCCAACAGCCAAAAGCTGACAGCTATCTGCTTTCGTACGGATAAAAATATACAGCGTGAATAAAGAATTAATCATCCGATCTAGTTCAGATGCCGTAGATTTTGCCTTATTAAAAGATGGAAAACTAATTGAATTACATAAAGAAGAAGAAGAAAAAAGCAACTTTCAGGTAGGTGATATTTTTATCGCCAAAATCAGAAAACCTGTTGCCGGACTCAACGCGGCTTTTGTAAATGTTGGCTTCGAAAAAGATGCCTTTTTGCATTACCACGATTTAGGTCCAAATCTTGCTTCTCAACTGAAATTCATAAAACTTGTAAACACAGGTAAATTAAAAGATTTCTCCTTACGAACATTTCAGTTTGAAAAAGAGATTGACAAAGACGGAACCATTGCCGATGTGCTCACCAGCAATCAATCGGTTTTGGTACAAGTGGTAAAAGAACCCATATCGACCAAAGGTCCCCGACTAAGCGCAGAGCTTTCTCTCGCCGGGCGATTCATCGTATTGGTTCCCTTTTCAGACCGCGTATCTGTTTCGCAAAAAATTGAAGAAAAAGGCGAAAAAGACCGACTAAAAAAATTAGTTCAATCTATCAGACCGAAAGGTTTTGGCGTTATTGTTCGCACAGTAGCCGAAGGCAAAAACACAGCCGAATTAGAAAAAGATTTGCAGAACCTGCTAGGCAGATGGACTGCAATGTGTAAAAAATTACCAACTGCTCCTCATCCATCCAAAGTATTGGGCGAACTCAACAGAGCTTCCTCCATATTGCGCGATGTGTTTGATGATACCTTTAGCGGTATTCATATTGATGACGAGACGTTGTATCAAGAAACCAAGGATTACGTGCAAGAAATTGCGCCGTCCAAAGAATCAATTGTGAAGTTTTATCAATCCAAAAGCACACCCATTTTCGAAAAGTACCACATAGAAAGACAAATCAAAACTTCCTTTGGAAAAACCGTTTCCATGACAAAAGGAGCCTATTTGATCATCGAACACACTGAAGCTTTGCACGTTATTGACGTAAACAGCGGGAACCGATCAAATAAAGCCTCCAATCAGGAAGACACGGCTATGGAAGTAAACATGATTGCTGCCGCCGAAATCGCAAGACAATTGCGGTTGCGAGATATGGGCGGAATTATTGTCGTTGATTTTATCGACATGCAAAATCCAGACAATCGAAAAGTGCTCTTTGACTTCCTTAGAGAAGAAATGGAAGACGATAAAGCCAAGCACAAAATTTTACCGCCGAGCAAATTCGGGTTGGTACAAATTACCAGACAACGCGTACGACCAGAAGTGAATATCGAGACACGTGAAGAAGATCCCAACAGCGGGAAAGGCGAAATTGAAGCGCCAATCTTAATCATCGACCGAATTGCTTCAGATGTAGAGCGACTAGTGAAAACACAACAAAAAATTGTACTGAATGTACATCCATTTGTTGCTGCTTACCTTAAAAAAGGGTTTCCTTCCCTGCGTTCAAAATGGTTTTTTGAATATAAAAAATGGGTGAAGATTATACCAAGAGACGCTTACACCTACTTAGAATATCATTTTTATGATCAACAAGGTAAGCAAATAGATTAGATAAACAAACCGCCTTTCAACCGATTGGCGGTTTTTTTTGTTTTTAATATTTGCTAAAGCAAATGTACCTGAAGCCCACCGGGCTTCCTCCTCTTAATATCAAATCAAGAGATGCTTACACGTATTTAGAGTATCATTTTTATGATCAACAGGGTAAGCAAATAGACTAGATAAATCAACCGCCTTTCAACCGATTGGCGGTTTTTTTATTTTATAACCCGAGCAATTACTTTCTTCGCTGGGCAAAAAATCGCTTCAACAATTCGGCTGCTTCTTCGGCCAAAATGCCTGATACCACTTGGGTTTTGGGATGCAACTGCGTACCCATTTTCACGAAGCCGCGTTGTTCGTCGCTGGCGCCATAGACTACTTTAGTCAGTTGACTCCAATACAAGGCTCCGGCGCACATTTGGCAAGGCTCAAGCGTAACATACAAACTGCAGTTTTTAAGGTATTTGCCTCCCAAAAAATGAGCAGCTGAGGTAATGGCCTGCATTTCGGCATGAGCAGTAACATCTTGCAACAATTCAGTTAAGTTGTGGCTTCGGGCAATAATTCGATCTTCGACCACCACGATTGCACCTACTGGAATTTCCCCTTTTTCAAAAGCCATTTCGGCTTCTTGCAGGGCTTTTTTCATAAAATATGCGTCGGTGAAAATCGAATCCATGGCACAAAAATAACAATTCAATTTGTACATTTGCGCCATGCCACACAATTTACTTTCTCAGATACAATCGCCCGCCGATCTTCGGCTGATTCCCGAAAGTGTATTGGCCAAATTGGCCCAAGAACTCCGCGATTTTATTATACAAATTGTAGCCGTCAAAGAAGGTCATTTGGGCGCCAGTTTGGGCGTGGTCGAACTCACGATTGCCTTGCATTATGTGTTTAACACACCCGATGATTTATTGGTTTGGGATGTGGGACACCAGGCCTACGGGCACAAATTGCTCACCGGTCGTAGAGATTTGTTTCACACCAATCGCCAATTTGAAGGGCTATCTGGCTTTCCCAAACGGGACGAAAGTCCATACGACGCATTTGGGACTGGGCATTCCTCCACCTCGATTTCGGCGGCACTGGGCATGGCATTGGCCTCT
>CAMBOW010000135.1 GCA_945869365.1 Flavobacterium psychrophilum | reverse complement strand
CGTGCCCATGTCCAAGGTCATCATGCCGCCAAAACCGTATTCGGGATTGATCATGCCTTTATATAACGCATGACTTGGATGACTAGACAAGCCGGGATAAACCGTTTTGATGCCGTCTTTTTCAAAACGTTCGGCCAAGTAAAGCGCATTGTGGCTGTGTTGTTTCATGCGGATGTGCAGCGTACGCAAATTTTTCATTACGCTCGCCGATCGCAAACTGTCCATCGTTGGGCCCAGTAACATGCTGGCTCCCGAATTCACATTTTTTAAGCTGTCAATAAATTCGCGCGAAGCACAGGTTACACCGCCCACCGTATCGCTGCTGCCGTTGATGTATTTGGTTAAACTGTGAATTACGATGTCGGCACCCAATTTGAGTGGCGCTACTGATAAAGGAGAAAACGTATTGTCCACCACCAAGGTCAAATTGTGTTTTTTGGCGATTTTAGCCAAGGAGGCAATATTGGCTACTTCCAAAAGCGGGTTGCTCACGGTTTCGCAATACAACACTTTTGTGTTGGGTTGAATGGCGGCTTCTACAGCATCCATTTTAGTGATGTCTACAAAACTACACCCTATGCCAAAACGCGGTACAAAATTTTTCAAAAACGCATAAGTTCCGCCATAAATGGTGCGGCTGGAAACTACGTGGTCGCCTTGTCCACACAATTGCAATAGAGTAGGCGTAATCGCGCCCATCCCCGAGGCCGAAACATTCGCTGCTTCAGCACCTTCCATGGCTGCGATGGCTTGGTCTAAATATAAATTGCTAGGAGAGGAGTGTCTGGAATACAAATAACAGCCTTCAGCGTTTCCTTCAAAGGTGTCAAACATGGTTTTGGCTGATAAAAAGGTATAAGTTGAGGAATCTGAAATAGAAGGATTTACGCCTCCAAATTCGCCAAAGTATTGTAAATCTTGAATGCGGTCTGCGGGATTAAAATCGTGCATGTTGTTGAGGTTTTCGTTAGATTAATCAAAATTGGATATTATTAGATTATAATACAAGTAGTATTGATAATTTTAGATTTATAAACTAATAATATAATTATATGTAGATAAAAATTCTATTTTTGAATTCAAATTCAGTATAAACTAGATTATTTTTTCTATGGATGCTTTTGATAAAAAAATTCTCAATGCCTTGCAGGCCAATGCCAAAATTACCACCAAAGAATTGGCTACCAAAATGAACTTATCGGTTACTGCCGTGTATGAGCGCATCAAGAAATTGGAACGCGAAGGCCTGATTCAAAACTATGTGGCCTTGCTCAACCGCAATAAAATTCAAAAGGGATTTGTGGTGTTTTGCCACCTCAAGCTCATTCAGCACGCCAAAGATTTCTTACTCACTTTTGAAAACGAGGTGGTGAAACTCGACGAGGTGCTCGAATGTTTTCACGTGAGTGGCGACTACGATTACATCTTGAAAATTTGCGTCAACAACATGGAAGAATACCGGGAATTCATGGTCACCAAACTCACTACGCTGCAACATATTGGCAGCACACACAGCACGTTTATGATTGGCGAGGTGAAGAATACAACGAGTTTTAGGTTGTAGGTTTTGCGCTTTGCGTGTTTCAAGTTTCAGGTTTCAGGTTTCAGGTTTCAAGTTGTAGAATTTCCGCTTCGCTATAGTTCTAACTGAATTATTTTAAGGTTGTTTTAATTTTCAATCATGAAACCTGAAACCTGAAACCTGAAACAAAAAAAAATAACCTAATTTTGTCGCAGATTTTATTCAACACAAAAAATACAAATACGATGAGTTCATTTGACGTAGTTATCATTGGTTCTGGACCTGGAGGTTATGTGTCGGCGATACGTTGTGCACAATTGGGTTTCAAAACTGCCCTAATCGAAAAATATGCTAATCTAGGAGGAACCTGCTTAAACGTGGGTTGTATTCCATCAAAAGCCATGCTTTCCTCTTCCCATCATGTAGCCGAAATGGCACATTTTGAAGAAAATGGCATCACGATTTCGGGTTCGGTTAAAGTAAATCTCGAACAAATGATTGCCCGTAAACAAGGCGTTGTAGACCAGACCGTGGGCGGAATTAACTACCTCATGGACAAAAACAAAATTACAGTTTTGCACGGTGTAGGTTCCTTTGTTGATGCGAGGCACATAGCCGTAACCCAAGCTGATGGAACTTCAGAAACCATCGAAACCAAATACGCCATTATTGCCACCGGATCTAAACCGGCCAATTTGCCTTTCATTACTTTAGATAAAGAGCGCATCATCACTTCGACTGAAGCCTTAAAATTGCCTGAGGTTCCCAAACATCTCATCATCATTGGTGGGGGAGTTATTGGCATCGAATTGGGTCAAGTGTATTTGCGTTTGGGCGCCCAAGTTTCGGTAGTTGAGTTTGTGGACCGCATTATCCCGGGGATGGACGGATCCTTATCTAAAGAATTAACCAAAGTCTTGAAAAAACAAGGCATGAAATTTTATACATCGCACAAAGTACAATCGGTTACCCGAAATGGCAAAGCCGTTCAGGTGCAAGCCGAAAATGCCAAAGGCGAATTGATTACCCTTGATGGCGATTACACTTTAGTTGCCGTAGGACGCAAACCCTATACCGCCGGATTAAACGCCGAAAATGCAGGTGTAAAACTCAGCGATCGGGGCCAAGTGGAAGTAAATGAGCATTTGCAAACAACTGCCGCCAATATTTACGCCATTGGAGACGTCGTGCGTGGTGCCATGTTGGCCCACAAAGCCGAAGAAGAAGGCGTATTGGTTGCCGAAATTTTAGCCGGTCAAAAACCACACATTGATTACAATTTAATTCCAGGAGTGGTTTACACTTGGCCAGAAGTGGCTGCTGTAGGTAAAACCGAAGAGCAACTCAAAGAAGCTGGAGTAGACTTTAAATCGGGAAGTTTCCCATTTAAAGCCTTAGGTCGCGCTCGCGCCAGTGGGGATTTGGATGGATTTGTAAAAATCTTGGCCGATGCCAAAACCGATGAGGTCTTGGGGGTACACATGATAGGCGCGCGTTGTGCCGATTTGATTGCCGCTGCAGTAACAGCAATGGAATACAAAGCCTCTGCCGAAGACATTTCACGCATGAGCCACGCGCATCCTACTTTTGCCGAGGCCATCAAAGAAGCGGCTTTGGCTGCAACTGAAAATCGCGCGTTACACGTATAATCGTATTAACAATAAATTTAAATCCTGCTTCCCAGCGGGATTTTTTTTGTGGTAAAATTTAATTTTTTAACCCATTTTATAAAACTAGAATACTGTATTTTTGAGCACCAATTGTATGTCCATGCGCAGTATTTTTACCCCCGAAATTTCTTCCGTTGCTACCTTCAAGCAGCAGCTGTTGCAATGGGCGCAGGCGCATCGAGAAGTTTTGGTTTTGGACAGCAAT
>CAMBOW010000134.1 GCA_945869365.1 Flavobacterium psychrophilum | reverse complement strand
GCCACCACATCCAAGCCTTCTTGCAACATCAAGTTGGGCACTTCATAAATGGTGGAAGCATCGATTGATTGTAGTACGGCTTCGCGTTTGACGTTGCAAAACAAGGCCAATTTTTGGCGCAACTCATCCGATATTTCGTGTTCGGTTCTACACACCAATATATCCGCTTTGATTCCGCTTTCCATGAGGGTTTTTACAGAGTGTTGCGTGGGCTTGGTTTTTAATTCGCCCGCTGCAGCCAAATACGGCACGAGCGTCAAGTGCACCACAATACCATTAGAATCGCCCAACTCCCATACCAATTGACGAACAGACTCAATGTAGGGCAAAGATTCAATATCCCCCACAGTTCCGCCAATTTCGGTAATCACAATGTCAAATTCGCCCGATTTACCCAACAACTGCATTCGTTCTTTGATCTCGTTGGTAATGTGTGGCACGACTTGTACCGTTTTGCCCAAGAATTCCCCGCGACGTTCTTTCTCGATTACCGAAAGATAAACTCTACCGGTCGTTACGTTATTGGCTTGAGAAGTAGGTACGTTTAAAAAGCGTTCGTAATGACCCAAATCCAAATCGGTTTCGGCTCCATCATCAGTTACATAGCATTCGCCATGTTCGTAGGGATTTAAGGTTCCTGGATCAACGTTTATATACGGATCAAATTTTTGAATGGTTGTCCGGTAGCCGCGGGCTTGCAATAATTTTGCTAAGGAAGCTGCAATAATCCCCTTTCCTAAGGAAGAGGTCACACCGCCGGTAACAAAAATATACTTCGTTTGATTCATTGTATGGTTGTTGTTGTGTTGTTGCATTAAAAAAACGAAACAAAATTAAGGAATTAAATTGGATAAAATAGGCATAAAAAAGGGCGAAATTCGAAATTTCAGCTCGCTTATTTTTGGGGCTTAAAAAGCAATTACTTGGGTTTAGGGTACTGTTTTTTGATGTTGTGAATCAACTCTTCTAAGCCATTTAAACGCAACTCAAAAACCAGTCGCATCTGATTACCCAATGTTCCGTTGGGAAAGCCTTTTTGCTGAAACCATACCAAATAATACTCGGGCAATTCTATTAAATAGCGGCCTTCGTATTTTCCAAAGGGCATTTTGGTGTGTGCCAATTGAATGAGTTGTTTTTGATCGTCATTCATTGCAACAGCTGTGTTTTGTGTAAGTATAAATTACTGCTGTTGAGTTTGTCCCCAATGAAAGGCAATAATTTTTTCTATTTCTGGGTTCAAGCTCAAAAAAACTGGGCAAGTATACGCGGCGCGTTCCAATACCACTTGCTCTTTTTCGTTGGGTTGAAAGGGAGCATAAATTTGAATGTGAATGGCTCCAATTTTTCTGGGTTCAGATTGCATCACTTTGGTGACTCCTAGTGTTGTACCTTCTAAATCAATTGCCAAATCACGCGCTTTGATTCCCATAATGGTCATCATGCAACTGCCCAACGCATTGGCCACCAAATCGGTAGGTGAAAAAGCTGCACCTTGACCTTGGTTGTCTTTTGGCGCATCAGACAAAATGGTCGCACCCGACTGAATATGAACCGACTCAGTACGTAACTGGCCTAAATAGGTGATTTTTGATGTCATTAATTGAGTTGTTTTACGGTTAAATCAGATTGAAATTCCATAATATACACACCCGAATTAGCATACCCAAAACTGTTGTTTTTTATGTAATTAAATTTACATTCTACTTGCTGTGTAGCGGTTGATGTAGTGCTTTCAAAACTGCCTTCTTGGGACAATCGAAGCAAGGTATCAAAGGTCAAATCAAAGCCGCGCACGGCATATTGATTGGGAAATACTTTGTTGATTTGTTTGTAATGGTTACGAAAATAGTGGGCCTCAACACTCAAGTTTTCATGAGTCACCGATGGATAAATGAGGTGAAGATCGGTGAGTCGCTTCAACGGAATCTCTTCGTAATCGAGCGTTTCATTTGGTTCTAATACAGCCAAATTTATGGGATACGCAGGGAGTAAACTTGTTAATGTGGCTGTCGCTGCCAACAATAAATTTGTTTTTTGAGTATCTACTACTACGTAATTGCGGGTGCTTTTACTGAGTAGCGATTTCAAATAAGCTACGTCTAAAGCTCCTGATTCTAAATACTTTGCAAACTTAACTGACGGATATTGTAGGGAAATCCAATTTTTAGTTGCCACTTTTTTGGGATCGCTGATCACTATAATAGTACCGTTTTGCGCCATCATGTAATCTAAAACAGATTGTTTTTGAATCGTTACCGAAGGCATAGTTTGGTAAACATTGGCATTCAATTTGTCGATCTCTTTTGAAAGTGGCGACAAGACCGGAATCCCCATCGGGCTGAGCGCAGCACCCAATTTGTCTACATAATTTTGATAAAACGGGCCAATTACCGCCGAAGCACCTGCAAAACTATTAGATTTAATCAAGGCCTCTAGTGCTGAACTCGATTTTGTTTCTTCAGAATCCACTACTTGTACTGCCACATGTATTCCTAAGGTTTTGGCCGAATCAATGGCTAACAGCGCACCGGAATAAAAATCTAAGGTAAGGTTGAGAAATACATCTTTTTTGAGGCGATTGGTTAATGTAGTTACCGTGTCGGCTTGAATTTTGGCTGCATTAAAGGGCAATAACAAGACTAACTTTTTGTTGGTACTGGCTTTATTAATGACCAATTGTTGCACTGATTTAGTAGTAAGTTTTAATGCAGAAGCAGCTGATGTTGACGAATCAATTGATTTCACAACTGTTGCATTTGGAATAATTAATTCGATTCCTTCTTGCAAGCTCGCTTGTATGGAAGGATTTTGCATTTCCAATTCGGCCACCGTGATTCCGTATTTTTGGGCAATTCCAAATTTGGTTTCTTTGGCCTGTACCACGTGTTTTACAGAAGAAGAAGAAATTGTTGTTAAAGGTTTTGCTGTATTTATTTTTACGGGCGCCTTAGCCGCTGATAAAATTAAGGTATCGCCAATTTTTAATTCAGGATGCTTCGGATTTAAGGCCACTAATTCTTCTTCGCTCAATCCTACTTCTTTGGACAAACTGTACCAAGTTTCTTTGGGTTGTACGATTCTCAGGGTTGGCGAAGGAAGTATTTTGACCGGCGTTGCCTGTTTGACAGCCACAGATTTGGGCACCAACAAGACATCATTTTCTTTGATGCCCGTTTGCGAATCGGGATTTAATCGATAGATATCAAAGGGAGTTACGGCATATTTGAGTGCGATTTGCGTAATGGTTTCGCCTTTGGTTACCGTGTGTTTAGTATAATTTGCCGTTTGTGCAAGGGAGAACAAGGTACACAACAAAGAAACCAACAGAAATTGGAATTGTTTGATCGGCATATTTCTACTGGTTTTCAAGGTAGTTGAATTTATGATTAATTTATTCCCATTCAATGGTTGCAGGCGGTTTG
>CAMBOW010000133.1 GCA_945869365.1 Flavobacterium psychrophilum | reverse complement strand
CGGCTAGCTACTCGCCGTTTCGACCTGGAATGACAGCTACCGTAGATATTATTACCAAACGCAAAGAAAAAGTAATTGGTGTGCCCATTAGCGCGGTAGTAATCAAAACCGACACTACACCCGTTAAAAAAATTGTTGTAGAAGACGAGCCAGCAGACCAGACCATCAAATCGAAAAGCGATAAAAAAATGGAATGTGTGTTTGTAAAAAAAGGTTCCAAAGCAGTGATCAAAGTAATTAAAACAGGCATACAAGACGACACGAATATCGAAGTTACCCAAGGACTTGCCAAAGGCGATGAAATTATTGTTGGCCCCTACACCACTGTTTCTAAAGACTTGAATTCGGGCGATAAAATTTCGGTAGCCAAAACCCCTGTGGACAAAAAATAATGGCCCTCATTCTGCATATTGAAACGGCTACCAAGCAGTGTTCTGTAGCACTTTCGGACAAAGGAGATCTCCTGTTTAGCCAAGAAATTGCCCTCGAAGGATACAGCCACGCCGAAAAATTACATGTGTTTATCCAGGAAGTCATGCAACATGCACAGCTTTCGTTTGCTCAACTCGATGCCATTGCGGCGAGTAAAGGTCCGGGTTCCTATACCGGTTTGCGAATTGGTAATTCGGCGGCCAAAGGGCTTTGCTTTGCCTTAGACATTCCCTTAATTGCGCTCGATACCTTAGCTATTTTGGCAGCGCAAGTGCAAGTAGAAAACAAAGAGGCACTACTCGTTCCGATGTTGGATGCCCGAAGAATGGAAGTATACAGCGCGATGTACACTGCGCAAGGCAACTGTTTTCGCAAGGTGCAAGCTGAAATTCTTGATGAGCAATCCTATACTACATTTCAAGAGCAACTTTATTTTGTGGGCGATTGCCAGGCCAAAGTGCAGTCGGTTTTGCAACAACCCAATTTCCATTTCCTGCCATCCGTAATTTATCCTTCTGCCAAGAACATGGTGGCGATGGGCTATGCCAAATTTCTTGAAAAAGATTTTGAAGATGTGGCCTATTATGAGCCATTTTACTTGAAGGATTTTGTGGGCACTACACCCAAAAAATAGCTATAAACTGTTCAGGAAAACCACCAATTTTATCCGATCTGCTTGGTCTTTCAAATTGACAGCTGCTTTTTTGAAATACAAATCAATGGCTTCTTTTTGGCTTGGAAATAAATCCAGGAGTTGTTTTTTGGAAGTGGGAAATTCAAATACCCCAGCTTTTTCTTTTTTTAGAAAATAACGTGCTTCGCCTTTGGCATACTTTGCCGGACGTGCAGATTCTAAGGTAGTTTTGGCCTCTTTTCCTTCGTAAAAAATAATATTGTCTTGGGTGTACAGAGTAAAGACGCCTTCCGTATGTTCTTCCTTTAAATAACCGGTATGATTTTTTCCGTTGCGTGTGGTATAGGTGGTCAATACATATTTGCTGTCAGCATCTGGAAATTCGATGGGGCTAAAATCAGACAATTTATCCAAGATCAGGGTATCGCCTTTGGGGCTAATGAATTCAAATTCGTCGGCATATACATTAAAACGCATCAACGCTTTTTGTTTGACGCGTTCAATTTTTGCCCATTGAAACGCTGTGTTTATATAGGGTTGTCCGGCGGGCTTATTGGCTGATTTTATGGGGTTGAGAAATATTTTGCCTGCGGTACTCGGATCAAGCACTTCGTATTTCATATTAAAGCCGTTGAATTGCGCGAACATACTTGCAGCTATCATACAACTAAAAAAAACACTTATTTTTTTCATTTTAGGAAGTAGTTTGTATGTTTTCAGTGCGTGCAAACGGCTGAGTTTTGATGTTATGTTGGGCAAATGTTAGCAAACAAGCCTCTAGAATTTGATCGGTCGCAGCTGCATAATCGGCTGTTTTTACCCAAGCCCGAATGGCAATTTTAATTCCGGTTTCGGAGAGCTCTTGGATTATTACTATTGGTTTTGGATCTAGTAATACCGCTGGATTTTGGCTCACAACTTCCAAAATAAGTGCTTTGGCTTGCGGAATAGACGTCTCATAGGACAACGTCATGAACAGGTCGGTTCGGCGGGTAGTTTTTCGGGAAAAATTGATGATGGTGTTGTTGGACAAGGAGCCATTGGGAATAAAAATGAGTTGATTGTTATCCGTTTGCAGTTGCGTGACAAAAATTTGAATGTCAACCACGGTGCCTTCCACGCCTTGGGCCAAGATGGTATCGCCCAATTTGAAAGGTTTAAACAATATAATCAAAATTCCTCCGGCAAAATTGGAGAGCGAACCTTGTAATGAAAGACCAACAGCCAATCCGGCGGCGCCCAAAATGGCTACAAACGAAGACGATTCGATGCCTAATTTTGAAATTACGGCAATAATCAATACAATGCGTAATCCCCAAAACGTAACGTTACACAAGAATTCCACCAAGGTTGGTTCTACCTCGCGTTTGATTAATAGATTGCGCGTAACCTTATTGACAAACCGTATGGCATAGCCTCCAATAAAAAAAAGCAGCAAGGCCGCGATCAATTGGGGAGAATAATCTACTAGTAAATTAAACATGGCCAACAAATAATCGTGCAAAGAAGTGATGTTGATGGTGTCTTTCATAGGGAAAATCGTATTAAACGTTGCGCCTCAAAATTACTAAATAAAGCCAAGTGAACTAGGCTTCCTGAAGTCTTTTTAGCAAGTCGTCAAATTCGGTAAATGGTAGGCCACACTGTTGGTTTTGACACAGGTAAAACTGCGTCTGCTCCGGGCGAAATCGGCCGTTCAAAAAGGGCAAGTCTGACGGGGTTTCTGTTGCGGCCAAACATAGATTTGGGAGATATTGGCGGTGTAATTGTTTGGCAAATTCAAACGCCTTTGGGCCACAAATGGCTACCTCAATTTGGGTGGGCAGCAAATGTAAAAAACCATCTAGCCAATTGGAAAAAGCCGAAGGGTAATCGGCATTAGAAAGGACCAACTCTATCATCTGCGTTGCAATAGTTCGGCAATGAGGGTGAGTAAAATAAGTACTCAATCGCAGCATATTTTTGGCCATTGCCGAGTTGGATGCGGGAATCACATTGTCTTCAATCTCAAAATGAGTGCTCACCAATTCGGGATCCAAGCGCGAGGTAAACGAAAATAGCTTTCGGCTTTCTTCATAAAAATAGTCCAAGCAGTAGTCGGTCAATTGCTTGCTGTGTCGCAGCCATTTTTCGTCAAAGGTAGTTTCGTATAAATCCAGAAAGGCTGCAATAACAAACGCATAATCTTCCAAAAATCCGTTGATGCTGGCTTTCCCGTTTTTATAGCTGTGGCATAAATTGCCTTCAGTTTGCCAAAATCGCTGTTCGATAAACTGGGCATTTTGCAGGGCCAATTTCAAATAACTTTCGTCTCCCGTGGCACGATAACTCGCTAAAATTCCGCTCAGAAGCAAGCCATTCCAAGAGCACAAACATTTGTCGTCTAGCCCGGGTTTGCTGCGTTGCAATCG
>CAMBOW010000132.1 GCA_945869365.1 Flavobacterium psychrophilum | reverse complement strand
TGGCTATGGAGAAACCGAAGATTACGACATCATGATCGAAGGATTCGCGGGTTGCGTTGCTCCCTTTGGTACTGCAGTAACCAATATCAATACCATTTCAGCCTCACTCAGTTGGGAAACCGGATGTGGTCATGTTTCTTGGGATGTGTATGTAGGACCTGCCGGTGGAGGATTGCCCGCTAATGCAACTTACACCAATGTAAGCAGTCCGTTTTTAGTAACTGGTTTAACCCCATTTACCGAATATGAATTTTATGTACGTGCCAATTGTGATACCAATGGACTTAGTGATTGGTCAACGAGTACCCTGTTTTCAACGCTTCCTTTAGCTGTTCCAAATGATGAATGCATCAATGCCAGACCACTTATTCCTGGGGGCACATTTCAAGAACATGCAGTAATTGCGACCAATGTGGGTGCAACAAAATCGGTAGGCGCACCGGCACCTACTTGTGCGGTATTTGGTTTTGGTGGTGATGTATGGTTTAGTACCGCTGTTCCTGCTGACGGAAATATAACTATAGAAACGCAAGCTGATCCGGGTTCTCCCTTACTAGATACGGGAATTACTGTTTTTTCTGGAGATTGTTCTGCTTTAACTACCCTGGGTTGTAATGATGATGTTGGAACTACTTCGTTTTCAAGGTTGTCTCTAACTGGGCTCACACCCGGCTCTACGATTTATGCCCGAGTATGGGAATATGCCAACGATACCTTTGGAACGTTTCAAGTATCCGCTTGGAATACGGCCTTGCCTTCAACCGCATTTGAGAAAAACGAGTTGAACTATTTTCCTAATCCTGCATCCGACAACATGAACGTATCGTATGTACAAGCAATTCAACAAGTAACGATTTATTCGGTTTTAGGAGAAACACTCTTTACTGCGAATTTTGATGCAAATCAAGTTCAATTTTCGGTGTCTCAATTGCCTGTCGGAACCTATTGGATGAAAATAGAATCAAACAAACAATTTCAAGTTGTTCCATTTATAAAAAAATAACGGCAGTTTCATCAAGCTAAAACCACTTTCGGGTGGTTTTTTTGTTTTTATAATCGAGTATATTTGCCCAAAGTTTAGCTATGTTTTTTTCGATCATCATCCCGGTTTATAATCGTCCAGACGAAATCAGTGAACTTCTTGAAAGTCTCACCCAAACCATCTACAAATTCCCGTTTGAAGTGGTTGTTGTTGAAGACGGATCGACGCTGCCCTGCAAATCGGTTGTAGCTCAATATCAATCGCAACTTTCAATCTCCTATTATTTTAAAAACAATTCGGGTCCGGGTGCTTCCCGAAATTACGGCATGCAACACGCAAAAGGTGAGTATTTTTTAATTTTTGATTCCGATTGTATCATTCCAGCGAACTATTTAAACGAAGTAATGCTCGAGCTAGAAACCAACTATGTCGATTGTTTTGGTGGTCCAGATCAGGCGTTAAAATCATTTTCACCCATACAAAAAGCCATAAATTTTGCCATGACCTCGGTATTAACTACTGGAGGTGTACGTGGCGGGTCTGAAGCCATTTCCAAGTTTCAACCGCGCAGTTTCAACATGGGAATTTCCCAAAAAGCAATGGAGGCCTCTGGAGGATTTGGCAACATTCATCCCGGCGAAGATCCAGATCTAGCAATTCGCTTGTGGCAGCTCGGTTTTGAAACCCGCTTATTTCCTCGTGCTTTTGTCTACCACAAACGCCGAATTGACTGGGGAAAATTTGAACTCCAGGTGTCCAAATTCGGAAAAGCACGACCCATTCTAAATGCGTGGTATCCGGCCTATGCCAAACCTGCTTTTTTCTTTCCTAGTCTTTTTATCTTGGTTTTTTATTTGGCTTGTTTCTTGCTAATTTTTGCACAAGATTGGTTGTTAAAATTGTACTTCTTCTATTTTTTAGTAATTCTTGTAGTAGCTAGTATTCAAACAAAAAGCGTGTATATTGGCTATTTATCTGTGCTTGCCGTGTGGAAACAATTTCGTGGATATGGTCATGGTTTTCTGGAATCGTTTATAAAAATTCAGCTATTCAAACAAAACCCTGAACAGGCGTTTCCCTCCTTATTTTTCAAAAAATGAGTAAAATAATAGGATTAACGGGCGGAATAGGAAGCGGAAAATCAACCGCAGCCAAGGAATTTGAATCCCTGGGAATTCCGGTCTATTATGCCGACGATGAAGCCAAAAAAATAGCCGCTACACCATTAGTTCAACACCAACTAATTGCCACATTTGGTTCAGTAATTTGTGAGCACAACGAGGTAAGCAAGACAAAATTGGCAACACTGGTTTTTTCAGACCAAGCCAAACTACAACAACTCAATGCCATCATACATCCGCTGATAAATACGCACTTTAAGAAATGGGTGGTGGCGCATGCCAATTTCCCCTTGTTGGTAAAAGAAGCCGCCATTCTTTTTGAAAGTGGCAGTGCAACAAACTGCGATTATGTAGTGAGCGTTCAAGCTCCTGAAGCCGATCGAATTCATCGAGTTATGGCACGCGATGAGGTAACCGAACCGCAAGTTTTGCAGCGCATGCAACACCAATGGACCGATACGATGCGTGCCGAAAAAAGTGATTTTGTCCTCACCAACCTCAGTCGTGAATCTTTGTTAATTCAAGTAAAATCTTTGGTTGAAACCCTGCAAAAATTGAGCTAAATGGCATATGTTAATATTTGGTTAATCCGCAAGTGCCCAAATGTTAAAACGATAACTTTGTTTGCATGAATAAATTGTTTTTTCGCCTGTTGATTGTGCTCATGAGTCTCTCACTCATTGGGATTATTCTTGTTCAGGTATATTGGTTTAACACTTCATTCAAAAACAACGAAGAACAATTTGGCTTTCACGTAAAACAAGTTATTGGAAATGTAGCCGATCAGCTGCAAAAAGAAGAGGCTTTTAGTTTTATTGATAAATACAAAAAACTCAAAGACAGCATCGGGAAAGAACCTCAAAAAAGTGATTTTTTAGAATTTGGATATTACCAGCGTGATTCGAGAACCAAAGAGACTATTATCTACTCGAATAATATTATTTCAGAAGATTTCAACATCAATTCTTCGCTCTTTGAAATTAAAAAAGACAGTCTTAAAGTAAAAAACTTCTCAGCCAAACGCGTCACGGAAGTGTTTAATGGCAGCATTGATAAATCGGGATTGCAACAACATGTTGAATCTGATTTAAAGCTAGAAAAAACTGGAAAATTGGCCATCTTAGACAATGCCCAATTTGAAATATTTTTTAAAGATATTGCCAGTTTAAAACCTTTACAAGAGCGAGTTTCAAACGAGAAATTACAAAAATTACTCGCCGATGAATTGGCTAAATACGGAGTAAAAACGCATTTTGAGTTTGCCATCTACAGCAATGGATTGGCTACCAAAATACATTCGGATCGGTTCCGATTTAAAAAACAAGACAGCTACGAAATACCCGTTTTTGTAGATAACGAGGGCACCAACCAATACCAATTATTGGTGGCATTTCCCT
>CAMBOW010000131.1 GCA_945869365.1 Flavobacterium psychrophilum | reverse complement strand
GGGTTCTTGTATAGTAAGTGAGTAAAAATCGAGTTGATAAAACGTTTATTTTACTTTATTAAGTACAGCTTTGAAAGCTTCTGGGTGGTTCATTGCAAGATCGGCAAGAACTTTACGGTTCAATTCGATGTTGTGTACTTTTACTTTCCCCATGAACTGTGAGTAACTCATTCCTTCTAAACGAGCTCCAGCGTTGATACGTTGGATCCATAGACCACGGAAGTTTCTCTTGTTTTGCTTTCTGTCGCGGTAAGCATAAACCATTGCTTTTTCCACGGCATTTTTAGCCACTGTCCAAACGTTTTTACGACGACCAAAGTACCCTTTGGCTTGCTTCATTATCTTTTTTCTTCTTGCTCTTTTAGCAACTGAATTTACTGATCTTGGCATAATTTTTTTGTTTTTTTGTAGCAGGCGTCCTGAATTGAATCAAAGGAACTTTGTAGGCCGTACTCCAAGGTTATTAAATTGTTTTTTAACCTAACGAACAATTAGATGATTCGTAATTGTTGTTTTACACTTTTCATATCGGTACTGTGTACCAAGGCTGAATGTGTCAACGCTAATTTGCGTTTTTTAGACTTTTTAGTCAGGATGTGACTTTTAAAAGCGTGTTTTCTTTTAATCTTTCCAGAACCAGTAACTTTAAAACGTTTCTTGGCGCTAGATTTGGTTTTCATTTTAGGCATTTTTTCCTAGTTTTTGATTTATTCTTACTTACTATCTTTTAGCTTTAAGTGCTAGACTATTGGCTCTACTTTTTCTTTTTCGGCGCAATGAAAATAATCATTCGCTTTCCTTCTAATACCGGCATCGCCTCTACTTTTCCAAACTCTTCCAAATCGGTGGCCAAACGCAACAATAAAATTTGCCCTTGGTCTTTGTAGATAATCGAACGTCCTTTAAAAAACACAAACGCTTTCAATTTCGATCCTTCTTTGAGGAATTTCTCGGCGTTTTTGCGTTTAAACTCGTAATCATGCTCATCCGTTTGCGGTCCAAATCGAATTTCTTTGATGACCACCTGCGTTGATTTTGCTTTCAAGGCCTTTTCGCGCTTTTTTTGCTCGTACACGAATTTTTTGTAATCCATGATTTTGCAAACCGGCGGGTCGGCGTTGGGAGAAATTTCAACCAAGTCCAATTCAAATTCGTCGGCGAGTCTCAGAGCTTCGGCTAATTTAAAAACTCCAGGCTCAATATTCTCTCCTACAAGTCTAACCTCGGGCACACGAATTAAATTGTTAATGCGGTGCGCGTCTTTTTTTTCTACTCTGGGTTGGTACCCCCTGTTGCTACGTATTGCTATGACTTTAGTGTGTTAGGCTTGATAAACAAGCAGTTAAACGTTGAATACTTTTAATGTGTTATCGATTTCTTCTTGAACTAACAAGGCAAATTGGTCAATAGTCATGCTGTTGTTGCCTCTTCCTTCTTGTCCGTGTCGGCGTACAGCGATCGTTCCGTTTTGTTCTTCATCTTCTCCTACAATCAACATGAACGGCATTTTTTGCATCTCTGCATCCCTAATTTTCTTCCCGATTGTTTCGTTTCGATTGTCAATTAGGGCGCGAATTTCGTGATTTTCTAACAGATTCAAAACTTTTTTCGCATAATTTTCATATTTCTCACTTAAAGACAGGATTATAGCTTGTTCAGGCATTAACCAAAGCGGGAAATTTCCGGCGGTGTGTTCCAGTAAAATGGCGATAAATCGTTCCATCGAACCGAAGGGTGCACGGTGAATCATCACGGGTCTATGTAGTTCATTGTCAGAACCTTTGTAGGTTAAATCAAATCGCTCTGGCAAGTTGTAATCCACCTGAATTGTACCCAATTGCCACTGTCTTCCCAAGGCATCTTTTACCATGAAATCAAGCTTTGGTCCGTAGAAGGCCGCTTCGCCATATTCTACTACGGTATTCAAGCCTTTGTCTCTGGCTGCATTGATGATCGCATTTTCTGCTTTTTCCCAGTTCTCGTCCGAGCCAATATATTTCTCGCGATTTTCTTTATCGCGCAACGAAATTTGAGCCGTGAAATTCTCAAAGCCTAAGGAGCTAAATACATAAAGCACCAAGTCGATTACTTTTTTGAATTCTTCGTCCAATTGTTCGGGCATACAAAAAATGTGAGCATCGTCTTGCGTAAACCCACGCACGCGAGTCAATCCGTGCAATTCGCCACTTTGTTCGTAGCGGTACACAGTGCCAAATTCGGCGTAGCGTTTCGGTAAATCTTTATACGACCACGGCTTGGTGTTGTAGATCTCGCAGTGGTGCGGGCAGTTCATCGGTTTAAGCAAAAACTCTTCGCCTTCAGCTGGGGTATTGATGGGTTGGAAACTGTCGGCTCCATACTTGGCATAATGCCCCGAAGTAACATACAGTTCTTTTTGGCCAATGTGCGGAGTCACTACTTGTTCGTAGCCTGCTTTTTTCTGTGCTTTTTTCAAAAATTGCTCCAATCGGTCGCGCAAGGCTGCACCTTTTGGTAACCACAACGGCAAGCCTTGCCCCACTTTTTGAGAAAAGGCAAATAACTCCAATTCTTTACCTAATTTTCGGTGATCACGTCGCTTGGCTTCTTCTAATAATTCCAAGTAGTCGGTCAGGTCTTTTTGTTTTGGGAACGAAACACCGTACACGCGGGTAAGTTGTTTGTTTTTTTCGTCACCGCGCCAATAGGCTCCGGCCACACTCATGATTTTCATTGCTTTGATGAAACCCGTGTTTGGGATATGTCCTCCACGACACAAGTCGGTAAAGGTAGCATGGTCACAAAACGTAATGGTTCCGTCTTCGAGGTTGCTGATGAGTTCGGTTTTGTAAGGATTGTTTTCTTGTGCATAAAAGGCCAAGGCTTCTGCTTTGGTGGCCGAACGCATGGTGAATTCGTGTTTTTCTCTGGCGATTTCCAATATGCGATCTTCAATTTTCTTGAAATCGGCATCGGTTATTTTATGTTCGCCAAAATCAACATCATAGTAAAATCCAGTTTCGATGGCAGGACCAATCGTCAATTTGATGCCGCTGTATAATTCTTGCAGTGCTTGCGCCAATACGTGCGAAGTAGAATGCCAAAACGCTTTTTTGCCGTTGGCGTCGTTCCAGGTGTATAAAACTAATGATCCGTTTGTGGTTAAAGGCGTGCTCGTTTCAATTGTTTCACCGTTATAGCTAGCAGATAGTACATTTCTGGCTAATCCTTCACTGATGCTTTTGGCTACATCCATAGGTGTGCTTCCGGCCTCATACGCTTTAATTGACCCGTCGGGCAAAGTAACTTGTATCATTATTTTTTATTTTGGAAGCGCAAATATAATGCATTGACAAAATAGATACAATATATAATGTTCTTTTGTTGGCTGATGTCGGTTCTCGGTTCTCGGTTGTCTGTTGTCAGTTCTCAGTTGTCCGTTCTCCGATTTCTTTGTTTAATGGTTTAAGCGTTTAAACGTTTAATCGTTTAACCCTTTTAAACGACCATCGAACAACTCCCCAC
>CAMBOW010000130.1 GCA_945869365.1 Flavobacterium psychrophilum | reverse complement strand
GATATAATTGCCACTTTTGACGATGCGGGAATACCGATAGCCTGTGCCAATAATCCAGCGGTATCTGGTACCGTACAACCTACACAAGTGTTGTCTGCTCTTAATGGACCAAATTCACAAGGAACGTGGACCTTGCGCGTATTGGATTCGGCCAATCAAGACGGCGGTTCGGTCGTGGGTTGGAGTTTAAACCCTTGTGGCATTCAAGTGCTGTTGAGCGTTGACCAAAACAGTTTGGCAAACTTTACGGTTTTCCCAAATCCTACCCAAGGCAACTTTACGGTGCAATTCAATTCAGATTCTTCTCAAGCCGTTCAAGTAGAATTGTATGATTTGCGTGGCCGATCAGTGTATCACTCAAACCATGAAAATACCGGTTTTATCAACCAAAACATCCAATTAACTGCCGTTCAAGCAGGGGTATATGTATTGAAAGTAAAAGACGGAGACAAACAAGTTTCCCGTAAGTTAGTAATCGAATAAGGATACACGTTACAAACAGAAGAGGCCGTTGTAATGACGGCCTTTTTTTATGGAATCTAAGAATTGCATATCAGCAGGAGGCTTGCTGAAGTAATTTAGATTTTAGAGTATATTTGAGGCAAACAAGCACTTTATGGAACGCATTATCTTAGGTATTGATCCTGGCACCACCATCATGGGTTTTGGCCTGATTAAAGTGGTCAATAAAAAGATGGAGTTTTTGCAACTCAACGAATTGATCTTGAGCAAGTATCACGACCATTACACCAAACTAAAAGTAATTTTTGAGCGCACCATCGAACTCATCGAAACCCACCACCCCGATGAAATTGCCATTGAAGCGCCATTTTTTGGCAAAAATGTGCAATCGATGCTCAAGTTGGGAAGGGCACAAGGAGTGGCAATGGCTGCCGGCTTGTCGCGACAAATTCCCATTACGGAATACGAACCCAAAAAAATAAAAATGGCCATTACCGGCAACGGCAACGCGAGCAAAGAACAGGTGGCCAAAATGCTACAACAGTTATTGGGCCTCAAAGAACTACCCAAAAACTTAGATTCTACCGACGGTTTGGCCGCAGCAGTTTGTCACTTTTTCAATTCCGGAAAAGTGACCGGTAGCAAAAGTTACAGCGGATGGGATGCCTTTGTGAAACAAAACGAAAACAGAGTAAAGTAAATAGAAAATCCTTTTTTACAGTTTAAATTTAATGGCCGGCATCTACATTCATATTCCCTTTTGCAAACAGGCCTGTCATTATTGTGACTTCCATTTTTCGACCTCAGTCAAAAACAAAACTCAATTACTAGAAGCTTTAGTTCAAGAGATTCAATTGCGCCAAAAGGATTGGCAAGACGAACCCATAGAAACCATCTATTTTGGCGGAGGTACGCCTTCGGTCTTGACGGTGGAAGAATTGCATCATTTATTGGATGCTGTTTATGCCAATTTCCAGGTCATTGCAGCGCCCGAAATTACCCTCGAAGCCAACCCCGATGATCTATCACCCGAATATCTCTTGGCGCTATCGCAAACCAAAATTAACCGGTTGAGCATAGGCATTCAATCGTTTTTTGATGCCGATTTACAGCTCATGAACCGGGCGCACAATGCCGAGCAGGCTAAGCAAAGTTTGGCCTTGGCTACTCAATATTTTGACAATATTACCCTCGATTTAATATACGGGATACCTAATATGACCAATGACCAATGGCTGCAGAATATTGAAACCGCCTTGTCCTATGGAATTCCGCACATTTCATGCTATGCTTTAACCGTTGAGCCCAAGACAGCTTTACACAGTTATATTCAAAAAGGGCAAATGCCGCCGCTAGATGAAGCATTGGCCGCGGAGCATTTTAAGTTGCTGGTGAAATTGCTCGAAGCGAATGGTTTTGTGCACTATGAATTTTCTAATTTTGGCAAACCCAGTTATTTTTCTCAAAACAATTCGAGCTATTGGTTGGGCAAAAAATATTTGGGCATAGGTCCTTCGGCACACAGTTTTGATGGACAATCCCGCTCGTGGAATGTGTCAAATAATGCGAAGTACATCAAGGCCATTCAAAGCCAGGAGCTGCCTTCAGAAACTGAAATTTTGAGCCTTACCGACCGCTACAACGAATACATCATGACCGGCTTGCGCACCATTTGGGGGGTTTCGTTAGACAAAGTGGAAAAGGAATATGGCGTCAACTATATAAACTACTTAAATAAACAAATTCAATCCCATGTGCAAAACGGATTGCTAAAAATCGAAAACGGTATTTTGACCACAACAGCCAAAGGGAAATTTTTGTGTGATGGCATTGCGGCAGATCTTTTTGTAGTTAATAATTAATGTAGTAAAGTAAATGCTTTGAATAGCTTAGAGTTGGAAGCGGGAAGTTGGGAGTTGGAAGCGTGAAGATGGAAGATGTAAGATGGAAGTTTTTTATGTATACTAATTACTTGACGGGTTCTATTTTGTACTATACATTTTAACTCTTAACCCTTAACTCTAACCCCTTAACTCTAACCCCTAACCCGTCAACGCACAACCCAATAAAATTACTTACTTTGCAAGAGCCATTTAATTCTGTTTCGAACGAATATGAAAATAAGTTTTAGACATCAGGACGTCAATTACCAAGCCGATTTAGCGCAACCGCTGGATATTTCGTTGCCCTTATCCAATACCGATCAGAATCCCATTGCGTGGTATATCGAGAAACCCCGCATAGAACCAGTCCGATTTGGGGATTGGGTAGGGCAAGTGGCCCAAGGCAGTTCGACCAATTTTAATGACATCTATTTCAATCCGCACGGGCACGGCACGCACACCGAATGTTTGGGGCATATAACCCAAGAATTTTACAGTATCAACCAATGCTTGAAAACCTTTTTCTTTTTGGCCGAATTGATTTCTTTAGTGCCCATGGCCATGGAATCTGATCGGGTAATTACCAAAGCACAAGTCGAAGCCGCATTAAACGGAAAGCGGCCGGAAGCGCTAGTGATTCGTACACTTCCCAATCGTTTAGATAAAAAAAATCAAAACTATTCCCATACCAATCCGCCGTATTTGGCCGAGGATGCCGCAACTTTTATTCGGGAAATTGGGATTCAGCATTTGCTCATCGATTTGCCCAGTGTAGATCGGGAAGAAGACCAAGGAAAACTCTTGGCGCACAAGGCCTTTTGGAATGTAAAAAACACGCAAGAACTAAACCCCGATGCCCGTTTATCCTGCACCATCACCGAATTGATTTTTGTGCCCGATGCGGCACTAGACGGAACCTATTTACTCAATTTGCAAATTGCCTCGTTTGAAAACGACGCCAGTCCAAGCAAACCGGTGTTGTATGCACTAATCTAAACTCAGCTTTAATCCATGAACTTAGAGCAATTTTACGAGTATGCGTTGGCCAAAAAAGCCGTAACCGAACACTTCCCCTTTGACGAAGACACCTTAGTTTTTAAAATAGGTGGAAAAATGTTTGCCCTTACCTCTTTACAAGATTGGGAAAAGGGCAGTCCGTCGGTAAATTTGAAAGGTGATCCGGAGCGCAACTTCGAATTACG
>CAMBOW010000129.1 GCA_945869365.1 Flavobacterium psychrophilum | reverse complement strand
ACGCTCAAGGCCTTGTCTTTGTTTTTATGTTGTGATTTTTCGTCCTGGCATTGAGCCACCAATCCAGTCGGAATATGCGTCATACGCACCGCCGATTTGGTGGTGTTTACCGATTGTCCTCCCGGTCCTGACGAACAAAAGAAATCAATCCGCACGTCATTCATATCAATTTGCACGTCAAATTCTTCGGCTTCGGGCAACACCATCACAGTCGCTGCCGAGGTGTGCACACGCCCTTGGGTTTCGGTTTGCGGAACGCGTTGCACCCGGTGTACACCTGCTTCGAACTTTAAGGTGCCGTACACATCTTCGCCGGTTACCTCAAAGATTACCTCTTTGAATCCTCCGGATGTTCCTTCGTTCATATCAACTACTGAAGTGCGCCAGCCGCGACCTTCGCAATATTTGGTGTACATGCGGTATAAATCGCCGGCAAAAATACTGGCCTCATCACCACCCGTTCCGGCACGCACTTCGACCATTACATTTTTGGCGTCTTCTGGATCTTTTGGGATCAACAAGAATTTAATTTCATCTTCAAGTTCCGGAAGGCGTTGTTTGGCTTCGTCCAATTGCATTTTGGCCATTTCGACCATTTCGGCATCGCTGCCATCGGCAAGTATTTCGTTGGCTTCTTCTATATTGCCTGACAAATTCACGTATTCATCACGTTTTTCTGAAAGGGCTTTGAGGTCTTTGTACTCTTTGTTGAGTTGCACATAGCGCTTCTGATCGGCGATTACATCGGGCTGGATAATTAAGTCCGAGATTTCGTCAAAACGTTGCTTTACTATTTGAAGTCTGTCTAACATGGTAATTCCTTTATTTGGCCCGCAAATTTAGGGAAAAGAAAGTAGAATTGGATTTATGATTTTGGATTTTTTTGAGGGAAGAAATTTCAATCCAGACGAGCCGATTTCATTTGCAAGGATTTTTTTCTTTAATATTGCATCCCACAATTCAGTGCACTATTCTTATGAAAAAACTAGCTCTTTTAGCCACTTTACTTATTGTAGTTTCTTGCAAAAACCAGGCCAGTGAAGAAAAACTCAATCCCGCCCAATGGATTCTTGGCAGCTGGGAACAACAAACCGACAAAGGCATCATGACCGAAACCTGGGAACGCAAAAACGACAGCTTGTTTGTGGGGAGTTGTTACTTTATAAATGAATCCGACACTTTGCACACCGAAACCGTTATGCTCGAACAACGCGCCGACAGCATTACCTATTCGGCCAAAGTAATTGGACAAAACAACGACAAGACAGTACCATTTTTGCTCACCACAGCTAATACCAATTCGTTGGTTTTTGAAAATCCTACACACGATTACCCACAAAAAATTGTGTACCAAAAAAATAAAACCAACGGATTACTAGTGACTGTTTCGGGTATGTTGAAGGGAAAAAAAAGTGTCGAGAAATACCAAATGACCAAAAAATAAGCCCAAAATCGTTCTATAATCCAAGTAGTCTTGGTTTTAATGGCTACTTTTTTCTTGCAAGATTTTAACCTACAGTAAGTTAGCTTTTCCTCTTATTTTTATTTAAAATAAATCTAAATAGATTTGGAATGTTGCATTTGACGACACTATATTTGCATCGTTATTTTTACTTATTCTAAATTAATGAAAACTCACTTCCTACTTTTTACTTTATTCTTTGCCGCCCAATCAGGCTTCAGTCAAGTAAAGTTTAACAATACATCAGCTGATTTATATGCTTTTAATGACACCGTTAAAAACAAAAAAGGGGAAATCCTCCAAGAAGTGCTCATCATCTCGCAACAACAAAAAACAATTGTAAAAGGCGGGAAGAGCAGTATAAAACCACTCGATCTTCCGCAAGCCACTCTGGTGTTGGGCAAAGAAACCATCCAACAACAGCAGATTCTTCGCTTATCGGATGCCTTGAAAAACGCCAACGGAATTTACGTATCGGGAGCGAGTAATGCCGCCGGAAACAACCAAGAAGAGTTGGGCGCCCGCGGATTTACTTTTGGTGGCGGAAACACCTTCAAAAATGGGGTGCGCATCAACGGGTCGTTGCTGCCCGAAACTAGTTCGCTAGAAAGTTTAGAAATCATAAAAGGGAGCGCAGCCTTGTTGTATGGCAATGTAGCGCCCGGTGGTATTTTGAACCTCATTACCAAAAAACCGCGTTTTGATTCGGGAGGTGAAATCAGTTACCGAGGAACCGAATACAATTTTATCAAACCAACGCTCGATGTCTATGGCGCGGTAAACAACAGCAATACCGTGGCGTACCGATTCATCAGCAGTTACGAGCAAGGCAATAGTTTTCGCGACGAGGTGCAAAGCCGCAGGAGTTATTTTAATCCGTCTATTTTATTGGATATTTCGGACAAAACTTCTCTGTTGTTCGAAGCCGATTATACGCTAGATAACCGCACGCCCGATTTTGGTCTCACCACTATTGATTACAAAATTGCCAACTTATCGCGCAATGCATTTCTGGGTTTCAATTGGGGTAAATTTGATTCGGAGCAAGTGGGGTTTACCTCAACCTTGCAACACGACCTAAACAAAAACTGGCAACTGAAGGGGATTTTCTCCTTTCAAAGCTATAATACCCAATTGCTGTCTAGTTTACGGCCTAATGTGACCAATATGGTGCAAACCAATGGCGATTGGACTCGCGGGGTACAACAATTGGATGAAGACCAAAACTACAGTTTGATCGAATGGGATGTGAACGGAAAATTCAGCACTGGTAAACTAAAACATAGTCTGCTCCTTGGCGTTGATGCCGATCAAACCGTTAGCACTTCGTTGGCGTATAAAAACATTACTTTTTACGACAAAATAAACATCTTTAATCCGGCGTTGGTGATAGAAAAAAACACGCTTTATACCAATACCCTTGTGCCTGCACTAGATAAAAACACCAATGCTGTTGCCTATATAAAAAGAGCTGGAGTCTACGTTCAGGATTTGATTGAGCTTTCGCAGAAACTAAAAGTACTCGCCGGTGTGCGTTACAGTTATTTGGAAAACACCAACAGCACCCTCACCTATTCTACCGCAGCGAATGTAGAAACCAAAACTACAGACAAGATTGTTTCGCCAAAACTGGGCCTTATCTACCAACCCACCAAAAGCCAGTCGATTTTTGCGAGTTATTCGGATTCGTTTGTGCTAAACACGGGCACCGATCGCAATTTAAATGCCTTGCCAAATTCTACCTTGCACCAATATGAGTTGGGCGTTAAAAACGAATTGGCCAAAGGAAAATTGGTGGCCAATTGCACGGCCTACTTGATAGATTACAGCAACTTGGCTCAAACTGATTTTAGCAATGGCAACACCAATACCAACATCAAAGAATTGGCCGGCGCCTACCAAAGTAAAGGAATCGAACTAGACATCACCGGACACCACAAAGGGCTTCGCCTCATTGCGGGCTACAGCTTTAACGAAACCAAATACACCAAAAGCAATATTTACAATCCTGGCACTTTGCTGCGCTTTACACCCAAACACACCGCCAATGCCAGTGCTTTTTATACGGTAGAGGAAACCAAATTCAAAGGGCTCGAACTGGGCATACAAACCACCTATACCGGCGAACGATTGGGCGGCCGACTCAAACCCAACAACGCATCCACGCCAGCCGAATTGGCCAGAAAACCCATTCCAGTTGAAGGCTTCGTGCAAGTT
>CAMBOW010000128.1 GCA_945869365.1 Flavobacterium psychrophilum | reverse complement strand
AGGTCTTGAATGAGTTTGGAATTTTTCAAGAAATTTTCTTCTTTCATTTTCCAAGCCGCTCCCACTGCAGGAAAATACCCCCAGCGTTTGTTTTTCAAGAACAAGGAAGTACCGTCTGCACGAAACGTAGCCGTAAATAAGTATTTGTTAAACAAATCTACGTTTGCTCGCGCAAAATAGGCTTGCAAGTTTAAAGGCAAATAATAGCGGTTGCTAGGATTGCGCGCGTTTTCAATAAACGGTTGTCTAATTCCAGATCCAGAGCCGTCGGCCGTGTAGGAAAATAAATCTTTGTTTCCGTCGGTAATAAAATTTTGGTACGAATAACCCGCCTGAGCATCTACACGCGTAATTACACCAGTCAATGATTTAGTATAGGCCAAATAGGCATCCATGGTTTGGTTAGTCGAGGTTTGGTTTTCCAAATAGTTCAAGCCCGGATTAAACACATAATTGGTATTTGGATCGGGATTATTTTGATCTATTTGATAAGTAGCCAAGGCATTATTCGAAAACACTTCGCGAATTCTAGATTGAGAAGCATCCAATCCTAAATTCAATATCGCACGCAAATCACGCAAGAAAGGCATTTTGTAATCAAACTCAACATTCCCCAAGAAACGAGTAGTTCGCTGAGGTCTGTTGCGTTGGTTTAATAATGCAACTGGATTATAAGAACCAACTAAACTATAAAAATCGCGGGTGGCCCCGTCGTTAAAAAACACTTCTTGGTAATACCCATTGAATCGGTTGTTCAATTGGTTGCCAAATATTGGTTTGGTCGGATCCATGTTTAAGGCTCCACCTAAAGCACCACCTTCGTCAATGTCATTTTTGTCGGTATAGGTTCCTTTAGCATTCAAGTCAATTTTCAAATCGTCGTTGAGCAACTTGGGTGTCATTTTAAACGAATAACTGAAACGTTTGTAGTCGCTGGTTTTAATCACCCCTTGGTTATTGGTCATCCCGATAGAGAATCGGAACGGGATTTTTTTGTACAAATTGGCTCTTGCACTGAAGTTGTGATCGGTAGAAATGGCTGTTCTAAATACGGCCTCTTGCCAATCGGTATTGCTTAAAATACGCCCTTCAATTTCGGGAGTAGCGGGATTATCAACCGCAGCAGTAGCTGGATCATCAATTCCTAATAAATTGGTGTAGTCGGGGTGGTATTCTTGAATGAAACGCGTGTAATCGGTTCCGTTCATTACTTCCAGTTTTCTATCAACTTTCCCGATAGAAATACTAGAAGAGTAGTTGTACTGTGGCGCGCCTACGGTTCCTTTTTTGGTGGTAATGATGATGATTCCGTTAGAAGCACGCACCCCGTAAATCGCGGTAGCCGAGGCGTCTTTCAAGATCGAGAAACTTTCTACGTCATTTGGATTAATCAACGAAAAGGGATTGCTCACCCCAGCCGGATTTAAGTCGCCCAAGGGCACACCGTCTATAATAATCAACGGGCTGTTGTTTGCATTTAGGGAAGCTCCTCCACGAATACGAATGTTGGGTGCTGAATCTGGAGAACCCCCGTTATTGGTGATGCGCACACCTGCGGCTTTACCAGCCAACAGCTGATCGGTAGAAACGATAGCGCCTTTGTTGAAGTCTTTGGCCGTAATCAAGGTAACCGATCCGGTTGCGTCTTTCTTTTTGGCGGTTCCGTACCCCACTTGTATCACCACTTCTTGGAGTTGGTTCGACGATTCTTCAAGAGAAACTGTAATGTCATTCTGTCCGGTATACGGCACAGTTACGGAGTTGTATCCGATGTAAGAGACCAAAACTTTATCTCCTTTTTTAATTTTTGTCAAACGGAATTTTCCGTCAAAATCAGTTTGGGTGCTGTTTGCGGCTCCTTGAACCACTACATTGACACCCGGAATAGGTTGTTTCGAAACCTTGTCGACTACTTTTCCGTCAAGGGTGCTTTGGGCAAGCGCAGCAAATGGGAATAGAAGTACGAGCAATAACAACTTTTTGTAAATTGTTTTCATACAGTTTAATTAGATTACAAATTCATTTTGATATGCGTATACTTTACTTCGAACGTTAAAATTATGTAAAAAAATGGATATCAAAGCCCCTACTCCTATAATAGGTTTCCGAAAACGTTTTCGTGTTGAAAACTTTATCTTCTTGGCAAGCAAATTGGTTCCAAAATTTGAATGCTTAAAATAAAAAAGGGGCGTTATTTGTACATTCAAAAATAGTATAAAAAATCACACCCAATTGCAGTTCAACTGGAAACGATTTCGTTATTTTAGCCTCTACTAATCAGGGAAATTCCATGAAACGCAAAGTCACCTTAAAGCAAATTGCCAGAGAATTAGATGTCTCTATCTCGACGGTCTCCAAATCCTTGCGTGATAGTTCAGAAATTAGTGAAGATACCCGCCAAAAAGTTCAGGCGTTTGCCAAACTGTACAACTACAAACCCAACCTCATTGCGTTGAGTTTAAAGAACAAAAAAACCAAAACCATCGGCATTATTATCCCCGAAATTGTGCATCATTTTTTTGCGACCGTCATCAGCGGAATCGAAAATGTTGCCAATGAACGCGGCTACAATGTGATGGTGTGTTTGTCTAACGAATCCTTTGACAAAGAGGTAATTAACATGGAAATGTTGGCCAATGGAAGTATTGACGGCTTCATCCTTTCGCTCTCCAAAGAAACCCAAGCCAAAAAAGATTTTCACCACATATCAGAGGTCATCAACCAAGGCATGCCCGTGGTGATGTTTGACCGCGTGACCAACGATATTTTGTGTGACAAAGTAATTATTGACGACAGTTTGGCTGCTTTCAACGCCGTACAAAGTCTGGTCGATAAAGGCTACAAAAAAATTGCGTTAATCACCACTGTTGATTACGTGAGCGTAGGCAAATTGCGCACCGAAGGCTATTTGCAAGCCCTACGCAACAACGACATCGCCATAGATTTGAATCGAATTGTCAAAATCGAAGACATCGATCATTGTTCCGATCAAATCGAAGCATTAATCACTACACAAGATTTGGATGCCGTTTTTGCAGTCAATGAATTGTTTGCCGTAACAGCCATCAAAGCCGCCAAAAATGCACAAATAGAAATTCCAAAAGACCTCGCCGTGATTGGGTTTACCGACGGCATCATTTCTAAATATTCATCGCCCAGCATCACAACCGTGAGCCAAAACGGCATCAAAATGGGCGGAAAAGCAGCCACCATGCTCATCGACCGCTTGGAAGCCAGCCAAGAAGACGAGGAATCCTACAAAACAGAAGTAATTGAAACCGAATTGGTTTCGAGAGAATCCACACCTATTTTATAATTAATAATTAAAAATGAATAATTATTAATTGCAGAAGTATACTAAGAACTTGATTACACTTTAAGGTTAAGGGTTAGCCGATTAAACGTTTAACCTTTAAACGAAATGGTCGATGTTAGTCATTCTGTCCAAATTTCTTTTGGAATTTAAAAATAGTAGTATATTTACCCCCAGTTATCAAAACGTATACTTTTACTTCGAACCTATAAGTAAGTTTTGATAAGCCACGCGCTTATCGTTTTTATCAATCCGTAAAATAACGATAATGGAAAAGCGTAAATTAAGTTACTGGCAAATCTGGAGCATGAGTTTCGGATTTTTGGGAATTCAAATGGGTTTCGCCCTGCAAAATGCCAACGCCAGTCGAGTACTCCAAATTTTTGGTGCCGACGTGCACGAATTGTCCTGGTTTTGGATCATCGCGCCTTTAATGGGTTTGATTGTTCAGCCCCTGATTGGTCATTACAGTGA
>CAMBOW010000127.1 GCA_945869365.1 Flavobacterium psychrophilum | reverse complement strand
GCTTTTAACGAAGAAATTGATTTCTTGGGTGCCGAAATTTCTTTTTACAACAGCGGCGCATCGGGCTCAGGTTTATCCAAATATGCTGGCCGTATTTTAGAGCTATTGGCCGATGGAGCGCTGCATCCTCGTTTTACAGCAGATGATTTTGAAAATGAAAAAAATAAATTCATCGAAAGCCTCAAAGCCGACGAAAAAAGTGTGCCTGCGGTAGCACGTAGAGTAGAGAATATTTTAGCCTATGGCCCAACGCATCCTGTGGGTGAATTCGTAAATGAAACCAGCATCAATCAGGTGACGCTTGATGATGTGCTAGCCAACTACAAAACCTATTTTGTACCCGAAAATGCCTACCTCATCATTATTGGTGATGTGCAATTGGCCAAAGTAAAAAAACAGGTTGAAAAATTATTTGGCGCCTGGCCCAAAGCTGCTGCACCCAAAACAGTGTATCCCGATCCGATTGATGTAGCCCAAACGCAAATCAATTTTATTGACATGCCCAATGCCGTGCAGTCTGAAATCTCTGTGATGAACATCACCAACCTAAAGATGTCTGACCCCGATTATTTTGCGGCGATTGTGGCCAACCAAGTGGTAGGCGGCGACTTTAACAGTTACCTCAACATGAATTTACGTGAAAAACATGGCTGGACCTATGGCGCTGGTTCGTCTATCAATCCGAGCAAATATGTGTCGCGTTTCAGCACCTTTGCCCAAGTACGCAACGCGGTTACCGACAGCGCTGTAGTGGAAGTACTCAAGGAACTTAAACGCATTCGCACCGAGAAAGTGACCGAAGATGTCTTGCAAAATGTCAAAGCAGGTTATGTGGGTCGTTTTGTAATGCAAATCGAAAAACCGCAAACGGTAGCTTCCTATGCTTTGCGTTTGCGTACCCAAAATTTACCCTCAGATTTCTACGAAAACTTCATTAAAAATATTAATGCGGTTACTGCTGACGATGTGTTGCGGGTAGCCAATACTTATTTTAAAGCCGATCAGTTGCGCATTGTCGTGACCGGGAAAGGCAGCGAAGTAGCCTCAAAACTAGCCGAACTGAATTTGCCTATCTTTTATTTTGACAAATTTAGTAACCCAATTACCGAGAAAAAAGAAGACCGAAAAATGCCTGAGGGACTTACTGCTTCGGTGGTAATTTCATCCTACTTGACTGCCATTGGTGGGGAAAAAGCAGCGCGAGCAGTGCAATCGGTAGTGACGTTGGCTACTGGGACTGTACAAGGTTTTCCAGTAGAGTTGACCACAAAAACTACCAGCAATCACCAACAATTGCGCGAAGTCAAAGCCATGGGCATGACCATGATGAAACAAGTGGTAAGTGATAAAAACACCTACGTAGTGCAACAAGGTCAAAAAGTGCCATTGTCGGCCACCGAAATTGCTGCGCTCAAAGCCGCGGCTGTTCCTTTTGAAGAATTGGATTTGTTGAACAAAAAAACAATCACCCTAAAAGGCATCGAAGCATTTAATGAAACCGACTGTTATGTGGTGCAAGACGGTGCCAATTCATTTTATTTTGCCTGCGATTCGGGTTTAAAATTAGGCGAATCCAAAACGGTTGAAACCAAAGAAGGGGATTTGTCTGAAACTACCTATTTCAGCGAGTACAAAGCAGTAAATGGCCTACAGTTTCCGCACAAAACACTGCTCAATATTGGGATGGAGATTGAGTTGATTACTACCGAGATTAAACTCAACGAGCCGATTCCAGCAACAGATTTTCAATAAAAAACACAGGCCAGCCCAAAAAGCTGGCCTTTTTTACGCGATTTACGGCGAATTTATGTGCTAATTTTATGACGAACGGCAGTACAATTAGCTACTTTTGTTTCATAAAAATTTGATTTCATATGAAAACAATTACCCACTTATTTTATATCACACTCCTCGGAAGCACTTTTGTAGCTTGCAAACCCAACGGAGCTGAGACACCAAAAGCATCAGAAAAGCCAGTTGTAACCAAAGAAATTGCTGCCGCCAATCTTGACTCAACGCGTTTCCATATTGAAGGCATGACTTGTGCCATGGGCTGTGCCAAAACGATTGAAACCAAATTGAATGAAACAGCAGGCGTACAAAAAGCGGCTGTAGATTTTGACAAAAAAGAAGCGAGTATCTCCTTTGACAAAACCCAACAAACTAAAGCTACTTTGGTGAAATTGGTAGAAGCCTGTGCCGACGGAACTACCTATAAAGTGATCGACTAGTTACTTCCAGCGCAAGCTTTCCATGATGCGGCGCATGTCGTTTTTGATGTAACTCGCAGCTGGCATCACCGAATCAAAGTTGGGTTTGGCATAAAAATAAACCGAACAGTCCAAGAAGTGTTTTGTACTGTCGGTAACATAAAATTGGGCATTGGTTGCCGCATTGCCATTCACTTGATAAAACATCCCATATACACCGTGATCTTTATTGATAAAAGGCTGCTCTAAAATGTCGTCGGCTTTAATTACGTGCTCGTAAGTGAGCTTTTGGGCGTCGCGCAACAACACATTGATGTTGTTTTTCACCGGCTTATAACTCATATAAATGGTGGCTTTCATTTTGGGGTAATTGATCGTGAACCCGCAATCGGGCTTGGCCTTAATGATTGCGTCTTCGTTTAGATCAAACGTTACCGGACAACTGTTTTCAAAATGGGCATAGTTGGCTTCTTTATAGTCCAAACGCAATTGTCCGTTGGGCTTGGGAAGCAATTCTTTTTTACAGCCCAAACAAAGCAAGGCCAAACAAGCAAACAAGGTGATTTTGTGTACCATATAAAAGAAAGGCTAGCAATAACTAGCCTAATAGGTTCTGGATTTAAAACGGCAAATCATTTTCGGGCATCATGGAAGCTGGCGCATCATAACTTGGCTTACTCTCGATTCCGCGATTGGATTCAATTTCTTTTTTTACCGATAAAAAGGTGAATTCGGTAACTTGAATCTCGGTCGTGTATTTGGTCACGCCATCTTCGGTTTGCCATTGGCGCGATTTAATTCGGCCCTCTACATATATTTTATCGCCTTTGGTGAGGTATTTTTCGCAAATCTCGGCGGCTTTGTTGCGCACCACTAAATTATGCCACTCGGTCGAAGTGATTTTCTCGTTAGTCGATTTGTTGATATAGGTTTCATTCGTAGCCAACGGAAATCTCCCGATACAATTTCCTCCGTCAAAATAATGCATTTTTACATCCTCACCTAAGTGACCAATTAACATAACTTTATTTAAGGTACCGCTCATTTTAGTTGGATTTGAAGTTTAGCCAAATGTACTAAAATTTATAACTCTCGCCAATCGTTGGCTATAAAATTATAGAGCACAATGGGAAACGGATGCGCTTTTATTTGCTCATAATCGAGCCCGTTTTCTAGCAAACCATTTAGGTTAATTTGCCAAAATTTAATCAACAATTGCTGGTGTGACAAGAGGTGTTTCAGCGGAATCGGTGTTAACTCAGCTACTTTGGCAATGGGCAACTCCACTAAATTGTGTTGCGTTAGGACCGTCAACAATTCGGGTAATTCTAATTCATTGCCTGATTCGTATAGCGGAAATTCGTACAAGTTTTGCCAGATTCCGGGGCCGGTTCGCTGTTGAATGCTGCTTTTATTGGCCTCGTCTATCAACACCAAATAATTGAAGTGCCGGACAGTCACTTTGGTTTTTTTGGATTTGTATGGCAGACTGGAAACTTGTTTATTGGCCAATGCAGCGCAACTGCTTTGAAAAACACAAGCCCCACAAGTTGGACTTTTGGGCACACATTGCAAAGCCCC
>CAMBOW010000126.1 GCA_945869365.1 Flavobacterium psychrophilum | reverse complement strand
GGTTGTCCGTCTTCGGTGGGTAAATAGTTGTCTACTTCGGGAAGTATGATAGGCAAATGCTCGGCAGCAATCATCTGTGGCAAACCGTTCACGTAATATACCGGGAAAGGCTCGCCCCAATAGCGTTGACGCGAAAATACGGCATCGCGCAAGCGGTAATTTACTTTGGCTTTCCCAGCCCCTATTTTTTCTAATTCGGAAATTGCTTTTTGGGTTCCCAACTTGTAATCCGAGCCGTTTAAGAAATCGGAGTTTACCAATTCAAATTCTGCTTTTTCGGCATAGGCTGCTTGGGAAATGTCTTGATTAAAAATATTTTTGATTTCGGGCATGCCGTTTTGGCCTTTAAAATAGTGGGCAAAGGCATAATCGCGTTCGTCTCCACAGGGCACCGCCATCACTGCGCCGGTTCCGTAGCCCGCCAACACATAATCGCCTATCCAAACCGGAATGGGCGCTTTGGTAAACGGATGCTCGGCATAAGCCCCAGTAAATACTCCCGAAATGGTTTTTACATCGGCCATGCGCTCGCGCTCGGAACGTTTGGCGGTGGCTTGAACATAGGCTTCTACTGCTGCTTTTTGCTCGGGCGAAGTAATTTGTGCCACCAAATCGTGCTCGGGCGCCAAGGTCATGAAGGTTACGCCAAAAATAGTATCCGGTCTTGTTGTAAATACTTCTATGGATAACTTGAAACCTGAAACCTGAAACAAAATTGACGCTCCCACCGATTTTCCAATCCAATTGCGTTGGGCTTCTTTAATGGATTCGCTCCAATCAATGGTGTCTAATCCTTGCAATAAGCGTTCGGCATAGGCTGAAATGCGCATCGACCATTGGGTCATTTTTTTGCGAATCACCGTGTGACCTCCGCGCTCTGAAACCCCATTGATGATTTCGTCATTGGCCAACACGGTTCCCAATGCGGGGCACCAGTTTACTTCGGTTTCAGCCAAATAAGTAAGACGGTATTGCAGCAAGATTTTTTGTTGGGCCGAATCGTCCAATGCCATCCATTCCTGTGCAGAAAAAGCAGGGATTTGTTCGTCGCAAACGGCATTTATTTTGGAATTTCCTGCCTGTTCAAACTGGGCGATCAAGCTCGAAATGGGTTCGGCTTTGTCGCTGGTTTTGTTGTGCCAGGAATTGTACAATTGGATAAAAATCCACTGCGTATGCTTGTAATAATCGGGGTTTGAGGTGCGAACTTCGCGGTCCCAATCAAAAGAGAATCCAATTTTGTCGAGTTGTTCGCGGTAACGGGCAATGTTTTCGCGCGTGGTTTTCTCAGGATGTTGACCCGTTTGAATGGCATATTGTTCGGCGGGCAATCCAAAGGAATCGTATCCTTGCGGATGCAACACATTGAATCCTTTGTGGCGTTTGAATCGGGCCACAATATCGGAGGCAATATAGCCCAGCGGGTGTCCCACATGCAAGCCTGCTCCAGAAGGGTAAGGAAACATATCCAACACATAATATTTGGGTTTTTCAGAGGCAGTTGTGGCGGCAAAAGTGTGCTGCTCAGCCCAGTATTTTTGCCATTTGGCCTCGATTTCGGTTGGATTGTATTTCATCAGGATACATTTAAGTGGGCAAATTTACGTTTATTGTACGAAAGTCAAAACTTTGAACGTTATAAACTAAATTTAACCAATTTCTTTATTATTTTTACCCCATAATTTCTATTCTCTATGAGTTCTTCCTTCGAAAAATTTCAAAAACGCCGACTAATTTCCTCCTATATTTCTGTTGTGTTTAGTATGTTTTTGGTACTATTTCTGTTGGGGCTTTTGGGCTTGTTTATCTTAAATTCCAAAAAATTGGCCGATGATTTTAAAGAAGAAATTGCCATGACGGTATTCTTTAAAAACGAAGCCACCGATACGGTTTTTACCGCATTCAAAAACGAGTTAAAAACGTCCAAGTTTGTCAAATCCAGTGTGTATGTGACCAAAGAACAGGCCGCCAAAATGCATACGGATATTATTGGAGAAGATTTCATGACTTTTTTGGGGGCCAATCCCTTGCAAAATTCCTTTGATATTCATTTAAAAGCCGATTACATCAACGCGGAGAATATTCGTAAAATTGAAAATCATTTTCGTACAAACGAAATGGTTTCAGACATTGTTTACGACAAACAACTCGTCAATTTAGTAAACGACAACATCAAGAAAGTGAGTTTATGGATCCTCATTATTAGTGGCTTTTTGGCTTTGGTAGCTGTGGTGCTCATCAACAGCTCGATGCGATTGTCCATTTATGCCAACCGATTCATCATCAAAACCATGCAGATGGTGGGTGCAACCAAGTCGTTTATTCGCAAGCCGTTTATTTGGCGCAGTGTAAAATTGGGATTGGCAGGAGCCGTTTGCGCGGTAATTGCGCTACTTGTTTGTATACTATACCTTGACGGCAATTATCCCAACTTGGGCATTTTAGAAAATCCACTTGCCGTGTGCATTGTGTTATTTAGTGTGCTGGCCTTAGGTGTACTCATTACTTGGCTCAGCACTTATTTTGCTACTCAACGTTATTTGAATTTACGAACCGACGATTTATACTAATCGATTTCTTAGTGATATGAAAACACAAAAAACCGAAGCCCCAAAGACCAAAGCCGTTTCTGCTGAAGCCAAAGCAGAATTTCTTTTTGAAAAAACGAATTACCTACTACTCTTGCTTGGTATCGCGGTAATTGTCATCGGTTTTTTATTGATGATAGGCGGCGGAAGTACTGACCCAAAAGTATTTAATGAAGCCATCTTTAACTTTCAACGCATCCGATTGGCTCCTACTGTTGTTTTACTAGGGTTTGGCATAACTGTTTTTGCGATTTTAAAGAACCCGAAAAACAGCTAGATGACTACACTAGAAGCTGTTGCCCTCGCCATCATAGAAGGCATTACTGAGTTTTTGCCCATTTCTTCTACGGGCCACATGATTATTGCCAGTTCTTTTTTTGGCATTGCCCATGAAGAGTTTACCAAATTATTTACCATCGTCATTCAATTGGGCGCAATCCTTTCGGTGGTTGCATTATATTTTAAACGCTTTTTTCAGTCGATTGATTTCTATATTAAGTTGTTTATCGCCTTTATCCCGGCTGTAATTTTTGGCTTGTTGTTTAGCAAAAAAATTGATGCCTTGCTAGAAAATCCAGTAACCGTTGCAGTTTCTCTTTTGCTTGGGGGTATTTTGTTGCTCAAAGTAGACGACTGGTTTTCGGGATCTAGCCGTACTGAAATAACGTATAAAACCGCCTTAAAAATTGGGGTATTTCAATGCTTGGCCATGATACCTGGCGTATCTCGGAGTGGCGCAAGTATTGTGGGTGGAATGTCACAAAAACTCAATCGAACTGCAGCAGCCGAATTCTCATTTTTCTTGGCCGTTCCTACCATGTTGGGCGCCACGGTAAAAAAATGCTATGATTTTTACAAAGCAGGCTACGTGCTCACCGAGCAAGAAACCAACCTGCTAATTATTGGAAATATTGTGGCATTTATTGTAGCCCTTTTGGCTATAAAAAGTTTCATTGGATTCCTAACCAAAAATGGATTTAAGGTCTTTGGCTACTACCGCATTGCCATTGGCATTGCCTTGTTATTGATCCACTTCTTTATTCATCCGCTTTCCATTATTTAATGGAAGCCGATGATTTTTTGACTGGTCAAGTCATTCTGGTTGATAAACCCCTGCAGTGGTCTTCTTTCCAAGCGGTTAACAAACTCAAGTATTTACTGAAACGCCGTTTTGATTTACCTAAGAAATTTAAAATAGGTCATGCCGGCACACTCGA
>CAMBOW010000125.1 GCA_945869365.1 Flavobacterium psychrophilum | reverse complement strand
ACCATCTCTCCTATTGGGTTTATCTCCATCGAAGAATTAGTAACCGCTACACTGGAATCGCAAGAAAAACCCTTGTTTCTCATCTTAGATCAAATCTCGGACGCCCGTAATTTTGGCGCCATCATCCGTACGGCCGAATGCACCGGTGTACATGGCATTATCATTCAAAAATCAGGGGCAGCTCCCGTGAATGGAGATACTGTAAAAACATCAGCCGGAGCTGTATTTAATATTCCCATTTGCAAAGTAGAGCACATCAAAGACGCTTTATTTTATTTGCAAGGAAGCGGTATTAAAACGGTAGCCGCTACCGAAAAAACCGAGCATTCGCTCTACGATTTAAACCTCAACGAACCGTTGGCCATCATTATGGGTAGCGAAGACCGCGGCATCAATCCTTCGGTATTAAAATTGGTAGACGAGAAAGCCAAACTCCCTATGTTTGGAAGTATCGGGTCTTTGAATGTTTCAGTAGCTTGTGGGGCTTTTTTGTATGAAGTGGTTCGACAGAGAGGTTAGTTAGTCTTTATCTTCCTTTTTTATATAGGTATACACGTAGTTTAGCTCAGTGGTTGCTTGTTCAGTGGATACTTCTTCCTCCGGCGCAGGCGTATTCACAAAATTCCCGTGTTCATCAAAATGCTTCATAAACGGATCTTCCTCGGGGTTGAACTCGGGCTTTTCCCATGGATATTGCAAATCGGCCACATAATCGGGTGTTTTGAAGCGAATGGCCATCACCAATCCTACTAGCAATCCGGCCAAATGCCCTTCCCAAGAAATTTGCAATTCACCCGTAGTGATGGGACTCGGGAAAACATACCACACCATCCCACCGTAGACTAACACAACCGATAAACTCAAGGCCATGAGTCGGTAATACTGTGTATACAAACCTTTAAAGAATATAAACGAAACCAATACATACACCAAGCTACTCGCGCCAATATGCACCGAGTTACGACCCATTATCCAAGTGAGCAATCCCGAGAACAAAATGCCATATACCAACACTTTGAGCGAAAGTTCCCGGTAAAAATAGATGAGCGCTGTGCCCAAAATAAAAAGCGGAATCGAGTTGTTGGCCAAATGCTGCACATTGGCGTGCAAAAATGGACTGAATAGCACGCCTTGTAAACCTTCTACTGTCCTGGGAGTTATCCCGTGACTCGCCATATCAATTCGAAAAACACGCTCTGCACCCCAAACCAACCACATCAAACCCAGCAGTAAACTGGGCACCAACCAAACAGAGGGCGTAAATTTAAAATGTTGCGTGTCGTTCATATCTAATTTTTATGCATCAACCTATTCAAAAATACCGCCAAAGTAATTGTTGTGCTAATTTGTCATAAATATAGTTGAACGGAAGATATATAGAAATTTCATCCTAAATATGTTTAAATTTGTTTGCCCTACTATTTTTCAAATCAAAAATCAACACCCGAGTCCCGAAGCTTCGGGACGAACTAGCGAAGCAATCAAAAATCAACAATCAAAAATCAACAATCCTAAATCATTCATGGAAGCTCCCCTAGCCGAACGCATTCGCCCCCAACACCTCTCTGACTACATCAGTCAATTGCATTTGGTGGGACCTAGCGGTTCACTCACCCAACAAATCGAAAAAGGAATTATTCCATCGCTTTTGTTTTGGGGACCTCCAGGCACAGGCAAAACCACCTTGGCACAAATCATCGCCCAAGAATCCAAACGACCTTTTTATGTGTTGAGCGCGATTAATTCGGGAGTAGCTGCCGTGCGCGAAGTAATTGACAAAGCCAAACAAAGCGGCGGAATCTTTACGGCCAAAAACCCCATTTTGTTTATCGATGAGATCCATCGCTTCAGCAAATCGCAACAAGATTCGCTGTTGGCCGCGGTTGAAAAAGGTTGGATCACTTTGATTGGCGCCACCACCGAAAACCCCAGTTTTGAAGTAATTCCTGCCTTATTGTCGCGTTGTCAGGTCTATGTACTCAATCCATTTACCAAAACCGATTTGGAAGCTTTGTTACAGCGCGCGATGACAGTTGATCCTTATTTGCAAAGCAAAAACATTCAACTAGTCGAAACCGAAGCGCTACTTCGCCTTTCAGGCGGTGACGGTAGAAAACTCTTGAATATTTTTGAATTGGTCGTAAACGCTTCGGTTGAAGGCGAAATTCAAATTACCAATGAACGGGTGTTGCACTTGGTGCAGCAAAATACCGTCTTGTATGATAAAACTGGTGAACAACATTACGACATTGTTTCGGCCTTTATCAAATCAATTCGAGGCAGTGATCCCAATGCAGCCGTCTATTGGCTGGCGCGGATGATTGAAGGCGGAGAAGATATAAAATTCATCGCACGAAGAATGCTAATTTTATCCAGTGAAGACATTGGCAACGCCAACCCAACCGCTTTGATTATGGCCAACAATACCTTTCAAGCGGTGGCGACTATTGGGTATCCTGAAAGCCGAATTCTTCTCAGCCAATGCGCCGTCTACTTGGCCACTTCTCCCAAAAGCAACGCTTCCTATATGGCAATCGGCAATGCCCAAGCGGTGGTGAAACAAACCGGGGATTTGCCGGTTCCCATTCACTTGCGCAATGCCCCAACCAAATTGATGAAAGAATTGGGCTATGGCGAAGAATACCAATATTCGCACAATTATGCCAACAACTTTAGCGATCAGGAATTTTTACCAGACGCGATTCAAGAAACCAAATTCTATGAACCTGGCACTAACGCGAGAGAAAATGGCGTGCGTGAGTTTCTAAAAAATCGGTGGAAAGACAAGTACAACTATTAACACTATTAGGAAAAACATTCTTTACTACACTACAAGAAATGCTTAAAATTTAACCGAAACCAACTGCGAATTCAAGATTCCGTTCTCGTAATACTCAAAATACCACAGCTGATTTTTTTGAATCAAAACCCCTTGCTGCTCTCCCCGATAGGCAATAAAACAACTAGCATTTGACGTTGCCAAAAGTTTGTAGACCACTTTTGGACTACTATCTACCAGTTGATACCCGTTGGAAATAGGTTGGGCATAAAACAATGCTGAAGCGTTGGTACTAGCTGAAGCAGAAACAGGCAACTCGTTTGGAACTTGCGTAGGTTGTGTCTGGTATTGATACCCCAATTCTCGGAAGGTAGTAAAGGCGTCACGAAACGCTTGACTATAGGAAATTTTATAATCTTTTTCCTTACTCTTCCCTTCTTTTGATTGTACGACAACTTTATTTTTACAATCCTTGAGCGTGATCACTAGCTTGGTAGTTATTATATTTCCTATGCTTTCCACATCGCAAAATAACTTATTGCAATTGTAATTTACTAAAGAATCGGGCAAGGTTTCAGTATCATAGAATACAATAAATCCCAATTTTTCAAAATGAATTTTCGCCAAAGAATTCAATTGATAGAGGTCCTTTTGCTTTAAAAAGGAAAATTTTTCAGGCATAATTAAATAGCGATACGTATTGATTTCGTGTTGTGCAATTCCGGTAGCCGCAACAAAAAAAAGCAGACATACAATGTGTTTTTTCATAGGTTTAAAATAGTTTTTTCAGGTCGCGTAAATGACCAATTTGAATAATTTCTTCAGATACTTCTTCGTCAAACGGATTAAAAAATACCGCCTGCATCCCAAAATCGAGTGCACCAAGCACATCGGCATCAAGCGAATCACCGATCATGACGCTATTTGATTTGGTAGCTGTCGCCACTTGTAGCGCATGATCAAAAATGATCGGATTGGGTTTTTTGGCGCCCGCTTGTTCTGAGTTGGTAATTGTTTTAAAGTAGGGTG
>CAMBOW010000124.1 GCA_945869365.1 Flavobacterium psychrophilum | reverse complement strand
AACAAATACTTATTTACGGCTACGTTTCGTGCAGACGGTACTTCCTTGTTCTTGAAAAACAAACGCTGGGGGTATTTTCCTGCAGTGGGAGCGGCTTGGAAAATGAAAGAAGAAAATTTCTTGAAAAATTCCAAACTCATTCAAGACCTGAAATTGCGTATGAGTTGGGGTAAAACTGGCCAATCTTCGATTACCGATGTGGTGGGCTTTTTCCCGACGCGTCCGTTCTTTGAAGTGGGGAATGCCAATGGACAATATTTACCAGGTTTAAACACTTATACGGCTCAACCCTATGACCCAAACATTACCTGGGAAAAAACCACAACCCTAAATTTAGGTGTTGATTTTGAGTTCTTTAAAAACAGTATTCTTTCTGGAAGTTTTGATGTGTATAACCGCAAAACAACCGACTTACTTTCTAAAGTACCTAGCTTGCCTGGACAAAGTACTGCAGCAACCGAGTTTATCTCGAACGTAGGTTCTATTGAAGGAAAAGGATTTGAATTGAACATGAATGTAAAAGCCATTCAATCAGAAGATTTTAATGTGACTTTAGGCGGTAATTTGGCCTACAACTACAACAAAGTGTCTGAATTAAAAGGCGTTTCTGTGGTACAAGATACGGGCAGTGGACTGAACCAAACCGGAGTATATTTGGCCTTCAACCCGGTAGGGGAACAACCGTATTCGGCTTGGGTGTTTGAGCAAATCTACGACGCAACCGGACAACCCATTGTGGGCGCCTATGTAGACCGCAACGACGACGGGAGAATCAACAACGACGACCGCTACTATGTGGCGATGCGTCCGAACTGGACTTATGGTTTTAGCACGGCATTCAATTACAAAAATTGGGATTTAACAGCCAATTTCCGCGGACAAATGGGTGGTCAAGTGTACAACTTGAAGACGCTAACCAACGGAAACACCCAAGGTGCGGTTGGATATACCGGAAATTATCTAATCAATGTATTGGATTTTTACAATGATGCAGCCAATCCGTTGTTTACCAACTTTAATGGAAACGCAACCTTCTCGGACTATTTATTGGAAGACGCTTCATTCTTGCGTTGCGACAACGTAACCTTAGGATATAAATTTAAAGAGAACTTGCCCTTCTTAAACAAAGCTGGCATTAAGGTATACGGTTCTGTAAATAACTTATTTATCTTGACGGAATATTCAGGACAAGATCCAGAAAACTTTAATGGCATTGACCGAAACTTTTATCCAAGACCAAGAACCTACACTTTTGGTGTGAGCATTGACTTTTAATACGACAACATTATGAAAAATATCAAAATCAAAGGATTAGTACTATTCGTAAGTTTACTTACGTTAAGTGGCTGTGATGATGCCTTCGACACCGAGCCCAAAAACCAATTGACTTTAGAGCAATTGTTGGCCGAAGATCCGAATGCGATTGAAGGTTTATTGTCTAAAATTTACGGATCCTTTGCCCTATCGGGTGCCAATGGACCTGGAAGTACCGATACACCTGGAGACGACGCCGGGGAATCTCCGTTTTTGCGTGGAATTGTAAACTTACAAGATTTCTCTGCCGACGACATGAAAAATCGTTGGGGTGATAATGGATTAGATCAGTTGACCACAGCAACCGATTGGGACAACAACAACAAATTTTTCCGTTACTTGTACAACCGTGTATATTATACAGTGCCGCAATGCAACAACTTGATTGCGGTAATGCAAAACGTATCGGTTCCCAACCAAGAACAATATGCGAGCGAATTGCGTTTCTTGCGTGGCTTGGCCTATTACTACTTGATTGATTGTTTTGGAAAAGGGGTATTGGTTACCGAAGCCGATTTGGGCAGTTCAGTTCCTAAAGAGCAAGCTACCCGTACTGAACTTTTTGAATATGTAGAACAAGAATTATTGGCTATTCAAAGCACGCTTCCTGTAACCAATGGATACGGCCGTGCCAATAAAGCTTGTGCGCAAATGTTATTGGCCAAATTGTACCTCAACGCCGAAGTGTATACCGGAACTCCACGTTACCAAGATGCCATGACGCAAATTCAATTGGTAATTAATGAGGGAGGTTATGCCTTAACAACCGATTTCCAGAGCTTATTTTCGGGAGACAACAACGTAACCGCTGCTAAAAACGAGATCATTTATGCACTTATTGCTGATCCAATTTCCAGTCAAAGCTACGGGAACACTACCTATTTAGTGAACGGAAGTTTAAGCGCCGACACCATGACACTCAGCAACTACGGCGCAACTGCCGGTTGGGGCGGACACCGATCTACCAAAGCTTGGTACGGATTATTTGGCAACAGCGCGTCTGAATTGGCCGCCTCAAGCGACGTTAGAGCACAGTTGTTCTGGACACAAGGCCACAGCTACGAAATGAACGATTACAAAATTTGGACCGACGGGTATCCATGTGCAAAATTTAGAAATTCAAACGCAGTGGGAACCTCAATCGCTACAGATTTTTCTGGTACAGATTTCCCTTTATTCCGTTTGGCTGATACCTATTTAATGTATGCCGAATGTGTCTTGCGTGGAGCTACCAATGGAACTTCAGGACAGGCGCTGCAATATGTAAATGCAGTACGCAGCCGTGCTAACGCTGCTCCAATTTCAGCTGGCGATTTAACACTGAACTTTATTTTGGACGAGAGAGCTCGTGAATTGAACTTTGAAGGACACCGTCGTTCAGATTTAATTCGTTTTGGCAAATTTGCAGGCGGAAGTTATCTTTGGCCATGGAAAGGTGGAGTGAAAGAAGGAACTGCAATTCCAGAACACTACAACTTGTATCCAATTCCGTTGAAAGCGATGCAAGCCAACCCCAACTTGACGCAAAATCCTGGATATTAATATTGAAATCAATTGAAAAGATGAAAAATAAATTAAAATCAATTCTTTGCTTTAGTGCACTTTTAGCTTTAGGAGCTTGCGCCACCAATGACAAAGAACCCATTGCATCCTCCAACGGATTTGAACTGAGAAAAGATGCAACCATCACCTCAGCAGCAGCTTTAGCTCCCGCCAATGATGCCGATACTTTTGCAGCATTCACCTGGGACGAAAGTGACAATGGTATTCCCACAGTAGCCAGTTATTCATTGGTCGTTTCTGATCACGACAACGATCCTACCTTTGCTGATGCTGTTGCGTATACCGGCAATGGGATTTCGGTAACACCAGAGGCCCGAGCGTGCACCTTGAAAAACAGCGAATTTAATGCCTTGATGAATCAATTGCCTAGCTTCAGCTGCGGGGTAATGAACATTGATGTGCGCATCAAATCGGTGTTGGGAATTAACAACGAATTGGTGCAGTATTCAAACCCAATTACCTTTGCGGTAAATGGCTATTCTACGGCTTTACCTATTTTAGGTTTGGTAAAAGACGGCGGCAATGCCGAAACTTCACCCCGTTTGTTGGCGCAAAATTTTACCTCGCTTTCTACCTTTGAAGGGTATTTTTATCTGGAAGCCGGAAGTTATAAATTGTATCGCCCAGATGCTTGCGGAAGCTTTGCCAATCCAACTATTTATGGTGGAACAGCAGGTATGCTTATCGCTGGAGCAGCTGCCCCAAGTATGTCGGTAGCAACTGCCGGACATTATTTGGTGAAAGCCGATATTACTCCTGTAGGAATGACCTACTCGATTAAATTCTACAAAGGATTTGGACTATTTGGCACCGCCAAAGGGACCTTGGGATCGGCCAATGCCGTACCCATGACAGATGCGAATAATACTAATGTGTGGACACTTACGCTCGAATTATTTAAAGGTCGTAAGTTTAAATTTAAATCCAATGATTGGACGGCTGCCTTGAGCGGAAATCCACCTTCCGTACCAACAGGGGCGGGCACCACGACCATCTCCATTTTAGGAAAAGGCACTGTCGCCAATTCAGTTATTGA
>CAMBOW010000123.1 GCA_945869365.1 Flavobacterium psychrophilum | reverse complement strand
AAAAATTACCGGCACAATTTTTCAAGGCTTCCGTGGCTTGTGCAATGGCGTAGCGATCTTGTGAGAAAATAGCACCTGTTAATGCATATTCTGAGGTTTGATCTACCAATTGTAAGGTTTCTGCCCATTGTGCATCTTCATATACATTTAGCGTGATAATGGGTCCAAATAATTCGGTTTCCATGGTTACATACTTGGGATTGGTAGTCACCAAAACGGTCGGTTCTATAAAATAGCCCACCGATTTGTCGTAGCCGCCTCCAGCTACTATTTGCACCTCGCTGTCGGTTTTGGCGCGTTCGATATACGAAACCAATTTATCAAATGATCCTTCGTGGATTACGGCAGTAATAAAGTTGCCAAAATTTTCGGGCGATCCCATTTTCATCGATTTCAAATCCGAGATGAGTTGCTCTTTTACAGCTGGCCATAAACTTTTTGGGATATAAGCTCTTGAAGCAGCCGAACATTTTTGCCCTTGAAATTCAAAAGCGCCACGCACAATTCCAGTAACTACTTGTTTTACGTTGGCCGACGGATGGGCTACAATAAAATCTTTTCCGCCGGTTTCCCCTACAATTCTTGGGTAGGTTTTATAGTGGTGAATGTTGCTACCAATGGTTTTCCAAATGTCTTTAAACACATGGGTTGATCCGGTAAAGTGCACCCCAGCAAAATCACGACTGGCAAAAACAGTATCGCTGATCATCTGCGGGTCGCCATAGATTACATTAATTACGCCATCAGGCAAGCCTGCTTCTTTAAAAATATCCAATATAATTTTGGCCGAAAACAATTGGCTGTCACTGGGTTTCCAAACCACTACATTGCCCATCATGGCGGCACTGGCGGGTAAATTGGCTGCAATTGCGGTAAAGTTAAACGGCGTAATCGCATACACAAATCCTTCTAAAGGTCGGTATTCCAAACGGTTCCAAACCCCCGAATCCGATTGCGGTTGATCGGCATAAATTTGGGTCATGAACTGCACATTGAAACGTAAAAAGTCAATCAATTCGCAGGAGGCATCAATTTCAGCCTGAAAAATAGTTTTCGATTGGGCTATCATAGTCGCGGCATTGATGCGCGCACGATAGGGTCCAGCAATCAATTCGGCGGCTTTCAAAAAGATGGCGGCACGTTGCTCCCAAGCCAAATTGGCCCATTTTTCTTTGGAATCCAAAGCGTTTTGAATCGCAGCTTCTGCATGAGATTTATCGGCCAAATGGTATTTACCTACTATGTGTTTGTGGTCATGCGGCGCCGATAAGGTTTTGGTATTGCCGGTTCTAATTTCTTTTCCGCCAATGTACATCGGCAAGTCGATGGGTTCGTTCCACATTTTGCGATAGGCAGCCAAGACAGCAGTTTTCTCAGGCGAATTGGGCGCATACGATTTTACAGGTTCGTTAACCGCTTTAGGTACGTTAAAAAATCCTTTAAGCATATTGTATAGTATTGAGTTTTAGTAAAAATGTAGGGCAAAAGTACAAAGGAAATGTAGATAGTAGCGCATTTCTCTTCTGCTTAATTGAGCGCAAAAGGCACACACAATTTAAACAAGGGTACATCCACTTGAAAACGTTGGGTGGTGCTAAAATTGATTAGAGTATAATGGCCTTGCATCGCGCCATAGGTAGAGGCCAACAAACAGCCCGATTGGTAGGTAAATGAGGTGCCGGGTTTGAGTATGGGTTTGAGTCCCACCACGCCTTCGCCATCCACTTCGTCTTTGTGGTGCAGCGAATCATATATATCCCAGTGCCGAGATTCGAGTTGCACCGTATCATCGCTCAAATTTTCGAGTGTAATTTGGTACCCAAAAGCATAATGCAGTCGGTTGTTTTGCAAATAATTGCCTTCATAGGAGGGAACCACCGAAATTTTTATGCCCGAACTAATTTGCCAAACCATACCTGCGCTGATTAATTGATGATGTCGGTTGAGGAAGCCTGCCCTTTGCCCACTACACGGTAATACCGTTGGTTGTTTTCTTTGTAATACACCACCGAAAAATAGTCGTTTTCGGTTTGGTAGTGGTTGCCGTCGAGGGAATTTTCGTAATCAATTGTGCCGTTTTTGTCGGCAATTACGTATTGGTAATTGGTAAAGCCTTGTTTAATCATGATTGCTTTCTCATAGACTTCTTTTTCGGCATTGTAGTCCATTTTGTTACTGGCCAGAAGGGCATAATTATTAAACTGTCCGTTGATATAGATGTCTTTTTTGCCAAAATAAGCGGGCGCTGATAAAGTAAAAAATACCCACGCATAATCGGCTTCTACCTCATTGCGTTCGGAACCAATGTTTTTTATCAAAAAATTCCCGTTGATGTCGGGGTTGTAGGTGTAGGGTGTTTCTGTTCGGGCGTTGTCTATATACAAATGGGCGTTGTAAATGCCACCGTTGGAATCCACCTTGGCTATGTTATTGGTGGCGTTGCGAATGTCTTTGTTTTCAAAATAACGAAATTCGTTTCCTCCCCAAAATTGGGTTTCTACATCATATTTGTAGATTAAATCATTGCCCAAGGTATACATGGGTTTGATGTCGGTAAGGCCAGTAGACAATTGCCCATTTTGCAATAACAAAATCTTCACATTTTGGTTGGGATTCTGAAACAAAATGTTGGGTGATTTTACCGAGAAATCTAAGTTCTGTTTGTATTCTATGTCTTGTACGCTGCGGGCTCGTTTTACCTGCATAGGCACCGAAACCAAATTTTCGTAGACAATAAAACGGCGGGAAAATAGGAGTTCGCGGTCTTCGTTGAGAATTTTAATTACATAATTTCCGCTCACCAACAACCGGGTGTTTTTGTTGGGAATCTGCAAATTGTAGTGCGAATAAATCTGTAAGGTATTAAACGAGTTGGTGTAGTCCAAGATGCGCTGGTCATCAAAACCGCCCAGGTATTCGTTGCGGGACAATTGCGAAGGCGACCAATCGTAATCGCAGTGCACGAGTTGGTAGTAGTAATTGGCCTCGTTGCCAAATAGATCGTCAAATTGCAATTTGAAGCTGTCGCCCAAGGCAAATAAAGGAATGCTGTTTTGGTTGTTGACCAAAAATGTGACGGTTTGAATGTTATAGGGTGGAGCCACTTCCATCACCGGTTGTGCCCAAGCGCTGCCACTACAGGCCATAAAAACAAGCAATACAAACAACCGTTTACACATCCTTTTTCGTTTTAAGTTTTTAAAGATACAAATTTCTGTATTTCGATAACTATCCGTTTTATTTTTCTGGTTTACAGCAAATAGGAATAATTTCTCCGGCGGCCAACCCGTATTTTTCTACCCATTTGGCGCCCAATTTTTGGGTATAATCTTCTTCAATTACCTGAAATCCGATGCTGCGTAATTTGTCAAAATAATCCCGGCCATATACCCGCACGTGGTCGTATTGCCCAAATAGTTTGGCGCGTTCTTTCGGGTCGGTAATGCTGTCGTCGGTAAAGGTAGTGGCGCGTTTCAAATCTTGTGGAATTTGAAAAATGCCCATGCCGCCGGGTTTCATTACCCGAAATAATTCTCGCATCGCCTGGGTATCGTCGGGTATGTGTTCCAAAACATGATTACACAATATCAAGTCGTAGCTGTTATCGGCAAATGGTAAGTTGCAAATGTCGGCTTTTACATCGGCCAAGGGCGACAGCATATCGGTGGTGGTGTAGTCAATGTTGGTTTGCTTTTTGAATCGTTTGTACAATTCTTGCTCGGGCGCAACATGCAATACTTTTTTGCGCATTGTAGCGGTAAAAAAATCGGTTTCCCGTTGCAAATACAACCAAAGTAAGCGGTGACGTTCGAGCGAAAGGGTGCCCGGAGCCAAGACATTGTTGCGTTGGGTGCCGTAACCATAAGGCAAAAAGCTGCGGTAGCCTTTACCATCTATGGGATCAATGTAGTTGTTCCCGCGCAAAACAAAGGCCAGTAGCGGCTGAACCACCAAACTCAACCGGATTAAAATGGG
>CAMBOW010000122.1 GCA_945869365.1 Flavobacterium psychrophilum | reverse complement strand
TTGTCTTGCGCAAATCCGCTGCAGGAGGCAAGAATTAGTGCAGAAAAGAGTAATTTTTTAATCATATGAAATTGAGTTTAGTTTTCACAAACATACACATTTTCGCGTAGCTGAATTTATAAATTTCACACAAAGACTTCCTAATCATGTATTTGTAAATTGAATTTGTCCTTAGTTGGAATAAATCAAAAATGATTCATTTACAAGTGTTAACTCCACATTTTAACTTCCAAAAAGCAGTGAATTGGATTATATTTGCGGCTTTAAAAATGACAAATTGAATCTATCCCAATACACCAAAGAATTTCGTTACAACATCGAGTTGGCCTATCCGGTTATGCTGGGGATGTTGGGCCATACACTCATTGGAATTGTAGACAATATTATGGTGGGCAAATTGGGCACCTCGCAATTGGCAGCGGTTTCCTTGGGCAACAGTATGATTTTTGTGGCCATGTCTCTTGGAATTGGCTTCTCAACCGCTATTACACCCATCGTTGCCGAAGCGCAGGGAGAACAAGATGAGGCCAAAATCAAATCGGCTTTTCAGCACGGACTCTTACTATGTACAATTTTAGGCTTGTTTTTATTTTTGCTCATCGTGGTGGCAAAGCCGGTTATGGAATTATTACATCAACCCAAAGAGGTAATCGATTTGGCTAAACCCTACTTGGATTGGGTGGCTTTTTCGTTAGTGCCGCTCATCATGTACCAAGGCTATAAGCAATTTGCCGACGGTTTGTCACTCACCAAATATTCGTTGTATGCCATCGTAATGGCCAATGTGGTACACGTTTTTTTTAATTATGTCTTGATCTATGGTGTTTGGATTTTTCCAAAATTAGGAATTGTTGGAGCTGCCATCGGCACCGTAATTTCCCGAATCTTTATGGTGGTGTTTATGCATTATTTGCTGCGGAGCAAAACGAGTTTACGTCCTTATTTTAAAGGCTTTTCGTGGAATGCTATTCACCGTAAAATGGTAGTACAATTGGTGCGATTGGGCTTTCCTTCGGCCATGCAAATGCTCTTTGAAGTAGTATTATTCACTGCAGGAATTTGGTTGTGTGGTATGTTGGGTAAAACAAGCCAAGCGGCCAATCAGATTGCGTTGAGTATGGCTTCGATGACCTTTATGTTTGCCATGGGACTGAGTGTAGTTTCGATGATCCGGGTGAGTAATTACAAAGGCATGCACGATTATAAAGGATTAATTGTAGTGGCTCGATCTATATTTTTATTGGCCATTGGTTTAGAAATAATTTTCGCCCTATTTTTTATAGTACTGCACAACCAATTGCCTTATTTATTTTTGGATATGGGCCATTCGGATCAGTTTTTTGACAATTTAGAAGTGATTACAATTGCTTCCAAGTTGTTACTTGTAGCTGCGCTTTTTCAGATTGCCGACGGCATACAAGTAGTCGTGCTAGGAGCTTTGCGCGGCTTGCAAGATGTAAAAGTGCCCATGTACCTCACCTTTGTGGCCTATTGGCTCATCGGATTTCCAACCTCCTATTTTCTGGGATTTTATACTCCGTTAAAGGCGGTGGGCGTTTGGATTGGATTGTGCGCCGGATTGACAGCGGCTGCTTTATTTTTGTATCTTCGCTTTGTGGTGGTCACCAAAAAACTAGTGGCCCAACAGCTGGATTCCCTAACCTAATTCATATCTTATGATTACAATACTCATTTTGGGCTTTATCTTACTCGTGCTAAGTTATACCCTTAAACAAAATGCATCTCCCGCCTCTAAGTATGCACAAGTCCTCAAAATCACCGGTGTTTTGGTGATTGTATTGGGTTTGTTTTCCTCCATGTTTAAGCAAATCGATGCCGGACGAGTAGGGGTGCAATCCTTATACGGAAACGTAGAAAACGACATTTTATCCAGTGGATTGCATGTCATTAATCCGTTGTTGGATGTAACCGAATTTGACATCCAAACCCAAAATTATACCATGTCGGCCATCCACAGTGAAGGCGCACAAGAAGGCGATGACGCCATTCGAGTATTGTCCAATGACGGATTGGAAGTGGTTATTGACTTGACTGTGTTGTACCGCATTTCGCCCGAATCGGCACCCAAAATATTCAAACAAATTGGGGTGAATTACACCGACAAAATTGTTCGTCCAGTTACCCGAACCCGCATTCGCGACAACGCGGTGTATTATGATGCTGTAGCCTTGTATTCCACTAAACGCAACGAGTTTCAACAACGTATTTTTACAAGTATCGAAACTGATTTTAAATCGAGAGGATTAATTTTAGAGCAATTACTCATCCGCAACATCAATTTACCGGCTTCGGTAAAAACCACGATAGAGAGTAAAATTAACGCCGAGCAAGAAGCCCAAAAAATGCAATTTGTGTTGCAAAAAGAAAAACAAGAAGCCGAACGCAAACGCGTAGAAGCCCAAGGAATCGCCGATTATCAGCGCATTATTTCTATGGGATTAACAGACAAGCAATTGCAATACGAACAAATTAAGGCCCAAAAAGAACTGGCGGCATCACCCAATACCAAGATCATTTTTATGGGCAAAGGCAGCGCTCCCGTAATTTTATCGGACAAATAATTTAAACAACTAGCAACATGGAATTACCTAAATTTTTATTGGGCGACAACACCGATTTCCCCGACGATATTTTTATCATTCACTTAGATTATCCGCGTTTCATCATCAACCTAAAAGACGATGAGGTAGAGTTTATGGAAGAAGACGAAGACCTAGACGAAGCTGAATTGAAGGCCGAAATGGAAAGTCTCATTACCCAAGCCAACGACTTTTATGACCGCGAAATTGTGCGCTACGAAGAATAAGTTGTTGCATTTTCTATTCAACTTTTTTTTATTTTTGTGTTCCCAATTTTCAACTGTAATCAAGATTTTTGGTATGAAAAAACGCGTTTTATTTTTACTTTTCATGCTTTGTGCTGTTGTAGCGCATTCGCAATCGGGCTATCACCTGAAAATAAATTTAAAAAACTGCAAGGATACCTTGGTGTATCTAACCTTTTATCAGTTTGACAAAACCTTAATCAAAGACACCTGCACGCACATTAAAAACGGTAAAATCGAATTCAAAGGTAGCGGAAAGTTGGATCGTGGAATTTATTCAATTGTAGGGCAGCAAAAGTCAATTTTGTTTGATTTTTTTATTGACGAGGAAACCCAGTTTTTAGAACTCAAGAGCGATGCCGAATTTTTGTATGCCAAAGAATTGGTGGCTCTCAACTCCAAACGAGAGAATGACTTTTTCAATTACATTCGTTTCATTGGCGATCAAAACAGAGAGATAGAATCAGCTTTGCAAGCGGCTCGTGGCAAAACCAAAAAAGATTCTACGGAGCTGGTGTCAACCAAACAAAAAGCGATTGCAGCTGCAATATCCTCATACGAGGAGAATTTTTTAGTGCAAAACAAAGGCAGTTATGTAGCGGCGGTGTTGAATTTAAAGATGGATAAACTGCTCAAAGACATCCCCAAAGCTTCCAATGGCCGACCAGACAGTTTGGCTGTATACAATTACTTCAAGAAACACTATTGGGATGGGGTAGACTTTCAAGACGATGGTATGGTGCGCAATCCTTTTTTTGCGACCAAACTCAACACCTATTTTCAAAATGTTGTGGTGCGTCACCCGGACTCGGTAGCCCTTGAATTGGATGTGATGTTTAAAAAAATGAAGCCCGAAACAACGATCTACAAATTGCTTTTGGGTCATTTTATTTACACCTATGAAACGTCCAAAATTATGGGCTTTGATCAAGTTTTTGTACACCTGGCCGATAACTACTTCAAAACAGGTAAAGCCAAAGGCATCTACGAAGACGAAACAGTGGTCGATAAAATTGTGGAGCGCAGCAACAAAATGAAACCGCTTTTATTGGGTGCAGTTGCGCCCGAATTATACATGATAAAACCCGAAAGCCATCCACAATTTGGCCCAATGGGATTTGACAAAGCCACTACGAGTGAGGAACTAACCAAGTTGTATTATGC
>CAMBOW010000121.1 GCA_945869365.1 Flavobacterium psychrophilum | reverse complement strand
TTAGAGCCCTGTATGGGGTTGAAAACGTAATCGCCTCTGACATCCGGAAATTAAATAACGAGGTGGTAAATTCGGGGCCTTTTGAGGTGGTGAATGCCTTAGACTTTAATCAGATTGAGCATTTGGTAGAGGTACATCAAATTACTGACGTCTATCTCATGGCGGCTTTGCTCTCGGCTACTGCAGAGAAAAACCCCGCCTTTGCCTGGGATTTGAACATGAATTCCTTGTTTCATGTATTGAATCTGGCGAAAGCCAAAAAAATTAAAAAGATATTTTGGCCATCTAGTATAGCCGTTTTTGGGCCAACTACTCCCAAAGAGCAAACCCCGCAATATACCATTATGGAGCCTTCTACGGTGTATGGCATCAGTAAACAAGCCGGCGAACGCTGGTGCGAATATTACCACAACATATTTGGTGTAGATGTGCGCAGCATTCGCTACCCAGGCTTAATTAGTTGGAGTACGCCTCCAGGCGGTGGAACGACCGATTATGCCGTAGATATTTTTCACAAGGCGCTGAAAAAAGGAACTTACGAATGTTTTTTATCCGAAAACACCAAAATGCCAATGATGTATATGGATGATGCCATTCGCGCAACACTAGCCATTATGCAGGCCGACGCCAACGATATAAAAATTCGCTCTTCCTATAATTTGGCAGCCATGAGTTTTACGCCCAAAGAAATTGCGGCCGAAATAAACAAACACATGCCTGAGTTTACCATCAGCTATAAACCCGATTTTCGTCAAAAAATTGCCGACAGTTGGCCCGCCAGTATTGACGACAGCAGTGCGCGAAACGATTGGAAGTGGGACCATCAATATGATTTATCGAGCATGACCTCAATCATGTTAGAAATGCTGCAACAGCACGAAATAGACGTGCGCTAAATTACTGTGCCGAGGACGTAGTTTTGGATTGCAAGAACAAAGATTCTGTTTTTTCCTTGATTTGAATCACCGCATTGGTATGCTCATTGGGCACTGTCATTGACAAAACATAGTGTTTAATTTTCCAAACTCCAGCTGTTTTAACTAATACACCCGAGCCTCTACAGCCTTTCATCCAAGTGCTTAACAATTCGTCAAACCAAACGGTTTTTTGGTCTTTGCTGAAATAAATATGCCGTTCTACTGCCTTAAAATCCCAGGCTTTTCCGCGATCAAAAAAAGGTTTGGCAAATACCTGAAATTCTTGTTTTGTCCAATGCTCGGTAGCATCAGTGCCCACAAAAATGCCATCGGACGCAAAAGCGTCAAAATACCGATTGTAATCGGCATTGGAGGCTGCCAGATGCCATTCGTCCAAAAATTGATTTACCTGATTTAAATCGGCTGTATTGAGCTGCAACGGTTTGCAAGAACCCATAAATAAAAGCAGTAGAAAAAGTGAATAGATTTTCATGGTGTCGGTTTTGTGCCACGAAAATAGTGAATTTGGAAACGTATTGGCTATTCGTGTTTTGGGTCCTGGTTCAACTGGTGTTTGTAGTCAAGACTTTCGTTGTGCTGCGAAATGTCCAACCCCAACTTTTCGGATGCTTCGGATACGCGAAGCGGGATAAAAAAATTAGTGATTTTAAATAACAAATAAGCCCCAAAAAAAGTATACAACGACACGATAACTAAGGCCGTCATGTGGTGCCCAAATACCGACCATCCGCCATGCAAAAGACTGGCGTTTTCTCCTCTCGCAAAGATGGCGGTCAAGATCATTCCCATGATTCCCCCCACACCATGACACGCAAAAACGTCTAAGGTGTCGTCGATTTTTTTCATGAAGCCTGCATTCACAAAGCAGTTTGACACAATAGCCGCAATAAACCCAAAGAAAATACTTACCGGTACACCCACATAACCTGCAGCAGGAGTGATGGCAACTAAACCCACCACAGCACCAATACAAGCGCCAAGGGCTGAGGCTTTGCGGCCGTTGATGCGGTCAAAGAAAATCCAAGTGAGCATGGCGGTTGCCGAAGCCGTTGTGGTGGTAGCAAAGGCCATTGCGGCAGTTCCGTTGGCGGCCAAAGCTGATCCTGCATTGAATCCAAACCAACCAAACCACAACATACCTGTGCCTAGCAATACAAACGGAATATTGGTGGGTATATTTACTTTATTGGTGCGTTTACCCAAAACCAAAACCCCCGCCAAAGCCGCAAATCCGGCGCTCATATGCACTACGGTTCCTCCGGCAAAATCCTTCACCCCAAAATAGGTGCCTAAAATTCCGGTAGGATACCAAACCGAATGGCAAAGTGGGGCGTAAATAAAGAGTGTGAACAAACAAATAAAAAATAAATAGGCAATGAAGCGCACGCGTTCGGCAAAAGAGCCGGTGATGATGGCAGGGGTGATGATGGAAAACTTCATTTGAAATAAGGCAAAGAGCATAAACGGAATTGTCGCCCCCATTTTTAAATTGGGTAAAACCGCCACATGATCTAGGAATGCAAAAGTGGTAGGATCGCCAATTATACTGTAGAACTTTCCATTGATGGTAAAACCCAATGGATTTCCAAAGGCCAAGCTAAAAGCAACCACTACCCATAGGAGCGTCACAACTCCCAAACATATAAAACTTTGCAACATGGTAGAAATTACATTTTTCTTGCCAACCATTCCGCCATAAAAAAAGGAAAGTCCGGGCGTCATTAAAAGAACCAGACAAGCAGAAGTGAGCATCCAAGCCACATCAGCAGGCACAATTTGTTCTGCGGTGCCAAACTGTTTGGCTAAATCGGAACTCATTGGGGCTTCAACCCAAAACAAACCCGCGACAGAAACCGCACATATAATTAAAAATGAAATCAACCATCTTTTTTTAACTTTCATACTTGCCCCCTTTATATTTTAGGGTAAAATTATATTATTTGTGTGAATAATAAATTTATACCCATCAAAATATAGGGCTTGTTATGATTGTTTTTTGATTATTTATAAACTATATCGTTTTATATAATTTTATATCTCTTTATTTTGATTTAGTACATTTGAGAAAAATGTACAAACAATATGAAAAACACAGATCCAACTTTGTTTATGGACGAAGCCATTCGATTGGCCTCAGAAAACGTGAGCCAAAATAATGGTGGGCCTTTTGGTGCTGTTGTGGTGAAAAACGGGGAAATTGTGGGAAGCGGATATAACCAAGTAACCGCCACCAACGACCCTACTGCGCACGCCGAAGTGATGGCTATTCGAGATGCCTGCAAAAATCTAAATACATTTCAGTTGGATGGTTGTGAACTCTATACCTCTTGTGAGCCTTGCCCAATGTGTTTGGGCGCTATTTACTGGGCAAGACCGGACAAAATCTATTACGGTTGCACCAAAGACGACGCTGCTGCCATTGCCTTTGATGATGCGTTTATTTACGAAGAATTAAATGTGCCCTTGCACGAACGTAAAATTCCAATGCTTCCACTTTCTAGAGAAGCGGCTTTAAAAGCCTTTGAGCTTTGGGAAAATAACACAAAGAAAATTACGTATTAATCTACCAAGGAATAGACACGGTGCGGGTGGTAAAGTAATTAGCTGGACCATTAATCCCTCCAAAACTATTTCCGCTCAACAAACGGTAATTGGGCTGGTTGCCCCAAGAGGCAGGAATGTCATTCAAAATCATGTCCTCCCCGGTGTCGTTGGCTACAAAACCACTGAACATCGCTTGCCACGCCATTATTCTAATTTTGCTTTTCCCGGCCGTGAAATAATCATTTTGCAGTAAGGTTAAGGATTTTACATAATTTTTATAGGCGGTTTGGTACTGCGGAATGGCCAATATTTTTGTGATTAACGGTCGCTGGGAAGAGGGTCCCCAATTGAGCGGACTTTGCGTGCCTGAATTGCCTAATATTGCCGAAGTACCCAACGAATTGTCGTAGTCATACGGAATAAAATAGGCTTTCCCATTGGGCGCAAAGTAAAAATAGAAGTTGTTGCAGTTCACCCAATAATCGTCCCACATACCCAAAACTACACTGGTCGCATAGGTTTTTAGAAAAAGGTCGACA
>CAMBOW010000120.1 GCA_945869365.1 Flavobacterium psychrophilum | reverse complement strand
GCCGTAACCGAACACTTCCCCTTTGACGAAGACACCTTAGTTTTTAAAATAGGTGGAAAAATGTTTGCCCTTACCTCTTTACAAGATTGGGAAAAGGGCAGTCCGTCGGTAAATTTGAAAGGTGATCCGGAGCGCAACTTCGAATTACGTGCCGAATATGAATCTATTGAACCCGGTTTTCACATGAGCAAAACCCATTGGAACACCGTGCGTTTTCAGGGCGATGTGTCCGATAAATTACTTTTGACTTTGCTCGACGAATCCTATAATTTGGTATTTAGTGGATTGACCAAAAAAGCACAATACGCTATTTTAGATCAGCAGCAGCAGCCGAAGTAGTCAGGGTAACCAAAAGACCCAAGGAGGTGAGCACCAATTGCATTTTATTTTTGGAAATGGTTTTAATAAGCGCTTCTTGGTTCTTAAACGCGCCTTCTTTTAAGATAATTGTATCGCCCGGTTTTAAGGCACTCACTTCGAGTTTGGCAAAGTCGTGGGCCAACCAATTTTGCAGCGTCTTAATTTCTTCGTCCCGGACAATTGCCGGCTCGCCCAACCAAAATAAATACCGAACTATCCCCGGAACTTCAAAAACTAAGTTTCGATTGGCGTTGGCTAATTGGACAAATACATAGGAGTTGAGCAAGGGCACCTCTACTTTTTTCTTTCGGTCCGACCATTGTCGCACCTGAATAGTCATGGGGCAATAGGCAGTAATTCCTAACTTTTCTAGCCGGTTGGTTACTTTTTTTTCGTTTCGGGGCTGTGTGTACAAAACAAACCAGGGCATAGTAGATCAATTGGGTAAACAAATGTAACAAATAAGGGTGTTACTTCTTTCCTATAATTTGTGTAAACCGATGAACTACATCAAAAAAAATCCCGAGGGTGAGTCGGGATTTTATAGAACCTATAATTGGGTTTAGTTTTTTACAAACTTACTCAGTTTTGATCGGCCATCTTGATCGGTAATTTTGATCAGGTACAAGCCCTTAGAGAGATCATTAATTGGATATTGGTATCCTTCAGAAAATTCACCAAATTCTTTGATAAGTTGTCCCGTAATTGTGTACAAACTCACCTGTGAAGCTGGTTTTGAGATGCTAAAAAAGTCACTTCCTGGGTTGGGATAGATTACTACTTCTTGCATCGGATCAAAGGTATTGTTTGCGAGAGTTGTAGGGCGGTTGCCGTATACTTTAAATTGTCCGGCACCCAAAGTTAGTTGAGCGGTAGTACTGCTCACATTGATTGTAGTATCATCCATCAAATTGTACCAAGTTCCAGTGAAAGGAAAATCGGGGGTGATATTGGCCGATGAACTCGAAAAATTGGCCAAAACCACTACATTTTGTATTTGATTGGCCGGTAAGGTATTGTCGTAAATATAAATACGTTGGTATAAATTGGTCGTAAACGGGCTAATCGCATAATTGCCTTCAAACACGGGTTCGTGAATTTTTAAATCAATTAAACGCGAATAATTGGCATAAATGGGTGCGCGTTGTGCATTGGTGAGCCAGTTGTTTGTCCATTGTGGTTGTGGCTTAGTAGCCAATTTACAATCACCCGCTGTGGCATCAGTTTCGGTATTTACCGAACCATTGGTGCACATATAAATGGAGTTGTTCATGCCCAATTCGGCAAAATGCCAAATCATTTTTGGACCTGGAACCAAAAGCGAAGTAGCCCCAATGGCCGACATTCTACCCAAAGCATTGTTCAGATTGTTGTTGGGCGGATTGGTTCCACCGGTATTGCCATAGGTGATCGCTTCATACATTACGCGATCTTTATCATGACTTTCTGGATAACCCATCACGCGTTTGGCATCAAATCCATGACTCACGTGGCCCATGCGGGTAATGTCGGCATTGGCAGAAAATCCTAAGGCCAATTGTTTGTAGGCCGCAAACATTTCGCCCCACATCATTATACCTTTACTTGGTGTCTCGTTTAGGCGGTAGTTGGCCCATACTCGTTCTTCGTTATCGGCGCCCAAATGCTCAAAAATTACATAATGATTGGGGTCTAAGCTCCACGAATAATCGGCGTAATCTTTTAGTACATCCACACGATCTTGTTGGTATGTATTGGTACAGGCATCACTTCCCGCACAGTTTTGTGTAAATCCTTTGGTTAAATCCCAACGGAATCCGTCAATGTGGTATTCTTCAATCCAATGTTTTACTACGCGCTTGGTATAGGTTTTGGTGCGCGATTGTTGGTGATTGAAATCATTTCCTACGCTGTAGCTGTGGGTAGCCGTTACATTAAAATAAGGGCTTTCGCTACTTGGTCCGCCCCAGCCGTCGCCATCTGGATCAGACATCCACATACGGTTCATAGGGTTACGTCCAAAGGCATGGTTTAAGGCTACATCCAAGATAACGGCAATACCATTTTGGTGGCAGAGGTCAACAAATTCTTTCATCTTATCGGGAGTACCATAGAATTTATCTAAGGCCAGGTGAAACGAAGTATTGTAGCCCCAACTTTCGTTGCCTTCATATTCCATCACCGGCATCAATTGAATAGCATTTATTTTTAAGTTTTTGAAGTAGTCGATACGATCAATTAAATCTTGAAAATTACGTCGGGAGTCAAAGTCTCGAATCAGCAATTCATACACAACTAGGTCTTCTTTTTTTGGTTTACTAAAATTGGTCACCTGCCAATTGTAGGCAGCTTGTCCTGTTTTGAGTACCGTTACTTCGCGTTCTTGCCCTGTTGGATATGCCGGTAAGTTTGGGTAAGATAGTGCAGGAATATAAGGATCATCAAATGGAGACAAAACCAAAGTAGAATAGGGATCGGCCGTTTTTACTAATGCGGGGGAATTGGCAATTGGCGAAGCATCACCTACCCAGTATTGGTAGTTGTAATTTTGACCAGGGATTAATCCGGTAAGTTCCAACCAATACTTAGTAGAGGCAGGGTCTTTTTTCATGGCATAGGCCGCGGTGGGTTTGTAGTTGTTAAAACTACCGGCTACATAGACATAATCTTTTAACGGTGCGTCAAGTACCAAAGTTGCTTTGGTCGCATCGGCCGTATTGTAATTGATGCCATCTACCATATTGGCGGGCAGTGCCTGCGAAATCACACCCGGATTCACCAGTGCGGTAAAATATTTGGTTTGGGTTTCTGTACCTTGGGTAACTACCAATTCATAGAATTGATTGCTTGTCAAGTTATTTTGGGTGTAGTTGTAGGTAGAAACGCCTGTAGCGGTATTGATGCTCACACCATTGGCTATTAAATTATAATTGGCTAAACCATTGGTGTTGCTGGCTTGAATCACAAAATTACTGCCGTTATTCACCAAGTTGGTGCTGTTCACCAGAGGCGCCGTTAGATTCACTTGAAAATACCCTATATTAAAAATGAAATCACTGCAGCTAGGGGGTAATTTCAAGGTTTGAGTTCCCGTAGCGTTTCGAAACACCATTCCCAATTTAGTTGCTGTTGCTTGTTGAGTAGCATTCAAATTAAAATAGGTGCTGGGCGTAATGGTCATGCTCCAAGTCCCGTTGCCGTTGTTGGTCATGTAACCCACCCCGTTGTCTTGACCCCAGTTTCCAATTACACTATAGCCAAAGGCATTGGCGTCGTTTCCGATACCCGCATGCATATACACTTTAGCGGGATTGGCACCCATCGTGTTGCAGGTTGCGTTGGCAAATGAAACCGTAATGGTAATCGGATCGGTTACGGCAAAAGTAGATGGGGTAATGGTAACTTGTGCCATACCCACAAGGGAAAATAAGCCAAAAACAACATGAAACAGTATAGATTTTTTCATAACAACTAAATTAAATAAGATTTGCAAGGGCATTTTAATAGAAAAACAGGGCTAGTGTTTAGCCCTGTTTTATAGTTAAATTAGTTTGGATTTACCTCTAGTGAATACTGGTAGTTTCTTGGATTGCTAACGTCTAATACGATATCGTATTTCACTTTAGTTCCATCGTCTGATCCTGGTACAGTAATTTCACCACCGGTAATCAATTCAATAACTGAATTGGCGACAGTGCCTTTTCCTAAAATGGAGATGGTCGTGGTGCCCGCCCCTGTTGGTACGGAAGGTGGATTTCCGCTCAAGGCAGCCGTCCAATCATTGGATTTAAATTTAAACTTACGACCTTTAAATAATTCGAG
>CAMBOW010000119.1 GCA_945869365.1 Flavobacterium psychrophilum | reverse complement strand
CTTCGCATGGTTTTGAATTCGTGGTAGGGCAAGTTGCACTCTGCTGCTGTAGCTTTCACAATTTCGGCAATTTTACCGTAATGCACATGGCTGATGTGCGGAAAAATATGGTGCTCAATTTGGTGATTTAATCCACCGGTAAACCAATTGACCAATCTATTTTTAGGTGCAAAATTGGCTGTTGTATACAACTGATGAATGGCCCAGGTGTTGCTGATTTCACCATTTTCATCGGGCACGGGATTGTCTGTTTCTTCGACAACATGCGCCAACTGAAATACGATGCTCAATATTAATCCGGCGGTGTAATGCATTACAAAATACCCCAGCAATACTTTCCACCACGTTACTCCAAATACCATGGGTAATATGATCCATACACAAGCATATACAATTTTACTGACTACTAAAATACTCCATAACTTAGAATGACTTTGTGGTTCTCCGTAGGTTAATTTGCGTTTTAAATAGCCTGACATTTGCGTAAAATCAGTGGTAATGGCCCAATTAAAAGTCAATAAGCCATAGAGAAAAACAGAATAATAATGCTGAAATTGGTGAAAACTGTACCACTTGGCATTTTTAGTAAATCGGATGATACGACCGGCATCCAAGTCTTCGTCATGCCCGTGAATGTTGGTGTAGGTGTGGTGCAATACATTGTGTTGTACTTGCCAGTTATAAACATTGCCTGCCAAAACATAAATACTGCCTCCCATTATTTTGTTTACCCACGGTTTTGACGAATACGAACCGTGGTTTCCATCGTGCATCACGTTCATCCCAATACCGGCCATGCCAATCCCCATAAGCACATTTAGCAACAATTGCCAACCAATAGCCATGTCAAAAAATATAATTAAAAAGTAGGGAGCAACAAATATCGAAAACAGGATGATGGTTTTGAGATGGATCTGCCAATTGCCTGTTTTGGATAGGTTATTTTCTTTAAAATACGCGTTTACTCGGGAGTTGAGCGTTCTAAAAAATTTTAAATCGTCGTTTTTCGCAAAGGAAGGTGTGTTGTTATTCATACAGTTTCAGATAAGCCACAAATATAATTATTAATAAAATTGGGCTACACAAAAAAGACATAAAATTTAAAAGTGATTCCCGTACTTTTGTTGAAAATTACAGTATGCAAGCTCTTCGTCACTATTTTCCTTCGCTCACGCCAATTCAATACCAACAATTTGAGCAATTGGATGCGCTTTATCAGGATTGGAATGCCAAAATTAATGTGATTTCTCGCAAAGACATTGATGCCTTATACACCAATCACGTGTTGCATTCGTTGGCCATTGCCAAGGTGCAATCATTTGAGCCGGGCACGGCTGTTTTGGATGTAGGAACCGGCGGGGGTTTTCCCGGAATTCCGTTGGCTATTTTATTTCCCGATACGCAATTTTATTTGATTGATGTGATCCAGAAAAAAATAAAAGTAGTGCAAGCCGTGGCCGATGCACTCGGTTTACAAAATGTAAAAGCCGAGCAAATTCGCGCCGAAAACGTGAAAGGCCGCTACGATTTTATTGTGAGTCGTGCGGTAACCAACATGCCTGATTTTGTGTCTTGGGTAAAAACTAAGATTGCCAAAACCCAAAAACACGAACGCAAAAACGGCATCTTGTACCTCAAGGGCGGTGATCTTAAACAGGAATTGTCTTTGTTCCCATCGGCGCAAGAATATGCGATCCCAGCATTTTTTAATGAAGCCTTCTTTGAAACCAAAAAAGTGGTGTACTTGCCGATAAAATATATACTATAAAAAAAGCCCCTTAGAAAGGGGCTTTTTGTTTTTAGTTTCGAATTAACTTCTTGGTAATTTTTCCGGTTTCGTTACTCAAGGTTAGGAAATACATGCCTTGAGTGAGATTAACCGGCAGCTGGTAGAATCCCTCAATGGTTTGGTGATCCAAATCCATGATGGTTTTTCCGCTAATGTCGGTTAGGCTAATTTGAACATCAGTGTAAACTGTACTGCTTGTCAAGTTGATGCTGTTGCTGATTGGGTTTTGTACGGCAATATCAGCAAACGCTTGTTCTTGTAACGCAAACACATTGTTTAGAATTTCATTCAAGGCAAACAGAGTGTTTTCGGGCGTGAGCGTTACGTGGGCTTCGTTGGCCAAGGGAACATATTTGGCTACAAAAGGTGTAGTTGATGCTGCTGAAACCGGGGTATACCAGTTGGGAATATTGATACCGAGTGAACTGTTGGTCGGTACAAAATCAAAGGCATCAATCAATAAATTATCGAAGAATTCAGTCAATAAGGCATTGCTTCCTGCAGCACCTGCCAAGCCCGAAATATCAAAAGTTCCTCCTGGGGCAGTGTCTAACCCGGCCGAGGTTGTGGGTGCTTTGGAGTTGGCCAAACTTTCGTAGGCGGTAATCCAAAATCCAAAAACACTGGCTTGTGCTCTAAATCTACTCACCTGGTTTTGGGTATTTGTATTGGGCGTTAAACGCAAATTGATAATCGCACGTTGGGTAGTGGTAATGTTAAAGGTGTGGTCCATCGCAACTGCATCGGGTGTTCCGTTGGTAGTTCCGTTACCGCTTCCATTAGAAATAGCCACATTGCGCGTTAAGGTTGGAAAGCCCATGCTGTTCAATTCATTTTGGAAGGCCGTTCTAAAGTTGGGTTTGCCAGTTGGCAACACAATTGCGGTATTAAATTCAAAAGTACTACCGGCAGCCAAATGGCCTTCAAATTGGTCAATCAGCATTTGTCTAGAGGCATTACTCTTAATCATCGCATCTACAAATACTTGAACGGTTGCGTCACCAAGTGGGCCATTGGCCATGTAATTGAATAAGTGTTGAAACCCAATTGGGATATTGGCGCCATAATGCGGGGCATCAAACGATAAATACAAACGGGTATCGTGGTTTAAACTGTTTTGTTCCATATAACGCAAACCATAACGGGCAATCAATCCACCCATGCTTGGTCCAATCACTACATTTTTTTCATTTCCTACTTTCAAGGCATTGATCTGGTTCAACAATTCTACAAACACCATCGCATTGCGCTGAATGTAATCGGCACCTCCATTGAGTATATTCCCCGTTTCGGTTTGGGTGTAGTTGGGGAAGTTCAAAATAATTACGTCAAATCCTTGGTTGCGCAAATCATCGGCCAAATTTTGACCCGTTATTCCGTAGTTCAACAAGCCGTAAATAGCCGGAATTGGGCGACCATCATTGGGATCAAAGCCATCTAATAATATTATAGGTTTGTCTAAAACGCCGTTGCCGTTGTCATAGAAAATCTCGTATTCCCCTTGACCCAAATAGGCTGCAGGATCTTCCACACCTTGGTAAGGAATGGAGGCATTAATTGTAGTAATAGCAGAAGTGTTTCCGGGGTTACGCAAGGTTACAGCAGGAATGTAGGCCAATTCAGCAGAATTGTTTTTCTCCGTTCCGTCGGTAAATTGAATGCGAAAATCAATTTTTTGAGTGCTTTGATTTGGGAAAGTTACCGTGATTGCTTGATTAGCAGTTACTGTTCGCCAACCTTGTCCATCATTAAAATTGGCCAAAATCGCCGAAATGGTTTTGTTGGTCGTGTTGAATATCAAATTATTTTTCAATAAAAATGTATTGGTCAAGCCCGAAATTGTAGGATTCAAAGCCGAAGCCAAAGCCAAATTATGGGTAGTAAAAACGGTTGCATTGGGTTTGGAAACCCACTGATCCAAGTTGTTTTTGTATGCGTCTTCGCAGGCAATGGCCTCGGGCGAAAGACTTTCAAATTCGGTGACCAAAATGCTTAATGGCAATTGGTGCGTGATACTGCTGCGCGTGGTTTCGTTTGTTAATAGCGCAAAATCGGCAAGACGGTTTTCGCTATCGGCGCGTTGCAATTCGTAATAAACCTGCTTAAAATAATTGGCCGTAACCGAATTTTTAGGGTGTTCGGCTACATCAGATAGCCCAACTACTTGGTCGTAGATGATTTTGGTTTGGGATTGGTTTTTGATCAAATCAAATTGTTGAGCAAATCCTAGGGCTGTACAAAACAGCAAGCTGAGTAAAGTAATTTTTTTGGTCATAAGTAAGTGGTTAAAAACGAGTCGAATATAAGTAAAAAAAATAGAAACAAAAAAAGCCCAACAAAATATTGGGCTTTATAGAAATTCATTTGGATTAGTTTTCTCCTAAAAACGGGTATCGGTAATCTTCTGGTGTAACAAAGGTTTCTTTGATCGTTCTTGGCGACGCCCAGCGCAATAAATTGAGCGCAGAACCTGCTTTGTCATTGGTTCCCGAAGCTCGTGCACCACCAAAAGGCTGCATCCCAACAACTGCACCAGTAGGTTTGTCGTTGATGTAAAAATTACCGGCACAATTTTTC
>CAMBOW010000118.1 GCA_945869365.1 Flavobacterium psychrophilum | reverse complement strand
ATGAAAATAGTTGTTTTTCATCCAATAGTCGTACCATTTTTGCTCGATGGTTTTGGCGTCAAATTGATTCGGTAAGCTCATAGGTAAAAAATCTCAACGGTTTACTATTGTATACAGTGCTTTGCTAGCCCCGATTGCAGCGGCATCCTTTTTTGAAGCATGAAAAAAAGATACAGCGAAAAGCGGGAAATAGCTGCAAAAGTAAAGAAATAGGCGCGTATAAAAAATTGTGACTGATATATTTGCGATTTGAGTAAAAGAAAGTATTTTTACCTCAATAGGATTTATAAAGCACATACCCCATGAAAAAATATTATTACCTCCTTGCCTTGCTAATTGGCTGTACCACTTTTGCTCAAAAAGGCCCTAAAATTGTATTTTCTGCAGCCGAGAACACCATTGATTATGGAAAAGTATACAAAGATACCGACTCGGGTGTGCGTGTATTTGAGTTTAAAAACACAGGTGATTCTCCGTTAATTATTACCGAAGTGCAATCAACTTGTGGATGCACCATTCCAACCAAACCGACCGAGCCAATTATGCCGGGAAAAACAGGTAAAATTGATGTGAAATACAACATGAGTCCGGGACCCATTCGCAAAACCATTACCGTAGAGTGCAATGCCGTGAACGTGGAGAACGGCAAAGTAGCCATCAAGATTAAAGGCGAAGTGCTGGTTCGGGAAAATGTGAATATACTCGAAAAGAAAAAGAGTGTTCCTACCAGTGATTATTAATTTCTAAGCTTTCGAAAGAAGGCTTTTTTTTTGCTTTAGATGTTGCAAATAATTGTGAACCAAACGCATTGGGGTGCAACTAATTTTTTGCAAATTTGCAGCTCAATTTAAATCCTATGCCAAAAATTTCTCACAAAGGCAATGCCATGCCTGAATCGCCCATTCGCAAATTGGTTCCGTATGCCGAAATTGCAAAAAAGAAAGGACATAAAGTATATCACCTAAACATTGGTCAGCCCGATATCGAGACGCCAGCTGTGGCCTTGAATGCAGTGCGCAATTTTGATTTTAAAATTTTAGAATACAGCCATTCGGCAGGTTTTGAAAGCTACCGAACTAAATTGGCTGCCTTTTACCAAAAAAGTGGTTTGCCCGTAGATGTGGCCGATATCATCATCGCCACAGGCGGATCAGAAGCCTTGCTTTTTGCCCTAGGAACCACCATGGATCAGGGCGATGAAATCATAATTCCTGAGCCTTTTTATGCCAATTACAATGGATTTTCGGTTGCTTCGGGCGTAAGCGTTGTTCCGGTAATCTCTAGTATTGAAACTGGGTTTGCCTTGCCTCCTATTGCCGATTTTGAAAAATTAATCACCCCCAAAACCAAAGCGATATTAATCTGTAATCCAGGAAATCCTACTGGGTATTTGTATTCGCACGAAGAATTGTTGCAATTGGCCGAGTTAGTTAAAAAACACGATTTGTTTCTTATTGCAGACGAGGTCTACCGCGAATTTACCTATGACGGAGGTGTACACTATTCGGTGATGAATTTGCCTGGACTCGAAGAACATGCGATTATGATTGATTCGGTATCGAAGCGGTACAGCATGTGTGGAGCTAGAATTGGGTGTATCGTTTCTAAAAATAAAGCCGTAATGGCCACGGCCATGAAGTTTGCCCAAGCGCGTTTAAGTCCGCCTACTTTTGCTCAGATTGCCAGTGAGGCAGCCTTGGATACGCCACAAAGTTATTTTGACTCGGTGATAGCCGAATACAAGGAACGCCGCGATGTCTTGATAGCCGGATTGCAACAAATTCCAGGAGTTACGGTGGCTACACCTAAAGGGGCCTTTTATTGTATTGCGGCTTTGCCGGTAGACAATGCCGACACCTTTGCACAATGGCTATTGGATTCCTATGATTTGAATGGAGAAACCGTAATGGTAGCCCCTGCGGCTGGTTTTTACTCTACGACGGGAGTAGGATTACAAGAAGTACGCATTGCCTATGTGTTGAAAAAAAATGATTTGATTCGCGCCGTTGAAATTTTGAAAGACGCCATACACGTTTACACCAACAAATAATTCTATTTTTTAAATACAAAAAGGCTTCCCACTGGGAAGCCTTTTTGTATGCTAGGTATATCACATACTTATCGTTTTAAGGAGAAATGCGATTTAAATACGCTTGGATCACCTTTTTCGTTTAGGTAGTCAATCTTAAACCAATAATCAGTAGACGGCATTGGCTTCCCATTAAAGGTACCGTCCCATCCAAAACCACTGGGTTGAATTTGTTTGATTAATTTGCCAAATCGGTCAAAGATGTAAATTTGAGCATCGGGTTGATCGGCCAAATCGGTGATATTCCAATAATCATTATAGGTATCATTATTTGGCGTAAAGAAATTTGGATAATCAATGATGCGCACTTCAACAGCTGGCAATTCACCGCAGGCATTTCGCACCACGATTTGGTGGAATCCAGATGTTAAATTGGTAAAATAGTTTTGTGTTTGAAAAGGCCCGCCGTCCAATTGATACTCATATAATCCTTGTGGCTCTACGTAAATTGTTACGAGTTGTTGATCGGTAAATTCGGCAGAAACAGTTGCAATTGCAGAAAGCGGTGGCAATGCGGGTGAAACTACTGCAGACACTATAGAGGAACATCCTGTGGCAATACTGGTCACTTTTACACTGTATGTACTTGGAATAGTTGCGTCAAAAGTACTACTGTTTTGCCCTAATAGTACTCCGTTTAAATCACTCCACTCAAAAGTATATTGCAACGGATCCATTTGTGTATCCAAAGTATAAATTGCACCTGGGTTTGGCACACCAAATTCGTCTACACAAATAGTTCCTTCTTGCGGCAATCTAAATTCAGGTAACGAGCGGATGTATAATGTTGCAGATAAGGAAGCGGTAGAACATCCTCCAATTGTGGTAGTTGTAAAATGGAACGTACTGTATTCGGTTGGAGTTCCAGAAATGGTTAAGACACCTGCATTAAACTGAGCTACTATTCCATAAGGAACTGATCCGGAAAGAATAGCTGCTCCTGTTGCGCCGTTTCCAACTGTATACTGAATAGGTATAATTGGATCATTGACACATAAGGTTTGTATCGCTGTACTTGGAGCCGAAGTTAAGGCAATTGTAACATTGGGCTTAATTTCTAAAGAACCCGTTAAGTAAGCGGAAGAACAGCCGCCAAATGTAGTAACTGTATAATTATAAGTACCTACAAGTAGTGAAGATCCAGAAATGGTTAACACGCCAGCTGAAAATGAGGAAGTAATTCCGGCAGGCATTCCAGTAAGTGTGGCACCCAAAGCACCATTTCCTATGGTATAAAATATTGGCGTCAAGGCTGCTCCATTACAAATGGATTGGTTTGCAGTAGCCGTCGCGGAAGTTAACGCGATTGTAGCAGTTGGATTTACTTTTATTGTTCCTTGTACAGGAACCGATGGACAGCCACCGCTGGTGTTGATTTGAAAATTAAAATTACCGGCTTCTGCTGGAGTACCACTTATGGTGTAAATACCAGTAGTAGAATCATAAATTCCTGTAACACCTTGGGGGAAACTTCCACTTCCTGGAACCAATGCTGCATTTGTAGCGCCGTTTGCTGCCAAATAAGTAATTGGCGCAATAGGCGAATTGATACATAACTCCTGATTTGCTGTTGCAGGCAAAGAAGTTAGGGTTATAGTTGCCGGTGGATTTACCGAAATTGACCCATTTAATGTTGCAGTTAAACAACCATTTCCATTGGTGACCAAAGTAAAATTGAACGGAGAACCTGTGATTGATGCTGGTGTACCCGAAATCGTAAGTATAGAACCAACAAGAGTAGCTGTTACACCCGCAGGCAAACCGATTCCCGTTACAGCTGAAGCACCTCCTCCCATGGTATAGGTAATTGGTGCAATCGCTTCGGTTAAACAAATCGTTTGTGTGGTCGAATTAGGAGCAGAGGTCAAAGCGATCGTGTGGATCGGATCAACTATAATACTTCCAGAATCGGTAGCCACTGCACAGGTATTTCCGGTGGTGGTGATACTGTAGGCAAAAGGAGATCCCGTGGTAGTAGATGGTGTTCCCGAGATGGTCAAAGTGGTTCCGGCAACTACTGCGTTTACTCCGGCTGGTAAGCCCGTTAGGTTGGCTCCCGTTGCGCCGCCACCCAACGTATAGGTGATGGGCGTGATCGCTGTGTTTACACAAAGAATTTGGGCCTCGGTAGAGGCAACTGAGGTTAAAGCAATTGTATGAACGGGATTAACTGTAAAGCTTCCGGTTCCTGTAGCTACTGTACATGTATTTCCTGTTGTAGTAATGTTATACGTAAACGGGGAACCTGTAAGTATGGATGGAGAACCTGAAATGGTCAA
>CAMBOW010000117.1 GCA_945869365.1 Flavobacterium psychrophilum | reverse complement strand
GTCAAGTGAAGATCTCACGTGCGGCAATGAAAGCAGCTCAAGAAGCAGCCAAAGCAGCCAAAGCACCAGCAAAAGGAAAGAAAAAATAAGTTCATTCCGGCTACTAACAAAAGCACTCGTTTTTACGGGGGCTTTTTTTTGCCGAAACTTTTTGCACTTTTTATTTTACATTTACAGCAAGAATTGGTTTACACGAATATTTCACAACGCTCCACCACCCGAAACGATTGCTCCCATGAAGAAATTTTTGATAGTTGGCCTTGGCAACATTGGGGCCGAATACGTAAATACGCGACACAACATTGGGTTTAAAATCTTGGATTTTATGGCCAAAAAAGAAGCGCTTTCGTTTGAGACGGTAAAGTTGGGCGCACTAGCCGAATACAAGTTTAAAGGCCGTACCTATTTGTTGCTCAAGCCCAATACCTACATGAATTTGAGCGGCAAAGCGGTGCAGTATTGGATGGAAAAAGAAAAGATAGCCAAAGAAAATGTGTTGGTTATTGCTGATGATTTGAATTTGGCATTCGGCACGATTCGCATCAAGCCCAAAGGCAGCGACGGCGGACACAATGGCCTGAAAAATATCAATTTGGTATTGAATAGCAATGAGTATCCACGCTTCCGATTTGGCATCAGCGACGCCTTCAAAAAAGGCCAACAAGTGAATTATGTGTTGGGCGAATGGGGCGAATCGGAGTTAGCGGCTTTGCCCGAACGCCTCGAATTGGCCAGCGAAGCCATCAAGTCATTTGGCACAGCCGGATTAGAATTTACCATGACGGGTTTCAACGGAAAATAGCTTGTGTTAGAACAAATTCATTGCCAACCATGCAAGACAAAAAAAAGAGTGTAACCAATGGATACACTCTTTTTTAATTTTATAATATAAACTTAGTTTCGTCGTGCACGCAGAGCATATTTGGTGCGTTTCACTAAATAGAACATTACCGGCACCATCACCAAGGTGAGCACGGTGGCATAGGTGAGTCCAAAGATGATGGTCCACGCCAAAGGCCCCCAGAACATCACGTTGTCTCCTCCAATAAAGAAATGCGGATTAAACTCGGTGATCAACGCAAAGAAGTCAAAATTCAATCCGATGGCCAACGGAATTAATCCCAATACGGCGGTTAAGGCGGTGAGCAATACCGGACGCAACCTCGATTTGCCCGATTCGATAATTACTTCTTTGATGTCTTCTAGCGATAAATCGTCGTGGCTTTCTACTTTATTATCAATCACTTTTTTGTCTAATAACAACACAAAGAAGTCCATGAGTACAATTCCGTTTTTCACCACAATTCCGGCCAAGGAAATGATGCCCATCATGGTCATGAGGATCACGAAATCCATGTTGGCAATCACATAGCCGTAAAATACGCCACTAAAACTGAGCAATACCGTAAATAAAATCACGACGGTTTTGGATACCGAATTAAACTGCAACACAATAATAAGGGCAATACCTGCCAAGGCCAAGAATAAAGCATACATCAGGAAGCTTTGGTTTTTGCCTTGCTCTTCTTGCACACCCGAAAACGAATAGTTTACTGTTTTGGGTAACTCATACCCGTTCAAATCGGTTTGGATTTGTTTGCTAATCGCATCGCCGTTGAAGCCCGTGAGCACATTGGAGTAGATGGTCATGACGCGCTTTTGGTTTTTGCGCTTAATCTGGTTGTAGGTCGTGGTTTTTTCGGTAGCTGAAATGGCCGAAATAGGCACTTGCATCATCTGCCCGTTGTTTGGATTTCTAAACGTGAGCGACTGATTGAACAACACATCTTCGTTGTTGCGCTGATCGTCTTGCATGCGCATGGTAATGTTGTAGTCGTTATCACCTTCTTTGTAGGTAGAAATTTCTTGACCGTATAACGAACGACGCAAATTGAAACCCACTTGTCCGGTAGATATGCCCAAACTTCCCGCACCCACACGGTCTACTTTGAGTTCCAATTCGGGACTTTCTTTGTTGATGTCTACTTTGAGTTTCTCAATCCCAGGAATATTTTTGGCATTGATAAACGCAATCATTCTATCGGCTTCTTTCAGCATTTGCTCGTAGTCGGCACCCGTGAGCTGAATACTGATTGGGTAACCGGCTGGCGGTCCGTTGGCGTCTTTTTCTACCGTTACACTGGCGCCGGCAATGCCTTTTACTTTGCCGCGAATTTCTTCTAAGATATCGGCGGTATTGATGCCTTGTCTAAACTTGAATTCGGAGAAATTGACGGTCACTTTTCCTTTGTAGGGCGTCTCAGAGGCTGAACCCGCATCGACATTTGGATTTCCGGCACCAACACCCACCTGCGATACGATTGATTCGGCCAAGAAGTTTTGGTTGGTTTTGGGATCAACATATTTTTGCAAGATACCAATCACTTGTTTTTCTACAAACAAAGTGGCTTTGTTGGTTTTTTCGATGTCGGTTCCCTGCGGATATTCAATATAAGTAATCACCTGATTGGGAATATTCTCGGGGAAAAATAATACTTTTCTCGGGAAAATGCCAAGCAAGATAAAGGAGAAAAACAGCATACCGATTATCCCAATTAAGGCATACCACGCTTTGCGACCGGTGAGGATTTTGGCCAAGAAGTTTTTGTATTTTTCTTCCATTTTCGGGAAAAACGAATGCTGAAAATCTTGTGTCCATTGGTAGATTTTGAGTTTATACAACCACATCAACACCAACGAAATAATAGCCAAATGGCCAATGGCTTTGGCCAATGTACTGTCAAAACTGTGACCAAGTACCACAAAAATAAGTGCGATGCACGCAAACACAATGCTGTAGGTTTTGGCCGATTTTTTAGTCACATTTCTATCTTCAATATCCATCGAACCTCCCGTCATGGCGGCATTCACCACCATCGCCACAAACAAAGAGGCGGTGAGGGTTACGGTGAGGGTAATGGGGAAATATTTCATGAATTTACCCATCGTGCCAGGCCATAACGCAAAAGGCAAAAAAGCCATTAAGGTGGTTGCCGTCGAGGAGATTACCGGCCAGGCAATTTCGCCAATCCCAACTTTGGACGCTTCTATACGCGTCATGCCTTTTTTCATGTTGGCAAACACATTGTCTACCACCACAATTCCATCATCCACGAGCATGCCCAATCCCATAACCAAACCAAAAAGTACCATGGTGTTTAGGGTGAGGCCAAACGCCGACAAAAAGGTAAAGGCCATCAACATTGATAGGGGAATCGCGGCGCCTACAAACAAGGAGTTGCGCAGTCCCATGGTAAACATCAGCACGATCATCACCAGGATAATTCCAAAAATAATATGGTTGGAGAGTTCGTCTACTTGGTGCTCCACCCGCGACGATTGGTCATTGGCGAGTTCCATTTTTAGGTTGGAAGGCAAATACGATGATTTGGCTTTTTCTAAGCGTTCTTTTACTTGTTCAATGGCTGAGATCATGTTTTGTCCCGCGCGTTTCTTCACATTGAGCATCACCACCTCGGTGCCTTTTTCGCGGGCATAGGTGGTTTTTTCTTTTTCTTTAAACGAAATCGTGGCAATGTCTTTCAAGTAAACCGTTCCGCCATAGGATTTCACAACAATGTTTTCGAGCTCTTTCGGATCTTTAATTTCACCGATAATACGAATGTTATTTTTGGAGCCTTGGCTTTTTAAGTTTCCACCCGAAAGCGTCATGTTCTCGTACTTTACCGCATTTTGAATTTCGTCAAACGAGACTTGTGCGGCGGTCATTTTAAACAGATCTACTGCAATTTCAACCTCTTTGTCGTCCACGCCCAAAATGTCCACCTTTTTTACTTCGGCGATTTCTTCCAAGTCGTCTTGAATCAATTCGCCGTATTTTTTAAGCTGCTGCGTGGTGTAATTTCCTTGCAAGTTGATGTTCAAAATGGGCACTTCTTCCGAGATGTTGAGTTCAAACACGTTGGGCTCTACTTTACTGCCGTTGTCCAAATTAGGCCAATCGGGATCAGATTTCACCACATCAACCTTGTCTTTAATCTTAGTTTTGGCAACATCGATGGTTACTTTATCAGCAAATTCTACGATGATCATGCCGTAATCTTGAAACGAACTCGAGCTAATTTTCTCCACGCCCGAGATGTTTTTGAATTCTTTTTCGAGCGGTTTTACGACCAATTTTTCTACGTCTTCGGATGAGTTTCCGGGAAACACCGACGAGATGTAAATTTTGTTTTCAATAATTTCAGGAAAATCTTCCCGCGGCATGGTTACATAGGCAATTACGCCAGTAATCACAATCAGTAGTGTTACGATATAGACCGTCACTCGGTTGTTAATCGCCCAAGTTGATATGCCAAATTCTTTGTTTTTATGTCCCATAATATGCGGTTTAGGCCTTGTGTGTGATTAAAAATTCAATTTCATGCCTTCAGAAATGGCGTTGGCTCCGTCGGT
>CAMBOW010000116.1 GCA_945869365.1 Flavobacterium psychrophilum | reverse complement strand
TCGGACCCTATGGATTTAACTATTTGCAGCACCGAAAACCCCATGCAAGTAGCCGATCTATCTGCCAATACTTCATTGATTTTGAATAATTTATCTCCGGGCGATTTTGAAATTCGCTATTATGAAAATGCCGAAGACGCTGGTAATTTAACCAACAATTACATCCAAACTCCAACAACTTTTGAGCTCAATGGGACCCAAACCATTTATGCCTCAATTGAATCAAACATAACCGGTTGTGTGTATGTAAAACCATTTCAAGTTATTGTTATTCCTTTTGTTGCCCCACCTACGGGTCCTGGCACACAAAATTTTACAGCCGGACAAACCTTGGCCAATTTAACGGTATTCGGAACCGGAATTGTATGGTATACTGCCCCAATAGGTGGAACCTCATTACCCAACACCACGCCCTTGACAGACAACAATACCTATTTTGCGGCTCAAAGCGTTGGCGGTTGCGAAAGTAGAAACACCTTAACCAATCGGTTGGCGGTGACCACCTTACTGGTATTGGGTACGCCAACATTTTCAGCCAATATGGTGAAAATAAAACCAAATCCTGTTTTGGATGTAGTTCAAATTGAAAGCAGTGTTTTGGTAGATAAGTTTCAAGTTTTTGGATTGGATGGCCGTGAAATAGTTACCGAATCTGTTCCATTTACATCGGCAACAATTGACCTCAGTAACCTAAATTCGGGAGTTTATTTCATTAGACTTTCAGCCAAAACCGGAAAAGTGACTCAAAAAATCATTAAAAAATAAGAGATGAATCGCTATTTGCTCCTGCTGCTACTTTGTTATGGCTTGTCGTTTGGGCAGGAAATTGCGCTCTTAAAATACAGCGGAGGTGGCGATTGGTATGCCAACCCTACTTCTCTGCCCAATTTGATTAAATTTTGCAACCAAAATATTGGCACCACAATCAAATCAAAACCCGCTACCGTAACTCCTAGCAGTCCCGATTTGTTTTCCTATCCGTTTGTGCATATGACCGGGCATGGCAATGTAGTCTTTAGCCCTGCTGATCAAGAAAACTTGCGTAACTATTTACTAGCGGGTGGCTTTTTGCACATTGACGACAATTACGGCATGGATGAATACATTCGAAAAGAAATTAAAAAATTATTTCCAACGCTAAGTCTTCAAGAAATTCCCGCCGCGCACCCCATATTTCAAAAGCCCTTTCCCTTTCCCAATGGGATTCCCAAAATACACGAACACGACAACAAACGCCCTCAAGCATTGGGAATATTTGTAGACAACCGACTGGTAGTGTTGTATACTGTTGAAGTAGATTTAGGGGATGGCTGGGAAGACCAAGACGTACACAATGATCCCGCCGAAGTTCATGCCAAAGCCTTGAAGATGGGCGCCAATATGTTGAATTATATTTTTACCCATTGAGTGTGAATTTTGATTTGTTGCTTCAAAAAGAAGTCCAGGATTTTATTACCGGACATGCCCATTCCGATTGCAGTGCTCTGGCTCTACAAAAAAATCCATTTCCAGCTATTCCATGGCTAGAGATTATTCAGCAAATCCAATCCAAACAAAAATGTGCCGGTAAACTTCCCAAGTGGTTTAGTACACCACGACTCATTTATCCGGTGAAATTATCGGTAGAACAAAGCTCGTCCGAGCAAACTGCGGCTTATAAATCAATCTTGATACAAGGTGAAACGCTACTTGATCTTACGGGTGGCATGGGCGTGGATGCCTTCTATTTTGCGCAACAATTTTTCCAAGTAACCCATTGTGAATTATCGGCTAAACTTTCGGCAAGCGTGCAACATAATTTTGAGGTATTCAATATCAAAAATGTAGATTTTGTAGTGGGAAACAGCTTGGATTATCTGCAACAAATTACACAGCAATTTGATTGGATTTATGTAGATCCTTCCCGACGAAATGAAGCCAAAGGCAAGGTGTTTTTATTGGAAGATTGCCTGCCAAATGTGCCCGAAAACATAGATTTATTGTTTGCGCACAGCCCCAATATTCTACTAAAAACGGCTCCAATCTTAGACATCAGTTCGGGATTAAAATCGTTGCAATTTGTAGATCAAGTACATATCGTGGCCGTAGACAATGAGGTAAAAGAACTACTTTGGATTCTGCGAAAATCAGCAGGATCATCTCCCACGATTTGCACCATAAATTTTACTAAAACCGGAAGGGAACAAGTAGATTTTAACTGGGAAGATCACAATTCATGTTTATTTTCTATGCCTTTAGCCTATTTGTATGAAGCCAACAGCGCCATCATGAAATCGGGGGAATTTACTGCTGTAGGAGCAAGATTCGGACTTGCAAAATTACACGAACACTCCCATTTATATACGCATGATCACCTTGTGTCATTTCCTGGTCGTCGATTTAAAATAGAGAGTTGTGTGCCCTATTCTAAAAATGAAATGCAAAAATTTGCTCATTCAAAAGCCAATATTACAACAAGAAATTTTCCTGATTCGGTAGAAGAAATTCGAAAAAAATGGAAAATTAAAGACGGCGGATCTACCTATTGCTTCTTTACCACCGACCTGAACAACCAAAAAATAGTTATACTTTGCAGCAAAATAAATTAATCTTCATGAAAAACATCTATTGCATAGTATTGCTAGCCGTTACATCTTTTTCTTGGGCGCAAACTCCCTGTGAATACACCCAAAACATCATCGATTCGATTGGAACCTACAAAACCACGAAAGACTATTTGGTATACGAACGAAATTTTGCAGGAAATGCCAGTTATCTATTTAATTCCATAGCGGTAACCGATGGCGTACCAATTTTGAACGTGCAGTTTATAGAAAAAAGTGCTGATTTTATAAAAGCCAAATGTTTGGATGCCAATTCCAAAATATTCATTCAGTTGCAAAACGGAAAAATTGTGACCTTAATGCACACCCAACAAGAAACCTGCGGAACCCTAGTGCGAGATGATAATGGGATTAACAACCGGATCATGACCGGAAATTTTTTGTTTCGAAAAGATAATTACCAAGCGCTTAAAGAAAGTCCGGTTTCGTTTATTCGGATAAAATTTTCGACAGACAACATCGATTATACCTATAAAAAGTTGTTGAAATCAGAATTAGATGGGCAATTGTATGAGCCTGAAAATTACTTCCTAAAAATTTATCCTTGTATTGAAGGCAATTAGTTACACGGCCAACTAAAATTGGCAATTGGTAATTCTTGGCCCTCTTCTATGTTGTAATGCCACCATTCTGATGGAAAAATAGTAAACCCATTTTCGGTCATTACTTTTCTAAGAAAAGTTCTGTTTTTTATTACTTCTTTATCCAATTCTAAATAAGAATGACTGGCTTGCTCGCCAAAAAAATCAAACGTTGTTCCAAAATCCAATTCGTTTCCGTTTTTGTCTACCAAGGTCAAATCAACGGCACCTCCCCGATTGTGCAGAGAACCTTTGGCGGGATCAGCCACATAGGCAGGATCTGATACCAAAGCCCACATTTTTTGTTGCACCGAAAGCGGTCGGTAGCAATCAAATAATTTAAATTTATAGCCTTTGGATTTTATTTTTTCTTGGGCAACAAGCAAAGCTTTTACGGTTTTGTACCGCAGATAACATTCCCCGCAGTTGTATACTTTTTCTCCCAAAAAATTATCGGTTGTCGCGTATTTTAAATCATAAACAAAAGCCGAACTGTATGCACTCAATTTAACAAAAGTAGTATCAGAAACAGGAGTTTTAATTTCTTTTACTTGTGCCTTTACAGAAAGATTATAGGCAAGAAACAGCAGTAAAATCAGGTGTTTTTTCATGGGTATGTATTTTGATTTCCAAATATAGAAATAAATAACGGAGTTCGATATAGAGTATACTACTGACTTTGAGCTTGTTTTAAATTGGCACGAAAAAAAACGAAAAAAAAAGCCCTATTTTGTTGTTAGATTACGAATGAAAAGTTAAGTTTGCAACCGCTAAAATGAATTCGTTCTTTGAGCTTGGAGAGTTGCCTGAGAGGCCGAAAGGACATGTTTGCTAAACATGCGTATGGGAAACTGTACCAAGGGTTCGAATCCCTTACTCTCCGCTTATTATCCCTCGGGGTGTAGCGTAGCCCGGTTATCGCGCCTGCTTTGGGAGCAGGAGGCCGCAGGTTCGAATCCTGCCACCCCGACAACGGACGCATAGCTCAGCTGGATAGAGCACCTGCCTTCTAAGCAGGCGGTCGAAGGTTCGAATCCTTCTGCGTTCACTGATAATCAATGGGTTACAATTAGTTTTGTAATCCTTTTTTTATTTTTGCATATTATTTGCATACTACTTTTAAGTTCCTCCCTCCTATTTCAACACGTTTTAACTGATAATTTACAGCTAAAAAAAATTCATATTTTTTTTAGCATTATCCCAATAATCTTTAAAATAAGTTGAATCTTATGAAAAATTTGTTACCCAACTTTAACTACA
>CAMBOW010000115.1 GCA_945869365.1 Flavobacterium psychrophilum | reverse complement strand
ATAAATCCCTTTTGTTGTTCTACAATGTCTTGTATGCGGTCGGCTTCGTTGACAATTTTTTTCGCTTGGGCAACAATTTTCTGCCCAATTTCGGTGAGTTGGATGGGTTTTTTGCTGCGGTCAAATAGGAGGATATTCAGTTCTTCTTCTACCTTTTGGATTTGCATGCTCAAGGTGGGTTGTGTCACAAAGCATTTCTCGGCAGCCAAGGTAAAATTTTTGTATTCGGCTACGGCGAGCACATACTGCAGTTGGGTAATGGTCATGGATCAGTTTATTTGATGCAAATGTAGAAAACAATCAATTTGCTTGATACTGAATTGTATAGAAAAAACAGCTGTTAAATTAAAATTAAATTCATTTTTTCACCCACAACTTTTGCTATTTTCGCCACATGAAATTTTTGGCTTCCCTCATATTAGTTTTTTTTCTGGCTTTAATCGCCTATCCGACCTATTCGGTACTCGTGAAGAAATTTGCTGATAAAAACGTTTCGTATGCTTTTGCAGACGAGGAAAACGAAAAAGAGTCCAAAGAAGTAAAAGGAGTAGAGTATATAAGTCAAGCAAAATTGCCTATTGATATTTCCTTCTTTTATGCTCGTAATGCGTCCAAAATTTCTGGTGCAAACGCTTCAAAACGCACCAATTTCCCCAGAGAAATCCTCATTCCGCCACCTAAATTAGTTTAATACATTTTTTTTGATCGCAGCTGCGACTGATTTTGTATTTAATTAATTTAAACAGGTATGACAAATAAAACATCTTATTTTGCAAACCTCAAAGCTGATTTTTCATCAGGTTTAGTGGTTTTTTTGGTAGCATTGCCTTTGTGTTTGGGTATTGCAATGGCTTCGGGAGCTCCCTTGTTTTCGGGTATTATTTCAGGAATTGTAGGCGGCATAGTGGTTGGTTTCTTAAGCCAATCACATTTAAGTGTCTCCGGTCCTGCTGCTGGTTTAACCGCAATTGTGTTAACATCAATTACTGATTTGGGCACGTTTTCTATTTTTTTAACTGCCGTTTTTTTGGCCGGGATTTTTCAGCTTATTTTAGGCTTTATCCGAGCAGGAACATTATCAAATTACATCCCAAACAATGTAATTGAGGGAATGTTGGCCGGTATTGGGGTTATAATTTTTTTAAAGCAAATTCCCCATGCTTTCGGGTATGATAAAGATTACGAAGGCGATTTGGCTTTTAAACAGCCAGATTATGAAAACTCTTTCTCCGAACTTTTTCAACTCATTGGGCATGTACAACTTGGAGCTATTCTCATTACGTTAGTTTCTTTACTAATATTGATAGCCTGGACTAAAATTGATTTTTTTAAAAAAATAAAATTGATTCCTGCAGCGCTAGTCGCCGTACTTATCAGTGGGATCATCAATGAAATTTTTATTCGAACTGGAAGCAGTCTAGCGATTTCTAAAGAACATTTGGTGAGTTTGCCTGTGCCCACCTCAGTCGAAGAATTGAAAGGTATTTTTGTATTGCCCGATTTTACGGCTTTTACCAACTCAAAAGTATGGGTAATTGCCCTAACAATCTCGGTAGTGGCTTCAATCGAAACCTTGCTTTGCATTGAAGCAGCCGACCGAATGGACAAGCAAAAACGATTTACCGACACCAATGTAGAGTTAAAAGCACAGGGTATAGGCAATATGGTCAGTGCCTTATTGGGTGGTTTGCCAATGACTTCTGTCGTAGTGCGAACTACAGCAAATAATACGGCAGGCGCTAAATCAAAATTATCGGCGATCATTCACGGGCTATTGTTGCTTTTGAGTGTCTTACTCATCCCAACACTATTAAACAAAATCCCGTTGGCTACTTTGGCTGCGGTGCTGTTGCTGATTGGGTATAAATTGGCAAGTCCTGCCACTGTCAAACATTTTTGGAAAAAAGGGAAATACCAGTTTATTCCGTTTATCGCCACCTTATTGGCCGTGGTTTTAACTGATTTATTAAAAGGAGTGGCCTTGGGACTTCTCATCAGTATTATTTTTATTTTAAAAGGCAATCTAAAACGGGCTTATCAATTTAGAAAAGAAGAATACCACGACGGCGATATCATCCACATTGATTTGGCGCAAGAAGTTTCTTTTTTAAACAAAGCTGCCATCAAAGGAACCTTAGCCTCTATACCAGAGCATTCTTCAGTGGTGATTAATGCCACCGACACCGTCTATATTGCGCACGACGTATTGGATTTGATCAAGGAATACAAAAAAATAACCTCAAAAGAAAAACACATTAAAGTAAAATTAGTTGGATTTAAAAAAGCCTATGGTTTAGTAGAAACCGGCGAAGAAGACAAACATGTATTTGTTGAACCCAACACCTAAAATAACACACCTATGAAAACATTAAATAAAGCAATGCAAGCAGCCATAACTCCTGCGATGGCCATCGATATTTTGAAAGACGGGAACAAACGCTTCATGAATAATTTGAAAGCAAATCGCAACTTGTTGGAGCAGGCCAATGAGACCTTTGACGGCCAACATCCTTTTGCCGTGATCTTGAGTTGTATTGATTCCCGAACTTCGGCCGAACTAATTTTTGACCAAGGCTTGGGCGATATTTTCAGCATTCGAATTGCCGGAAATATTATCAATGAAGATATTTTAGGCAGTATGGAATTTGCCTGCAAAGTCGCCGGATCAAAAATTATTGTGGTATTAGGTCACAGCAAATGCGGTGCCGTAAAAGGCGCTTGCGACCATGTAGAAATGGGGAATTTAACTGGTTTGTTACACAAAATTCAACCGGCAATTCAAAGCGAAAAAACCGAAATTAACAACCGCAACTCTTCCAATGCTGAATTTGTAGAAAAAGTAGCGCAACTCAATGTGGCACATACGGTGTCGGCCATCAGAGAACGCAGCCCTATATTAAATGATTTAATTGCTTCTGGACAAGTTGGAATTATTGGAGGGATGCATAATTTGTCAAACGGAGAAGTTACTTTTTTTGCGCAATAACTAGAATTTAAAAATCCATTTTAAGTTCACGGGCATTTTAATTCATACAAATAAAATCAGTAGTTTTATGGCAGTTAAACAAAACCAGCACATGACCGATTTTTACAAGAAAATACTCGAGAACAATAAAACCTGGGTTGAATCTCAATTGGCTTTAAATCCGGATTATTTTCGTGATTTATCCAAAGGGCAAAACCCGCCCTTGCTTTGGATAGGCTGTTCCGACAGTCGGGTGCCGGCCAACGAAATTATTGGTGCCAAACCAGGCGAAGTATTTGTGCATCGAAACATTGCCAATATGGTCATTCATTCAGACATGAATATGCTGAGTGTGTTGGATTATGCGGTGAATGTACTCAAAGTAAAACACGTCATTGTATGCGGACATTATGGTTGCGGAGGTATTAAAGCAGCGATGGGCAACGATTCGATAGGCATAATCGACAATTGGATCAGACACATCAAAGACATTTATCGTTTGCACCATTCCTATTTGGACGCAATCGAAAACGAGCAAGAGCGTTTTAATGCTTTTGTAGAAATCAACGTAAAAGAGCAGGTCTTTGATTTGGCTAAAACTTCCATTGTGCAATCGGCCTGGAAAAACAAACAAGAGTTGTATTTACACGGCTGGGCCTACGGATTAAACTCGGGTTATGTTACTGATTTGAATGTTACCTTTAGTTCAGATGTAGATTTGGACGAAGTATACCAATTAAAATTCTAAACGTCTTCTAAGTTTTCATTAAACGACGAAGGCAACAATTGCGGAATAAATTTTACCAATAGCGGCAACAATAAACTGCCACCTGGAATTAAGAAGATGGTCAACGAAGGAACTGTTTTGCAAATGTCAAGCAGTTGTTTCTTGACCTTCTTTTTTTCGTCTTTGTCTAAGTCTCGTTGCGTGGAATGCGCCAATAACACCATCAATTCTTTGCTTTCGGAGATTTCTTTGGCCAAGCGTTTTTTATTGCGCTGAATGAGCGTAGTCACCAACTGGGTAGAATGATCGTAAAAATGCTTCACCGGATTGGCGTAATTAAAATAGGGGATCTCGGTTTTGTATTGGGCAATAAATTCGGCTGTGTCAACAATGCTGCTTGCTACAAACGCATCGTCAATATTAAGTTGCTGGGCTACTTGGTACAAGAAAAATCGTTCTTCGTTGTCGAGTTGGCTGTCACTCCACAAAGCCAAACCGGCCATATCCAGTAAATAATATTTCGCCAATGGATCGGTAAAATAATCAAATGCCAAGGCGTCTAAGCTAGAGGAGGAGTATTTATCGAGTTTAGTATAGCGCACCGATGCTTCAAATAGCTTGATGAGTAGATCATCGTGTGGTGATTTATTTGATTTGGTTTTCAGCGCCAAACTCATGAGACTCACCAGTGTTTCTTCCATTTTTTTCACGTATTTCTCTGGAATTTCTCCGGCAGTTAAATAGTGACGAAAAGCCAATACATCTACAAATAATAAGGCATTGGTCACAATATGTGAAAAGTTTTTACTGATTATATTTTCATTGGTTTGTACGCGTT
>CAMBOW010000114.1 GCA_945869365.1 Flavobacterium psychrophilum | reverse complement strand
AATACCAATAGCTGTAGTAATTCCCATACCTTGTTTTACTACCTGATCGGCAGCTTCATAGGTTAAGGTTCCCGATTTGGATACAATACCAACTGTTCCTTTTTTGAATACAAATCCGGGCATAATACCCACTTTGGCTTCACCGGGAGTAATTACGCCTGGGCAGTTAGGTCCTATAAGTGTGCAATTTCTTTCTTTGATGTAGTTGTTGGCACGAATCATATCGGCAACTGGAATTCCTTCGGTGATGGTGATGATTACTTTGATTCCAGCATCGGCGGCTTCCATAATGGCATCAGCTGCAAAAGCGGGTGGTACAAAAATAATGGTGGTATCAGCTCCGGCTTGATCTACGGCATCTTTTACCGTATTAAAAACGGGACGATCCAAATGCGTACTTCCACCTTTTCCGGGTGTTACCCCTCCTACTACATTGGTTCCGTATTCGATCATTTGTGAAGCGTGAAATGTTCCTTCACTTCCGGTAAACCCTTGAACAATAATTTTTGAATCTTTATTAACTAAAACACTCATGATAGGTTATCTATTTGATTTGAAAAAATGCTTGGCAAAAGTAAGGTTTTGGGCGTTACTTTTAAAGTTTTTTTGTTGAAATAATTTAAGGCAATTGGCTTATTTGATAGCCTTTGAATAATTTGTCGTCTTTGATTTCCCAAAAGGCCATAAAGTGCGCCAATAACATCTCTTCTCTCGGATTTTCAACGGTTTTAATGTAGTGCGAATAATACACGGCTATCGTATCGCCTTCTTTCACCATTTGGCTAATGCGCACTTTTGATCGCACGTAGGCTTTCCCAAGTGTTGTAGCCAATTCTAAAATATCATGTCGATCCATTTGAATTGTGCCTTTGCTACTTCTCCATTCCACTTGAATATCCGGATGTAAAAAGGTATCCATGATTTCGGGATTAATCAAAGCATCTGATTTATAAAAATCTATGACAATTTTCTTTGCAGACATCTTATTTGAGTTTAATTAGTATTTCGGGTATACGTTTGATGTTGGCCAATTGCTTTAGTTTTTCGCGAGACTCTTCTATAGGAGTTCCAAAATAAGTTTTGCCTCCTTCTACCGATTTGGTCACGCCAGTTTGACCCAAGATTACTGCTTTTTCTCCAATCGTAATTCCGCTGGTCGTTCCTACTTGTCCCCAAAGTGTCACCTCGTCTTTGATAATCACACAGCCAGCTATTCCGGTTTGGGATGCAATCAAGCATTTTTTTCCGATTACCGTGTCATGACCCACATGTACTTGGTTGTCAATTTTGGTTCCCCATCCAATGGTAGTGTCACCGGTAACTCCTTTATCAATGGTGCAAAGCGCGCCAATTCCTACCTGGTCTTCAACAACTACTCGACCGCCTGAAAGCAATTGGTCGTATCCTTCCGGACGTTTTTTGTAATAAAATGCATCGGCACCCAAAACAGTACCCGAATGAATAATCACATCATTTCCTATTACAGTATGATCGTAGAGCGTAACATTAGCATGAATGAGACAATTACGGCCAATTTTCACGTGGTTACCCACAAAACAATTGGGTTGTATTACCGTTCCTTCGCCAATTTGAGCACTGGCCGAAATGGCAGCCTGAGCCGAAACAAATGGCATAAAATGGCGCGTAAGTACACTAAAATCGCGAAAAGGATCATCCGAGATTAACAATGCTTTTCCCGCAGGACATTCCACTTCTTTGTTAATCAACACGATCGTAGCGGCCGATTGCAAAGCTTTATCATAGTACTTGGGGTGATCGACAAAAACAATGTCACCTGGGGTTACCACGTGTATTTCGTTCATCCCAAAGACCGGAAAATCATCGGCACCCAAATAGGAGCAACCAATGATTTTAGCAATTTCTTGTAACGTATGTGTTGTATTGAATTTCATATACTATTCCCCCTTTGGGGGTTAGAGTGCTATTCTTTTACGCGCTCCATGTAATTTCCGTTTGATGTATCGATTTTTATCTTATCTCCCTCGTTAATAAACAAAGGCACATTTATTTGCGCACCAGTTTCAACGGTAGCCGATTTGGTGGCATTGGTAGCGGTATTTCCTTTTACGCCAGGTTCTGCATAGGTAACGACTAATACTACCGAAGCTGGCATATCAACTGATAAAGGCAAATCGGTTTCGGTATTGATGCTCACCATCACGTTTTCGCCTTCTTTTAATAATTCGGGCGAATCCAAGATGTTTTTGTTTAAGGATATTTGCTCAAAAGACTCCACATTCATGAAGTGAAACAAATCTCCTTCTGGATACAAAAATTGAAATTTGTGGTTTTCAACCCGCACTTCGTCGATTTTGTGTCCGGCTGAAAAGGTATTATCTAGTACTTTTCCGTTGGTTAAACTTCTCAATTTAGTACGCACAAACGCAGGTCCTTTCCCTGGTTTTACGTGCAAAAATTCGATGATTTTATAAATGTCGTTGTTGTATTTAATACACAATCCGTTTTTGATGTCTGATGTACTTGCCATGTTGTAGTTTGTTTGTTGATGGGATTACTTGTTGTTTCGATTAAACAAATAACCGATTAAACCTTGTTACTATTAATAATTTCCAGAATACCCTTTCATGATTCCACGCGAAGAATTACGGATAAAATCGAGGATTTCATCGCGTTCTGGTGTGGCTTCCATTTCGCCTTCAATGATACTGACGGCTTGAGACGTATTGTAATTTTTTTGGTACAAGATGCGGTAAATATCTTGAATTTCTCTAATTTTTTCGGTGGTAAATCCTCTGCGACGCAATCCAACCGAGTTTATTCCTACATAAGACAAAGGCTCTTTGGCCGCTTTGGTATACGGCGGTACGTCTTTACGCACCAAAGATCCTCCCGAAACCATCGCATGATCGCCCACGTGAATAAATTGGTGTATGGCGGCCAATCCGCCAATGATGGCATAATTACCAACCGTAACGTGACCGGCTAAAGCAACTCCATTTACAATGATGGCGTTATCTCCAATGTGACAATCGTGCGCAATATGCGCCGTAGCCATTACTAAACAATTGTTTCCGATGGTGGTTTGACCCGAAGCAATAGTACCGCGGTTGATGGTTACGCATTCTCGAATGGTACAATTGTCGCCAATAATGGCCAACGAATCTTCGCCGCCAAATTTTAAATCTTGTGGAACGGCAGATATTACTGCTCCGGGAAAAATGTTGCAGTTTTTTCCGATGCGAGCACCTTCCATGATGGTCACGTTTGATCCGATCCAAGTACCATCTCCAATCACGACATTATTATGAATAGTAGTAAACGGTTCGATTACTACATTTTTGGCAATTTTAGCGCCCGGATGTACATAAGCTAAAGGTTGATTCATGTGCTGTGCTATTTATTGTTTTTTCGCTATTTGTGCCATTAATTCGGCCTCGGCTACCAATTTTCCGTTGGCATAGGCATTGGCTTGCATGTGGCAAATCCCGCGACGTATGGGAGTAATGAGTTCACATTTAAATATCAAAGTGTCCCCAGGAAGCACTTTGTGTTTAAATTTTACATTGTCAATTTTCATGAAAAAAGTCAAGTAATTTTCAGGATCTGGCACCGTACTTAATACTAAAATTCCGCCGGTTTGCGCCATGGCTTCTACAATTAAAACACCTGGCATTACCGGTGCGTTTGGAAAATGTCCCACAAAGAACGGTTCGTTCATGGTCACATTTTTCAAGCCCACTACATGTGTTTCGGATAATTCAAATATTTTATCCACCAACAAAAATGGTGGACGGTGCGGCAACATGGCCATAATTTTATGGATATCCATGAGCGGCTCCTGATTCAAATCATAGACCGGCACCTGGTTGCGTTGCTCAATTTTGATAATTTTGGCCATTTTTTTGGCAAATTGGGTATTGACAAAATGTCCCGGTTTGTTGGCAATCACTTTTCCTTTAATGCGCATTCCAATAAGTGCCAAATCACCTACTACATCGAGTAATTTATGGCGAGCGGCTTCATTGGGATGATGCAAGGTAAGGTTGTCTAGAATCCCATTTGGTTTAACGGTAATTTCGTCTTTACCAAAAGCAATTTTAAGGCTTTCCATGGTGCTCTCCGATATTTCTTTATCGACATAAACTATGGCGTTATTCAAATCACCACCTTTTATTAAACCGTGTTGCAATAAAGATTCGAGTTCGTGTAAAAAACTAAACGTACGCGCATTAGAAATCTCGTCTTTAAAATGAGAAATACTTTTCATGGTCGCGTTTTGGGTACCCAATACTTTGGTGCCAAAATCTACCATCGCAGTTACTTGGTAATCGTCGCAGGGCATTACTAAGATTTCACTGCCAGTTGCTTCGTCTGAATAGGAAATCACTTCTTTCACCACATAGTATTTGCGTTCGGCTTCTTGTTCTACGATGCCGGCTTTTTCTATGGCTTCAATAAAATATTTTGACGAACCGTCCATAATTGGTGGTTCTGAGGCGTCTAATTCAATGATTACATTGTCCACATCCAATCCTACAAAAGCAGCCAAAACGTGCTCCGAGGTTTGGATCTTTACACCCAATTTTTCTAAATTGGTGCCGCGTTGGGTATTTACCACATAATTGGCATCGGCCTC
>CAMBOW010000113.1 GCA_945869365.1 Flavobacterium psychrophilum | reverse complement strand
ACCAAGCACATCGGCATCAAGCGAATCACCGATCATGACGCTATTTGATTTGGTAGCTGTCGCCACTTGTAGCGCATGATCAAAAATGATCGGATTGGGTTTTTTGGCGCCCGCTTGTTCTGAGTTGGTAATTGTTTTAAAGTAGGGTGTTAGGTTTGATCGATCGAGTTTACGGTCTTGCACTTGGGCAAAGCCATTAGTAATGACATGCAAGTGGTACTTGGTTTGCAAATAATCCAACACCTCATGCACGCCATCAAACAAGTGATTAAACTCGGGCAAATACTCGATATAATCTATGGCAATTTGGTTGATTTCCTGATCTGAAATGGCTACATCCAACGCGTCAAAAGACTGTTTGAGTCGCTGGTAACGCAATTCGTCGTGACTCATTTGATCTACTTGATACAATTGCCAACAGGCTTTATTGATGGGAATATACACCGCAATAAAATCATCTATTTGAACATGCGGGTAGTTGGCCTCAAAAATGCGGGCAAATGCCAATTCTGAGTTTTTATCAAAATCCCAGAGCGTATGGTCCAAATCAAAAAAGATATGCTGAATGCTGTTTTTCATAAATTAGAATCAAGGACAAATGTCGTAAAATAAACCATGCATCAGCCCGATTTACAAAATACCTGCGTCGGCAAAACTAAAATAATTGGCCTCGGTTACAATGAGATGATCCAACACTTTTACGTCGAGCAAACTGCCGGCTTGTTTGAGTTTTTTGGTGAGTTGAATGTCGGCATCACTGGGCTTCAAGGTGCCTGACGGATGATTGTGACACAAAACGAGTTGTACCGCTCCCAATTCTAAGGCCCGTTTATACACCAAGCGCACATCGACCACTGTGCCCGTAATGCCTCCTTTGCTGAGTTGCGCTTTATGTATCACTTTGTTGGAATTATTGAGGTAAATAATCCAAAACTCTTCGTGCGGCAAGACTCCCAAAAGTGGCTGCATGAGTTCAAAAACGTGATGACTCGATTTGACTTCGGTCAACAAAACGGGGTCTTGGGTTCGACAGCGTCTACCCAATTCTAGGGCGGCCACTAAGGTGAGCGCTTTGGCTGCCCCAATTCCGCGAAATTTTTGCAATTGGGCACTGTTGGCTTTTGAAAAGGCCTGCAAATTGTAATCAAAATGACTCAAGATGCGTCGGGCCAAATCTAAAGCTGACTCCGATCTGGAGCCGGTACCCAGCAATATAGCCAGCAGTTCGGAATCGCTGACTGCTTGACTGCCTTGCAAGGCTAATTTTTCTCGGGGACGATCAGATTCGGCCCAATACCGAATGGGAAATGAAGTGGGTTCTGACATAAGATAAGGCGTGTAAAAAAGGATTAGGCATATAAAAAGTATAGTATTTAGGCTTCAATCAAGGTTTTGAGCGCCTCAAAATTAAGCCCGCCGTAATTACCCGAACTCATGAGCAACAAGGCCGAATTTGAAAATTCTAAGCCAAACAAATAGTCTTGAAACGCTTGTGGATTGGTGTAAATAATCAAATCATCCCGCTGAAACGATTGGGCAATTTGGTCATAGGAGACTTCGTCGAGTTGTTTAATTTTTACCGCATCGGGCGAATAAAACACCACGGCTACATCGGCATGATCGAGCGCGCCTTGGTATTCTTTTAGAAATTCGGCATTCAAACTGCTGTAGGTGTGCAATTCCAAACAGGCAATCAAAGTGCGATCGGGATATTGTTCTTTCACAGCTTTGGTAGTTGCGGCAACTTTGGAGGGCGAATGGGCAAAATCTTTATAGGCCACTTTGCTGGTACTTTCGGCAATTTTTTCTAAACGCTTTGAGGCGCCTTTAAAGGTGGCAATCGCTTCGTAAAACTCGGCTTCGTCTACGCCCATATTTTGGCAGATCCATTTGGCACCGGCTAAATTATTGAGGTTGTGCGCCCCAAACACTTCAATAGGCATTGGGCCTTCGGGTGTGGATAATAGTGTAACACCATTTGAAACTTCATACTCGGGCGTTACATAAGGTAATTTACGGATGGGATTGGTTGCGGCTTCGGCTACACGTAATACTTCGGGATCTTCGGCATTGTAGACTAAGATTCCACCGGCCGTAATTTTGGCAATGAATTCTTCAAATTGCGACACGTAATTTTCATAGGTAGGAAACACGTTAATGTGATCCCAAGCAATTCCCGAAATCAAGGCAATATTGGGTTGATACAAATGAAATTTAGGTCGGCGATCTATGGGTGACGACAAATATTCATCACCTTCTAGCACGATAAAATCATTGGTTTCGGTGAGGTGTACCATGGTGTCAAATCCTTCCAATTGCGCACCTACCATATAATCAACCGCAATGCCATGGTAATGCATCACATGCAAAATCATAGACGTAATGGTGGTTTTTCCGTGCGAACCGCCTATCACAACGCGGGTTTTATTTTTGGATTGTTCGTATAAAAATTCGGGATAGGAATAAATTGTAAGTCCCAGCTCCTTGGCGCGCAACAACTCAGGATTGTCGGCTTTGGCGTGCATACCCAAGATAATGGCCTCAAGGTCGGATGTGATTTTTTCGGGGAACCAGCCCAGTTCGACAGGCAATAAGCCTTGCTTTTGCAAACGCGATTTAGACGGCTCAAACACGGCGTCGTCGCTACCCGTTACGCGATATCCTTTGAAATGCAGAGCTAATGCTAAGTTGTGCATGGCGGCACCACCGATGGCTATAAAATGAGTTCTCATCTAGGATTTGTTTCGTTTCTTGTAGTTGTCTAATACTCTTAAGGCTTTGTCCGGATCGTGAAATTTGTCTTTGTACAATTGAGCCAATCGCTCGTAGGTATGCTTTGATCCACCAACCTCAACGGCTTTAATGTAGTGGACTTCGGCATTTTTGTAACGTTTGTAATGTTCATCAATATGCGCTTTGGCTAAATAGCCATCTACGGGTGAGATTCTTGCCAATGCGCTGGCATATTGTTGGGCTTTGGTTTCGCTACCGCCCACAAAAACCGGTAATTGCAAATAATATTCGAGCAATGCCCAGCGGGCTTCAATGTGATTGGGACTGAGAACAATGGCTTGCTCTAGCGATTCTTTACTGTCACCAACCACCCGAATGGCTACCCATTTTCCTTCTGTTTTTGCACGCATACCCAATGCCCCACCGTATTTAAAGAAGTAATTGGCATTTTTTGTGTTTAAAACAGTTAGTTTCTTGTAATAACTGGCCGCTGTTTCCCACTTGTTGGCATGACTCGCAATATCGCCCAAGTATTCAATGAATTTGGTATTGGATGGTGACACACTGAGCTCTTTGGCAAAATAGCCTTTGGCCAATTCGAATTGTTCCTGATCAAATAAGGCTACACCTTTATCAAAATTGGTTTGAGCCAACATGAAAAAAGGGAAGAGAAATAAAATGCAACTATTTATTTTCATACTTAAATCTAACAAACTCAAAAATACTAATTCTGATTTGTATTGAATGATAAATTAATATTAATTGAGTTTATTATTTTTTTCATAGACCGGTACATAAAAAAACCTTTTGAAATAATTATGATTAATTCAGAAATTGAAATTTGTATTGCGAAATATTAGAATTTCAAATTCATGCATTCGTGGCTAAAAGCTAAAAGCTATCAGCTGACAGCCATCAGCCATCAGCCGTTCTTAGTATACTTTACTAATCAAAAATCGTTAATCGTTAATCTAACTCGTGCATTCGTGGCAAAAACTTCCCGCTCCCCACTTCCAACTTCCAACTATAACATAAAAAAAACAGCAGCAAGCTCATCGCCTACTGCCGTTCTAAGTATCCATGTTACAAGCTTCAAGCTTCCCGCTTCAAACTTTCGACTTTACGACTAACTTATTTCACCAACGTCATTTCATCCACAATGTGTTTGGCGCCCGAGTAGTTCTCGATTACCCATAACACAAAACGAATGTCCACATTGATGGTACGTTGCAATTTGTTATCAAAAATTACATCACCGGCCATGGCTTCGATGTTTCCGTCAAAGGCCAAACCAATTAATTCGCCTTTTCCGTTCAAAACTGGTGAGCCGGAATTTCCTCCAGTAATGTCGTTGTCGGTCAAGAAATTCACATGTAAACTGCCGTCTTTATCGGCAAAACGACCGTAGTCTTTGGCTTTGTATAGGTCTAAAATACGTTGAGGCAAATCAAATTCTTCGTCGCCTTTTTTGTATTTTTTAACCATGCCTTCCATGGTCGTGTAGTTGTTAATTTTGGCATCATTGCGTTTGTCAGCCGGCAATGCTTTTACTTTTCCGTACGTGAGACGCAAAGTAGAGTTGGCATCCGGGTATTTGATTGAACCAATTTTTGATTCGCGCAAGCCTTCAACCAATAAACGGTAGGCCGCTCCAAAATCATTTTGTGCTTTGGCAATCGCATCCGATTTAGACGACAAATGCGCCAATAAATCAGCTGATAAAACTTGTAATGGATCGTTGTCCAACATTCCTTGAGCAGGCGCATCCAAGAATGCTTTTACTTTATCTACCGATGCATACAAACTCAAGTCAATGCAGGCATGGGCATATTTGGTAAAATCACCGCCGTTTTCTTTAGCCAATTTTTCTACCATTGGCGCTACAGCATAACCAGTTG
>CAMBOW010000112.1 GCA_945869365.1 Flavobacterium psychrophilum | reverse complement strand
AAATTTTCAAGATGCGGGTTTTGTATTTGCCACTTTTGATGGAACATCCAATTACTGCATTCCGACTCAAAAATCCCAAGTTCTAGTAGCGGAATTTGAAGACTCAACTGCAACCCTATTTTCCGTTGATACTCCTTTTGTGGAATCTGCAAAAGTTGATTTTGAATCGCTCGTTTCTAAAGCCATTTCGAGCATACAAACGGGCCAATTTGAAAAAGTGGTGCTTTCGCGCAAAGAAAATACAACTTGGCCTGACGTTGCAATGTCAGCAATCATCGACCGATTGTTTTCATTGTATCCCACGGCTTTTTGCTATGCTTGGTTTCATCCCGAAACCGGTTTGTGGTTGGGTGCCAGTCCAGAGCAATTGGTGAAAATTCAAGATCAAACCATACACACCATTGCCTTAGCGGGCACCCAAAAAATTACTGATAATCCCAGTTGGGGCGCAAAAGAAAAACAGGAACAGCAAGTGGTTACCGATTACATGGTTGCGCAACTTCAGCCGTTTTGCGAACGCCTTAAACTTACTGGTCCTCATACCCAGCAAGCGGGATCTTTGCTTCACCTCAAGACAGAAATTAGAGCGCAGTTGCATACCGGTTTTTCTTTACAAAATTTGCTGCAACAGTTGCATCCAACCCCAGCCGTTTGTGGCATGCCCAAAGCTGCTGCCTTGCAATTTATAGGCCAAGAAGAAGGCTATGATCGTCAATTTTATAGCGGATTTTTGGGCGAAATTCTGGGCAACAACCAAGTCGATTTATTTGTTAATTTGCGCTGCATGAATTTGGCAAATGAGCAGGCGCATATTTATGTGGGCTGTGGCATTACCAGCGGCAGTTTGCCCGAATCGGAATTTGCCGAAACGGTGCACAAAGCACAAACCATGAAACAAGTACTCATGTACTAATACTATATTATGATGAAAGTTGATATACTTGCCTTTGGTGCGCATCCCGATGATGTCGAATTGGGTTGTGGTGGCACCTTGGCCAAAGAAGTTTCTTTAGGGAAAAAAGTTGCTATTGTTGACCTTACTCGAGGCGAATTGGGCACTCGTGGTTCGGTGCCTATACGCGATGCCGAGGCCCAAAAAGGAGCCGAAGCCATGGGTGTTCAATTGCGGGAAAATTTGAATTTTCGCGATGGTTTTTTTGTAAATGACGAAGCCCACCAACTCGAAGTGATCAAGATGATTCGCAAATACCAACCCGAGGTAGTGTTGTGTAATGCGATCAAAGACCGCCACATCGATCACGGCAAAGGCAGTCAATTGGTTTCGGATGCCTGTTTTTTATCTGGGTTAATAAAAATTAAAACCGAATACAACGGACAAGTCCAAAAAGCTTGGCGTCCGAAACACATCTACCATTACATTCAATGGGAAAATTTGGAACCTCATTTTGCAGTAGATATTAGTGGATTTATGACACATAAATTGAATGCTGTACAGGCCTATTCATCCCAATTTTTCAACCCCAATGCCGATGAACCAGAAACGCCCATCTCATCGGTAAATTTTAGCGACAGCATTACCTACCGTGCACGCGATTTAGGCCGATTGATAGGCGTTGAGCACGCCGAAGGCTTTACGGTAGAGAGGTGTTTGGCCGTCAATAGTTTAGCCGATTTGAAGTAAAAATATTGGTTTTTTCTTTGTGTACGTAAAAGTTTTACAATACATTTGCGCTCGTAAAAATGGTGGTTGTAGCTCAGTTGGTTAGAGTAGTGGTTTGTGGTGCCGCGGGTCGCCGGTTCGAGCCCGGTCAGCCACCCAGGATTTCAAAAGCTCCAAGTTTTCTTGGGGCTTTTTTTGTTTTAAAAGTTTATTCCGCTTCGCTTCATCTGTCGACTATCGCCTTGTTTCAGGTTTCAAGTTTCAGGTTCTAAAAGTATACTAAGAACTTTTTGGGTTTTCAATACCCGTTCAATTAGTTTTGCTTTATCAGTTTTGAGGTACACCTGCTTTTTTCATTTTTTAGCACCAAAAAATAAAGTCCAGATGAAAATTCACTGATGTCGATTGACTGCCTTTCAGATGACAGATCGCAATGCCGTATCAATTTTCCGCTGCTAGAATAAATAGACAGTTGGCTATTTGCCAATGGAGTAACAATTGTTACTTGGTTTTTTGCAGGATTCGGATAAAATAAAAGGGCATCACCTTCGGTTTCGGTTGTCCCTAAGATACATCCGGGCAATTGACCCCAACTGAAAGGGCCTAATCCTATCGTGTTTTCATTAGTGGTTGCTGTTCCTCCTCGATTGGAATAGTTCATATTACAATAGGTGGCATTTCCGTTCGGAAAGTTGTTAATTGAAGTAAAAAATCCAGTTGGAGTTGAACTTGAATTAGCGTTGTTAAACGGATATTCTTTTCCAGTACCGTTTATCGTTATATTTTCAAAAGCAAGATTATAGATGCCATCGCCCGCTTTTTTTTGAATCAAAAGGGCATCACATTTGGAATCTATAATGTCAATATTCGACAACTTAATGTTTTTTACTTGTGTTCCAGCATTGGAAGAACAAAAAATATCGATGGCACCAACCCGCTGATTATACAGGTCATTTTGAGTTCCTGAACCAATGATCGTAATGTCGTGTAATTCATTCAACCCCGATGCATTAAAACCAACTCCAGAAAAATTATTGCTTAGTCGGATACCCGATTCGAGATTATCCTTAATAATTAAATTGTAAGCCTTGTTGTTTTTTCCGCCATAAAACGCCACTCCTGAAGCGCGCCAGCAGTTTTCGGAGGTCGTATAACGAAAGGTGTTGTTGATACATTCTAAGCCGTTGGCACACCATATTGCTTGATCGTCGTCTCCATTATTTCTGAAATTACAGTGCTCAACTATTGCATTTGAGGTTCCTTTACACAGGTTTATGCCATCTGCATAATTGTTTCGAAAACGGCAATGGGCCAATGTAAATCCGTCCGCAATAGCAGGTCCGCCACTATTATATTGTGCAATCCATGCCCCACATTCAAAATGTTCGGCCCAAATATTGGTAATTAACGAACCTGAGGTGTAAACGCCATTTATAGCCTTGTAGGAGTTGCTTCTAGAAGTAGCATTGGTTGTTAAATACAAATTGGAATAGCTAATATTGGATGCATTGGCAGTTAAACCTCCATTATATTGGGTTGTGCTGGTAAAATTGATTTGTGAATACCACATTCCTGCTCCTACCAAAGCTGTATTTGCCACCCCAAAATAAAGTGGGCTATTTACATTGTAAACTCCCGGTGGGAGATAAATAGTTTGCCCGCCATGGCTGTTGATAAATGTTTGAAGTGTACTGCCGTTTCCTGAATAAGCCACCGCAGTTGCTGGCAATGGAACTAACGCTGGAACAGCTTCCATTTCTATAAAATCAACCGTTATTACGCCACTCAATTGAACCAATTGAATCGTTCCAGATGCCAAGCTGGGAAGTTTGTATCGTACTTCGTCAAAACGCATTTTCGGGTTATGGTTGACTATCCCAACATTATTAGGATTTCCATTATTCCATAATGATTCCCAAGACCAAGTTGAGGTTAAAGTAAGTACAGTAAGAAGGGATTGTCCTGCATATACTCCTACAGTTGCTGAAGTTCCATTGGGTACACTGTAGCGCAAAACTAAACCATCTGCAGGCTCCTGCATTTGCCAAGTCAAAATTGGTGCGGTTCCTGTAAGGAGCACACATTGCTGATCTGAAGCCTCTGATTGAAGGTCAGATTGCTTGTATGATTTGGGGAGAATTGTTGCCGTACTCCCGGCTAATCCACTCTCGGCTTCATAACGAATGTAGGGCGCGTCATAATAACCGCGCTGCCCGAAAACAGAAGGAATAGACAAAAATAAGTACAGACAAATTAGAGCAGTATTGTATATTTTCATGTTGTTTATTTACTTATTACATTCTTAGAATACTTCTCTTCCCGATAACCGACAAAATTCCAGACAACAGACTAATAGATTCAAGATAAGAGACAGTTCTAAGAAAACCAACTCATAACTCATAACTTACATCTTATCCACCTTCAACTTCTCCTCCCGATTCGCGATTTCCCAAGCGATGGCAAAGGCCAATTGGGTACGTTTGGCCAGGGCGTCAAATTCAATTTTATCGACTTCGTCTGAGGCTTGGTGGTAATCGGCGTGTACGCCATTGAATAAAAATACCGAGGGAATGTTGTGTTTGGCAAAATTGTAATGATCAGAGCGGTAGTAAAAGCGGTTCGGATCGTTTTTGTCGTTAAAGGTGTAATCGATGTTGGTGTGCACAAAATCGGCATTGGCTTTTTGGCAAATGGCATGCAAATCAGAGGAGAGGTAATCGGAGCCAATTAAATAAATGTAGTCGTTGGAGTTGGCGTGTTTTTCGTCGCGGCGACCAATCATGTCGATGTTCACGTCGGCAACCGTATTGGCCAAGGGAAACAAAGGATTTTCTGAATAATAGCGCGAACCGTGCAAGCCGTGTTCTTCGCCAGTTACATGCAAAATCAAGATCGAGCGTTTAGGACCTTGACCGGCAGCTTGAGCCAGTTGAAAGGCTTGGGCAATTTCCAATAGGGCTACCGTGCCGGAACCGTCGTCGTCGGCGCCGTTGTATACTTCGCCATTCTTTACACCCACATGATCATAATGGGCCGAAATCACCACAATTTCGTCGGGTTTTTCCGATCCTTTAATGAACGCCCAAATGTT
>CAMBOW010000111.1 GCA_945869365.1 Flavobacterium psychrophilum | reverse complement strand
TCGAGTTTCTTAACGGTCCCGAAGCGTCGGGATTAATTAATTCGTGCATTCGTGGCTAAACGCTGATTGCTAACTGCAGAACGCTTTACAACAAAAACCCCTACATTTGAAAAAATTTCCCCCATGAACAAATACCTTAAAATTGCGATTTTTGTTGTGAGTTGTTTGGCCATTGGCTATCTCTCGGGTTTGGTGACGCGCGAAGCGATACCCACCTGGTATGTGACGATTGTAAAACCCAGTTTTAATCCGCCCAATTGGGTGTTTGCACCGGTATGGAGCAGTTTGTATATGGCCATGGGAGTTGCGGCAGGATTGGTATGGAGCCGAATGGATTACGAGCCAATAGCCATTAAAAAAGCGCTGCGGTTTTTCTGGATTCAGTTGGGATTGAACGCCTTGTGGTCGATTTTGTTTTTTGGCTTACACAATCCGCTTTTGGCGCTGCTTGAAATTGTTTTGTTGTGGTTGATGATCTACGAAACTTGGACACAATTTCGTCATATTCACAAAATTGCGGGCTATTTACTGGTTCCCTATTTGCTTTGGGTGAGTTTTGCCAGCGCACTCAACGCCAGCATTTGGTGGTTAAACCGCTAGATTTTCAACGATGGCTTTGGCAGCAATAAAGCCCGAAGTCCACGCGTTCTGAAAATTAAATCCACCGGTAATGGCATCAACATCGATAATTTCTCCGGCAAAATACAGCGACGGATAACGTTTGCTTTGCATGGTCTTGAAGTGCACTTCTTTGAGGTCAAGTCCGCCGGCCGTTACAAATTCTTCTTTAAACGTGCTTTTCCCATTCACCTTAAATTGGCCATTACCCAATTGTTCGGCCAATTGTTGGAGCTGCACTTTTGTGCTGTCGGCCCATTTTGTTTGCTCCACAAATCCGGCTGCAGTCGTAAGGCTTTCCCACAAACGATTGGGTAGGTCAAAAGGCGATTTGCTTTGCACGCTGCGTTTGGCCAAATCGATGCGAAACTGTTGCAATTGCGCCAAAATTTCAGAAACAGATAGTTCGGGCAACCAATTGATTTGAAGGGTAAATTGATAGTTTTTTTCGGCCAATAATCGAGCGCCCCAGGCCGACAAACGCAAAACCGCCGGACCACTCATCCCCCAATGGGTGACTAACAACGGGCCAGTTTCTTGCAATTTTGTTTCCACTACTGACACACGCGCTTGGGTAGAAACTCCCATTAAGTTGGCAATGCGTGGGTCTTTGCAATTGAATGTAAATAACGAAGGGACTGGCGCAACCATTTGGTGTCCCAAGGACTGAAGCATCTCCCAGATTTTGGGGTTGCTACCCGTTGCCAACAGCAATTGCTCGCAACTAAAATTGCCTGTAACCGTATGGATTTTCCAGGCGGTTTCTTCTAGTAAAATGGCTTGTACCGATTGTCCTAACAACACTTCAATGCCTAGTTTTTTGGCCGTTTGTGTAAAACAACTCACGATAGTTTCAGACGAATTGGATGTAGGAAACATGCGACCGTCGGCTTCGGTTTTGAGCTCAACTCCGTGTTGGGCAAACCACTCGACCGTATCGCCCGAACAAAATTGGTGGAACGGACCGCGCAATTCGCGTTCTCCACGGGGATAATATTTCACCAAAGCATTGGGTTCAAAACAGGCGTGGGTTACGTTGCAACGTCCACCGCCCGATATGCGCACCTTGCCCAGCACTTCTTGTCCGCGTTCTAAGATGGCAATGCGCAATCCCGGATGACTTTCGGCACAATTGATGGCCGCAAAAAATCCAGCTGCACCACCGCCTACAACAATAAGATCAAAATGCTTGCTCATGGAATGGTATAAAAAAATAGCGCTGCTAAATTACTCGAGCAGCGCCATCTTTTGTTGTTATTGTACGAATATTTTGTACTCCCAAGGTTTAAAACTGTGGGACTGGTCTTTGGCCAATACTACTTTTTCGCCGCTCATGTAATCGGCAAAACTGCCCTCAACCGGGAAAGTAAATGTGTTTGGTTTTTTGCTCATATTGGCTACATAGATCACTTTTTTGCCGTCTTTTTCGCGGACAAAAGCCAAAACGTTAGTGTCGTTGGATGTGGCCAAACGCACATAAGATGCTTTTACTTTTCCGCCGTGCAAGGCTATATTATTGGTTTTTAAGCTACCGAGTTTTTCGTAAATCGCACCCATTTTACCGGCTGTATGTGGGATGGTATCTTTCTCAAAAAAGCGGAGGCGTTTTTTCAAATCATATTCTTGACCGTTGTAAATTAAGGGCATCCCCGGCATGGTATAACTCAAGGCCGCAAAAGTTTCAACGGCATCGCCCATGCGCTCGTATTCGGTTCCATTCCACGAATTCTCGTCGTGGTTGGACGTAAAGTTCATGTTGATGTCGTCTTTTTGCAAGACCGTATCAATTTTGGTCATGTAGGTGTCAAAGTCTTTTACGGTTTTCTCGCCTTTTGCAATTTGGTTATACAAATGGTGGGCTTCCCAACCGTATTGCATGTCAAATGCATTTTTCAACAACTCTGGTTTTTCGGCTTCGGCCAAGAAGAAAATCGGTTTTGCTTTGTTTAATTCTACTCGAGTGGCATCCCAAAAATCGGTGGGTACTTCACCGGCTACATCACAACGGAATCCGTCAATATTCAAATCGGTAAGCCAGTATTTCATATCGTCCACCATGGCTTTACGCATGGCCTTGTTGTTGAAGTCCAACTCGACTACATCGGTCCAATCAAAAGGCGCGATCATTTTTCCGGCTTTGTCACGCGTGTAATAGTCTGAATGAGCCGTAACCCATGGATGATCCCAAGCGGTGTGGTTGGCTACCCAGTCTAAGATAACATAGATGCCGTTTTCATGAGCCGTTTGAACTAATTTGGCAAAATCGGCTTTGGTTCCAAACTTAGCATTAATGCTGCGGTAGTCTTTTACCGAATAGTAGCTGCCCAAGTATTTCTCTCTTTCTTTTGGATCGGTGATTTGTTCAATAGAAGTATCGCCTTTGGCTTTGCGGTTTTTTAATCCAATTTCATGGATGGGCATCAACCACAAAATCTTTACCCCCATTTCTTTCAACTTGGGAATATCTTGAGTAAAGGCGTTAAAGGTTCCCTCGGGCGAATACTGACGAATATTCACTTCATAAATCACGGCGTTATCAGCCAATTCGGGCGTAACTGCGGCAATTTCGGGAATAACTTTTGGGGTTTCTTCGGCTTTTTTACAGCTAAAAATTCCTAAGGCTAAGCAAAGGAGTACGACTACTTTTTTCATGTTATTGTTTTTCGATTAATAAAAGGGTTGCGGGGGTATTGAGGGTAATTTTTCCGTTGGTCACTACCGCTGTTTTTCCAGAATAGGCATCGCGCACTTTGGTGCCGTTTACGAAGACGGTTCCCGCCGAAATGGTCTTGCTGCCCAATGGCAAATCTAGGCCTACAACTACTTGATCGGTATACTTTCCAAGCGTCCATTTGCGCGAAAACACATAGTTTTTATCGGCTATCTTTTTGTGCACTCCTGCGCCAATGGATGGATGGTTTTTTCTAAACACACCCAATTTTCGCCAATGTTTAAACACATTTTTAGAAAATTCGTCTGTTTGCATGGCCTCCCAATTCATGAAAGAGCGCAGGGTTGCATCGCCTTGAGTACCCTCAATGTCCAATGATCGCGCACTTTCGTCGCCGTAGTACACTTGGGCTATTCCGGGAGCCAACAACAATTTGGTCGCACTTTCAAAGGCACGGTCGCGTTTTTTGTCAAACGGATAGCTGTCGTCGTGTGACGAAATATAATTCATAACCGTATGCCCTTTGAGGTCGTTGTTTAAAATGGTTGAGTACTTCGAAAACAAGGGTTCGTAGGCCAATTTGGCCTCGTTTCTAAAATCAAAATTAATGAGCGCCGAGAAACCATTGGCAAAATAATTCACCCGACGATCGCCAAAATTATAGGCCAATTTATCGCCGATGTTGTAGCCATATACTTCGGCCACGGTAAAAAACGGATTGTTGTCCAAGACTTTTGTGGGGTTGTTTTTCTTGTATTCGGCAAACTTGGCGTCGCATATTTTCTTGAAATCGGCCCACACGTATTCGGAGGTGTGTTTGGCGGTATCCACACGGTAGCCATCAATGCCGTATTTGGTTATGTAATCGGCCAACCATTTCATGATGTAATACCGGGGCGCTTGCGGATACCCCGTGCTGGCAAAGAACTGATCGAGCGAGGCCATCTCGGCTTCGTAGCGGCCTTCTTCTTTCCATTTGTCAGCCAAAAAAGGAGGAACCTGAACCGAATTGTTACTCTCGGTTTTCACGTCGGGCAAATTCTCTACCAAGGTACACGTAATGTAGGTATCGTAGGATTTGTAAGTGCATTTTGGACTGGTACGCACCCAAGCTTCTGGATACACCGCATCTTCAGGCGTGACTGGTCCGGTGTGATTCACCACGGCGTCCAACAACACGCGAATGCCATGCGCATGCGCTTTATCCACCAATTCTTTCAAGTCGGCTTCGGTACCAAAATTGGGATCCAAGGCCGTCCAATCGCGGGTCCAATAGCCGTGAAATCCATAACTAAACCCGGTTCCTTCGTCCACCCCATCGTGAATTTGTTCCACCACGGGTGTCATCCAAATCGCATTGATTCCCAAAGCATCAAAGTAGCCTTCGTCTATTTTTTGAATGACTCCACGCAAATCACCGCCTTCAAATCCGCGTAATTTTCCGGTTGGTTTGGT
>CAMBOW010000110.1 GCA_945869365.1 Flavobacterium psychrophilum | reverse complement strand
GCTTTGGGTAAATTGTCTCCGCCATGCCCACCCATTTCGGCTAGCATATTGGCATACCCGGGCAAACTGGCGTCGTAATAAATAGGCAAAGGCACCATCCAAGATTTTTCTTGTTCAGGCAAATCCAATAAAGCGTCAAATCCTTTTTTGTAGACCAAACTGGCGTATTTACGGGGAATATTAGTTGCAATAAAAGGCAACGTTTTTTCTTTGGCCCAGTCAACCAAGAGCTTGTAATCGGTTTTGTAATTCGGCCACAAGCGAGCCAAGCTATCTAATTGTTTCTGGTTGATTGTTCCGGCCAAATAGGCGTTGAGTTGCGACTGGTTATCGGCTTCAAACATTTCGGCACCCAAAACTAAGGGCGCTTTGGCCGCTAAATCTTTGGCTAACTCGAACTCTAACCAATGCACTATCGAATTGTCGTGGTATTCACCAAACAACACTACTTCGCTTTTGGCTGCCTGTCGCAACAACTTGGCATAATTGGTTTTATTTCCTGATTTGGTAAACAAGGCATAGGGCGATTTTTCTTGAGCAAAAATCAAAACAGGAACCAAGAGAACAAGAATAAAGCTGCGCATAACTAACAAATTTTAGGCGAATTTACCAATATTTGGCGTGAGAACAGTAGGCAAAAGTGGAAATAAACAAAATTGTGGGCTGAAATGTTTGAATTTCATAAAAATCACAACACAGCATAATTTCAAAAGCAAATGGTGCATTAGTAGATGTAGTTAATTGTAATTTTACCTGCTTAATAATTTCACATATGAATCCAGGAATTGATGCACTTGCCTTTGATGTAGCTCCGCTGCATTTGCCCATTGCGAGCTTGGCAGCTCAACGAAATATTGAAGCCGAAAAACTAGAAAAAGGCTTGGGATTACTCAAGATAACATTGCCCGATGTGTATCAGGATCCGGTGGTGTTTGGCGCGAATGCCTTGACTAAACTCATCGAACAAAACGAAATAAATTTGGCCGAAGTGGCGCGTATTTATGTGGGCACAGAAAGCAGCCTAGACAGTTCCAAACCCATTGCTTCCTTTTTGATTCAATTGGTGGAACAAAAATTTGGAGAAGATTCCCTTTCCCATTGCGACGTGGTTGATTTTACTTTTGCTTGCATTGGCGGAGTCGACGCGCTGCAAAACTGCTTAGATTTTGTGCGAATGAACCCCGATCAAAAAGCCATTGTGGTGACCACTGACATCGCCAAATACGATTTAAAATCTACTGGCGAATACACCCAAGGGGCTGGAGCCACGGCCTTTCTGCTTTCAGCAAATCCGAGCATTATTGCGTTTGACAACAACTGGGCCGCCAGTAGTAAAGGCGTATTTGATTTTTTCAAGCCCTACCGCAGTATCACTAAAAAAGAAATTACAGGCAACAACCACAACGAACCCTGGTTGGGCCAACTCGAAGCCGAGATCGAAATCCACAAAGATCAACCCGTTTTTGACGGACAATATTCAAACCAATGTTACATGGACCGCACCAAAGCGGCTTATTTTTCTTTCAAATCTAAAGCAGGAATTTCAGATTCTTTGTATAACAGTTGGTCGCAAATTATCATGCACTTGCCTTATGCCTTTCAAGGCCGCAGAATGTTGAGTGAAATTTATGCCTTAGACGCAACCGAACCGCTTTTATCCGGAACTGAATCGGGAGCCGATTACCAAAACAAACTCAAAGAAGTGAGCAAATCAGAGGCTTACAAACAATTTGTTACTGAAAAATTGCAAGATGCCGAGCAAGCTTCTTCGATCATAGGCAACTTATACACGGGCTCCATTTTTATGGGATTGCTCTCGGCGCTTACGCAAGCCCAGCTTCGAGGTGATGAAATTAGCGGGCAAAAATTTGGCTTTATGGCCTACGGCAGTGGATCCAAATCAAAAGTGTTTGAAGGGGTAATTCAAACTGGATGGCAAGCGCAAATTGAAAAGTCGCAGCTCTTTACCGTATTGGCCAACAGCCAAGAATTAGAGTTTGACACCTACGAAAAATTACACAAAAAAGAGCAAAAAACTGCTGTTCGTTCGCCCAAACACGAATGGGTACTAGACCGCATAGAAGCTGAAATTCCCCACCTGATTGGTGCGCGATATTACAAATGGATTGATTAGATTTGTGGTCTAATTTGTATTCCATATGAAATACCATCAACTAGACCGTCAGTTATTTATAAAAAACCGCGCCAAATTTACGGCCCAAATGAAGCCCAACAGTGTGGCGGTTTTCAACTCCAACGACATTTATCCGGTTTCGGCCGACAGTACCTTGCCTTTTGCCCAACACCGTGATATTTTTTATTTGTCGGGCGTTGACCAAGAAGAAAGCATCCTGTTGTTGTTTCCCGACGCGCCCTATGCCCCCCAAAAAGAAATCCTGTTTTTGAAAGAAACCAGCGCGCACATTGCTGTTTGGGAAGGCGAAAAATTAACCAAAGAAAAAGCATTCGAAGTATCGGGCGTAAAAACGGTCTACTGGTTGCAGGATTTTGAGAAAATCTTGTTTGAGTTGATGACGTATTGCGACACGATGTATGTGAACACCAACGAACACTACCGCCAATCGGTTGCCACCGAAACCCGGGAAGCTCGCTTTGTGAAATGGTGGAAAGCGCAATATCCGGCGCACCAAGTAGCCAAGAGCAATCCGATTTTGCAACACATTCGCTCTGTCAAAGAGTCCGAAGAAATAGCCTTGATTCAGCAGGCATGTGACATTACCAATAAAGGATTTCGCCGCTTATTGCCGTTTGTAAAACCAGGCGTGATGGAGTATGAAATTGAAGCCGAGTTGATTCATGAATTTGTACGCAACCGCTCCAAAGGATTTGCCTATACCCCCATTATTGCTTCGGGAAATAATGCCAATGTGTTGCATTATATTGAGAACAACCAAGCCTGTAAAGCGGGTGATTTGTTGTTGCTCGATGTGGCCGCCGAATACGCCAATTATTCGAGTGACATGACCCGTACCATTCCGGTTTCGGGCACGTTTACACCCCGTCAAAAAGCGGTCTATACTGCGGTTTTGCGCGTGAAAAAGGAAGCCACTAAACTGTTGGTTCCTGGCGAATTCTGGAAAAACTACCACCTCGAAGTAGGCAAAATCATGACCTCAGAATTACTGGGACTTGGACTAATCGACAAGGCTGATGTACAAAACGAAAACCCAGAAAGTCCTGCCTATAAAAAATATTTCATGCACGGCACTTCGCACCACATAGGCTTAGATACCCATGATTACGGTTTGTTGCACAAGCCTATCGAAGCCAATATGGTATTTACCGTGGAGCCCGGCATCTACATTCCTGCCGAAGGATTTGGCATCCGATTGGAAGACAATGTGGTGGTGCAAGCGCAAGGCGAACCGTTCAATTTGATGCGCGACATTCCAATTGAAGTAAACGAAATTGAAAGCCTGATGAACGCTTGATTTATTCGAAATGTATAGCCCAAACGACTTGCTGCGGTGAGTCGTTTTTAGTTTTATGACGCCAACTCCTGCCTCTTTTTTCTATAAAAACACCGCCATCTCCTATACCGATTCGGGCAAAGGAAGTGCACTCGTTTTGTTGCATGGTTTTCTAGAAAATCAAGGCATGTGGGCCGACCTCATGGCTGTTTTTAGCCAAAAATACCGAGTGATTACACTCGATTTATTGGGGCACGGCAACAGCGGTTGCTTGGGTTATGTGCACAGCATGGAAGATCAAGCCGATTTGGCACACGAATTGTTGGCGCAGTTGCGCATCAGAAAAGCAATTGTAGTGGGTCATTCAATGGGCGGGTATGTGGCCTTGGCACTGGCAGAGGCCTACCCCGAATGCATGAAAGGAATGGTTTTACTCAATTCGACCGCCCGTGCAGATTCAGCTGAACGCAAACTGAACCGCGATCGGGCCGTGAAAGCCGTTAAAAAAGACCACCAGTTATTTATTAATCTGTCGATTGCTAATTTGTTTAGCGAAACCCATCGGGAGCGATTGGCTAGTACTATCGAACAAATAAAAAAAGAGGCTTTAGTAACTCCCTTGCAAGGCATAATTGCGGCGCTCGAAGGCATGAAAATCAGGGAAGACCGGGAAGTATTGTTGCGTTTTTTCCCGTTTCCGATACTGCTCATTTTGGGTACGCAAGATCCGGTGCTGCCCTTTGAAACAACCAAAGACCAGGTGGCGCAATCGCCTGCCACATTAGTGCCTTTGGAAGGCGGTCACATGAGTCACCTAGAAAATCCTGCGGAACTGGCCGCCGCTTTGGCTGCGTTTTTTAAAACCGTTTAGGCTTTTTTCTCTGTGAAAGGAATTTCGGGGTCAACCATTTCCACCAACAATAACACGATTTGCTCTACAAACTCATCCATTTGTGCTTGCTGGATTTGTGTTGTGCTGCCTTGATCTGTCTTGGTTGTAAACGGCATAAATCCTTCTTTTAGGTTTTTGAATGAGATAATTCCCGCTTCCAATTGAGGTTCGGTAAACGTAGCCGAATACATATAGGCATAGGCCAACACCTGGATAATTTTGTCGTTGGCAATGTCTTCCGTGAGGCCTTTCCAGGTTTTGAGTACTAAGCTTTTCTTTTCTGCTTTTCCGGTTTTGTAATCGATGATGCGCACCACGCCATTGCGCGATTCTACCCGATCTACGTTTCCGCTTAGCACCACATCATAAGGCAAACTGGGATGCGTTAGTGTGCGGGATAATTTGGTTTCCAAAGCCAAAATTTGTACCGCA
>CAMBOW010000109.1 GCA_945869365.1 Flavobacterium psychrophilum | reverse complement strand
GGCCAAATTATACTCAACGACACTTTGAAGCGCAACTTGGCCTTAATTGCCAAGCAAAACAAAAACGAGCGCTTGTACCGCAAACTGTCCAACCGGGAAGTTGAAGTATTGCGCTATTTGAGCAACGGAAAAAAGAACAACGAAATTTCAGCCATATTGGGCCTAAATGAGAAAACCGTGAGTACCTACAAGTTGCGTTTATTGAGCAAATTGAATGTCACTAACTTGGTTGACTTGGTAAACAAAGCGAAAACTTTAGAAATCGTCTAGTGGTAGCGCGACATTACGCGACCTAATTTTTGTGAAAAATGCTGGATTAGTTTGGTATAATCCATGGCCAGACTCAGGGTTTCTGCATTGTCTGTTTCGGGTTCTTTGGACAATTCGCCTTTTAATTCTTCTACAATACGATCGACCAAAAACCAACGCAAACTTAAAATCGTCTCCGAGACATATTGTGCGATGGTCTGGTCTTTTCCTTTCACCTCAATTTGTTTGGATTCCCAGTTGTGCAGCAATTGTTGCTCTTCGGCCATGAGAATGTTGGTGATTTCTTGTATCTGATCGGCTTCCAAGTGCTGGATGTATTGTTCCAATTGAAACACCTCATGCTGGTTAAAATAGTCCATGAGATCGTTGAAAATCTTTTGAAATAATGGATGAGCCAATTCTACTTCATCTTCTTGCAAGCTCAAATAAATACGCTGATACACTTTGTATTTTTTGAGCACCGAAACCGTTTCTAACACTCCTTCGTCATTGGCTTGCAGCAAAAGATCTTCAAATTCTTCTTCGCAGTTTCCGTAGAGCAATAAAATTTCGATGATTTTGCGCTCCAATTCATAGAGCACATCAACCTTTTCGGTTTGCAGCGGCAGATCATTACGCAGCACTTCAAAGCTCTTTTGCTCTTGTTTCATTTGCTTGCCTCGATCGGTAAGATCTTTTTGTACCAATTGGGCCAAGGTATTGAGCAGCACTTGCTCGGAAATATCCATAATGCGGGAACATTCTTGGATGTAGATTTCGCGTTTAATGCGATCAGGGATTTTGGCAATACTGCCCACCATGTCGCGAATGAGTTCGGCTTTTTTGATCGGATCATTCTTGGCGTCCAACATCAATAACGAAGCCTTGAACTGAATAAAATCTTGGGCGTTATCGTCTAGGTATCGCAGCAATTCGTCGAGCGGCGTTTTCTTGGCAAAACTATCGGGATCCTCCCCTTCTGGAAAAGTGCACACCCGCACGTTCATGCCTTCTTCTAGAATCAAATCGATTCCGCGAATGGAGGCGCGCAAGCCGGCCGCATCGCCGTCATAGAGCACCGTGATATTTTTGGTGAGGCGATTGATGAGTCGAATCTGATCGGGGGTCAAGGCCGTACCCGATGAGGACACTACGTTTTCGATGCCCGCCTGGTGCAGTTGAATCACGTCGGTGTAGCCTTCGACCAAGAAACAGTTGTTTTGTTTGGCAATGGCTTGTTTGGCATGAAAAATACCGTACAAGACCTTGCTTTTGTGGTAAATTTCGCTTTCGGGCGAATTGAGGTACTTGGCCGCTTTTTTGTCGTTGGTTAAAATACGCCCACCAAAACCAAGAGTTCTGCCCGACATGCTTTGTATCGGGAACATAACACGGCCACGGAATCGGTCGATGAGTTTTTCGTCTTTGACAATCGTAAATCCTACACTTTCGAGGTATTCCAATTGGTAGCCTTTGCCCAACGCTTCTTTTGAAAAAGCATCCCAGGTTTCGGGCGAGTAGCCCAAAGCAAATTTTTTGATGGTATCGGCAGAAAATCCGCGTTCTTTAAAGTAGGTGAGCCCAATGGCTTTGCCTTCTTCTGAATTTAATAACGTATCGTGAAAATAAGTTTTGGCAAATTCTGAAACCAAAAAAAGACTCTCGCGCACATCGGTGGCGGCTTTTTCGGCTTCGGTTTGCTCGGTTTCTTCGAGTTCGATGTTGTACTTTTTGGCCAAATAACGAATGGCTTCGGGATAGGTGAAATGCTCGTGTTCCATTAAGAACGCCACCACATTTCCGCCTTTGCCCGAACTAAAATCTTTCCAAATTTGCTTCACCGGCGACACCATAAACGAAGGCGAACGCTCGTCCGAGAACGGACTCAAGCCCTTGAAGTTGCTGCCTGCGCGTTTGAGTTGAACAAAATCGCCAATCACCTCTTCTACACGAGCGGTTTCGAATACGGTATCTATGGACGATTTTGAGATCATGAAAACAAATTTTGAAAGAAAGTAAAACTACAAATTAAACAAAACGGGGAAGCACTTGTGTTATATTTTTCGGTCTATCACATAATTGACCATGAGTGTTAGGGAAGTTTTGAAGTCCGAATCGGGGAAATCATGCAGCAAAGACAAGGCTTCTTGCTGAAATGCCAGCATTTTTTCCTGGGCAAATAGCAATCCTTCGTTTTGAATCACAAAGGCAATTACTTCTTTGACGCGTTTTTTGTCTTTGTTGTGGTTTTTGATCGAATTGATGAGCCAAGCTTTTTCTTTGGCGCTGCAGGTGTTGAGCACGTGTATTAACGGCAATGTCATTTTTTGTTCTTTGATGTCGATGCCGGTGGGTTTGCCAATGGCGTCGTCGGTGTAGTCAAACAAATCGTCTTTGATTTGAAAGGCCATGCCTATAAGCTCGCCAAATTTGCGCATAGTGGCCACTTTTTGTTCGTCGTCACAAACCGATTTGGCGCCCAAGGCACAACAAGAAGCAATTAAGGTAGCCGTTTTTTTGCGAATGATTTCGTAGTAAATTTCCTCGGTAATGTCTAGTCTTCTGGCTTTTTCGATTTGCAACAACTCCCCTTCGCTCATTTCGCGCACGGCCACCGAAATGATTTTTAGCAAATCAAAATCACCGTGATCAATGGAGAGCAACAAGCCTTTTGACAACAAATAATCCCCCACCAAGACCGCAATTTTGTTTTTCCACAAGGCATTGATCGAGAAAAACCCCCGACGGCGGTTGCTGTCATCGACCACATCGTCGTGCACCAAGGTGGCGGTATGAATAAGTTCAATTACACAGGCGCCGCGATAGGTGCGTTCATTTATTGTGCCATCAGCCAACATTTTGGCGGTGAGAAACACAAACATGGGACGCATTTGCTTCCCTTTTCGGTTCACAATATAATAGGTGATTCGGTTTAACAAGGCCACATTGGAGGTCATGGATTCGTAGAACTTTCTCTCGAAAAGTTCCATCTCCAGTTGTATGGGCTGTTTAATTTGGGCGGTGATATTCATTGGGAAACAAATATAGTACAATGACAAGGTTTGAAAAATATATTTTAGTAGAATTAAACCTATTTTGCTACTTTTGGTCTCAATACGAACTTTTTAAAATAATGCACATATGAAAACAAAAATTTTAGGACTTTTAGTAGTTTGTGGCTTAAGCTTATTGAGCTGCCAAAAAGAAGATTTAGGCTCTACAGCCGATGAAGCCAAAGTAAATGCCAAAATTGATTTGGCTAATGATGATGTATCCGATTTAGTTGAAAACGCCTATGATGCCACAGCGGCCGATGCTAGTGGACGCGGAATGGAATCAGCTAGTAGTCAAAGTAATTTACCTGCTTGTGCTACAGTAACTAGAAATCCTACATTTGGAACCCCTGTACAAGTAGGACAAACTGTAACTAAAACCATCGATTTTGGAACTGTAGGTTGCCCAATGGCCAATGGCAATGTGTTACGAGGTCAAATCATTGTGAGCTTTGTATATCAACCCACTGCCGCTTCCCAATCAATCAATTATGAATTTGTGGATTTTTACCACAACAACATTAAAATTGTAGGAAACAAAAATTTCACCCGTACGTTTGAGCAAGGTCTTCCGGTAGTGGTCATGAATATGGATCTCACCGCTACGTTCCCTGATGGACGTATGTTTGACCGAGTAGGTACACGAACTAGAAGAATTACTGCCGGTTATGACACACCATTGTTGAGTGACAACGAATATCAAGTGACCGGAAATTGGACTACTACTTATCCTAATCTGGCGGATCAAGTAAGTACTATTACTTCTCCACTGATTGTAAAAATGAGTTGTGCATCAACTAGCAAACCACTTATCGTACAAGGAGTAATTACGTTTGAACGCCCTGCACAAAGCTCAACCTTAAATTATGGCTCTGGCGATTGTGATAATTTGGCGGTATTTACCATTAACGGGAATGCCTACAACATCATTATTGGAAATCCATAATAGATGAGAATAGATTAAAAATAAAAAAGCCGCTATAAACTAGCGGCTTTTTTTTATGATTTATTGGCCAATTGGCCACAGGCTGCATCAATATCTTTGCCTCGACTTCGGCGCACTTTTACCACAATGTCGGCTTTTTCTAAGGCCTGAATATACTGGTTTATGGCCTCGGGTGACGCTTGCTGAAACTCGCCGTCATCAATGGGATTGTACTCGATGAGATTTACTTTGCAAGGCACGTATTTACAAAATCGAACCAATGCCGCTATGGCAGTAGGGTTGTCGTTGATGCCTTGCCAAACTACATATTCGTAGGTGATTTTGCTTTTGGTTTTTTGGTACCAATAGGCCAAACTCTCGCGCAGGTCCTGCAACGGAAAATTCACCGAAAACGGCATGATGCGTGCACGCACTTCATCGATAGCTGAATGCAAGGAAACCGCCAACTTGAATTTTACCTCGTCGTCGGCCATTTTTTTGATTAGTTTGGGAATACCCGAAGTAGAAACGGTGATGCGTTTGGGCGACATGCCCAATCCTTCTTCGGCGGTAATCAGCTCAATGGCCTTAATCACGTTGGGATAATTCATGAGCGGTTCGCCCATGCCCATGAAAACGATATTAGATAAGGGCCT
>CAMBOW010000108.1 GCA_945869365.1 Flavobacterium psychrophilum | reverse complement strand
ATGAAGGCCAAAAATGACAACATTGGACACACGGCTCATTTTGGTGGTGCCATCGGTGGTTATGTATTGACACTGATAAAAGCCCCCGATTTACTCACCGAACATACGTTTATGGTTGTGCTACTGGCCATACCGATTGCGTTGTTGTTTGTGTTGGTGAAAACAGGTAAACTGTAATTAATAATGAATAATTAAAAATGAAAAAGACAATCCTATTCCTCGCATTAGTCTTATTTGCAAACAGCTTTGCACAAGAATTAAAAAACCCTGCCTTGGTAACTGTAATGGGCGAAGGCAAATTAAAAATTGTACCCGATCAGGTATCAATCAGTATTGCCATTGAAACCAAAGGTACCGACACCAAACTGGTAAAAGAGCAAAACGACACCAAAACAACTTCGGTACTTAAAAACATAAAAAAATGGGGTTTGGCTCCAGCCGATGTAAAAACCCAACGCGTGAGCTTAAATCCGGCATACGACTACGAAAGCAAGAAAACCTTTATCCATGCGAGTCAAACGATTCAGTTGTTGTTGCGCGATTTGAGTAAATACGATGCGCTCATGACCGATTTGGTTTCGGCAGGAATTACCACGATTTCTTCGGTGGAGTTTCAATCTTCTCAATATGATAAATTACAAGGCGATGTTCGCAAATTGGCCATGCAAAATGCCGTAGCCAAAGCCCAGGATTACCTATCGGTAGTGGGACAAAAAGTAGGGAAGGTGCAGTCTATTTCAGATACGAATGTAAGTTCAGCTCCGCAACCTTTTTATAACACCAAAATGATGGCCATGCAAGCCGATGGAGCTGCTCGCGAAACTTTAGCTGCGGGAGAATTGGAACTGAGTGTGCAGATTCAAGTGAGCTTCGTTATTAATTAAAAATGAATAATTAAAAATTGTGTTATAGACTGAAAATATAAAATCATAATATAGATGAGTTTTAACCAAAAAACTATTTTGCGACTTGCCAATTTAAAAGCGCACATCACTTAGCTCTTTTTCTTGGCCTTTGAAACAGAAATACATAAAAAAAGGACACCCGATTGAGTATCCTTTTTTTATAGATTTTAGACTTTCATTTGAATCCCGAGACTTCAGGACCAACTTATTTTTATTTCGCCAACAACTCAGCTACTTTAGCTTTCAAGGCAGCGCCAGTTAAATCTTTGGCAACTACAACTCCGTTGGCATCCAACAAGAAAGTGGCAGGAATCGATTCAACTCCGTAGGTTACGCGAATGGGTTCGTCCCAGTATTTTAGGTTTGAAATTTGCGGCCAAGCCAATTTGTCTTTGGCAATCGCTTCTTTCCATTTGGCTCCATCTTTGTCTAAGGATACCCCAATGATATTTAATCCTTTGGCGTGAAATTCGTTGTATAAAGCTACATTGTTTGGGTTTTCGGCTCTACATGGATTGCACCATGAAGCCCAAAAATCGACCAAAGTAACTTTTCCCATGCATTCTTTTAAACTGATTACTTTTCCGTTAGGTCCGGGAGCCGAGAAAACGGGAGCTAGACTGCCTACTTCAACACCTGCAGGAGCAGCCGGTTTGTTTAGTAAATCCAATTGGGATTTTATTTTCTTCCCGTGTTTGTTGGCTTTTAATTCTTTGTCCAACCCATTAAAGTAGGTGGTGATTTTTGCTGGATCAACCATTTGTTGAAACAAGCTTTCGATAATCAATAAGGAAATGAATGATTTTGGGTGCGTTTTCACGTACTCTTCAGATTGTTTGGCAAAATCTTCTTGAAATTTAAAGTACGCTTTACGCAAAGTATTGACGGTTACCGTGTCCTTTTTTTGTTGCGCTTGGTTCATTTTGGCCATGTTGTCCTTTTGGAACTTCATCATATCCTTTTGGATTTTGGTTCCCAACTCGCGATAGGCCGTCAACTCGTCGTTGTTGTATGTACCCGACACTTTCACCAAGCTTAAGCTGTCTTTGTTGATGTCCATTTCGATATCACCATTCTCCAAAATAAATGGTATTTTTCCGTCTACCGATTCGATTTGAATTAAATTTATGTCAGCGCCTTTTGCCGATCCTTTTATGGTGAATTTTCCACCTTCAACTTTCACAGTATCCAAAGCTTTAAAAGCCCCTGTCATGTCGTCTTGTACTTCTAAAAATACTTTTTTACCGTCGGCAATGCCTTTGATGGTTCCAGTAATGATGTATTCGTTTTCGCCTGCTTTGTTGCAAGAAAATACCACCACAGCTGCGGTTAGTACTAGAAAAATTCGTGAAAAACTAAGTAACATTGATTTCATATTCGTGTGTGATTAATGTGATTTACGGGTGCAAAAGTATTTAAATTTATGAGTATTGACTATTTTTTAGGCTACTATTTTACTCCCGAATTGGGACAAACAAACAGCGTGAGTGGGAGATTAGTTTGGCGAATTCCGGCCATCCCTTTTTCAACATTAGTGAAGTGGTGAATGCCATGTCGTTTCAGCACCGAAGCCATGATTACCGAACGATAACCGCCAGCACAATGCAAATAGAAATCCGAACTTGGCACATCTTTTATATGCGTGTTAATTGTATCTAAAGCAATATTCACAGCACCCTCAAGGTGTTCGGCTTGGTATTCACTGGGTTTGCGTGCATCAAAAACCACCGAAGTGGATTGGTGTTCGCTTTCAAATGCTAATGGTGATATAGAATTAATCTGGGCTGTTGCAAAACCTGCCGCTTCCCAGGCAACTATTCCGCCTTTTAAAAAGCCTTGCACCTGATCAAACCCTACACGAGAAAGTCGGGTAATTGCTTCCGCTTCTTTGCCTTCGGTTACAACCAATACCAAACGTTGTTCTACATTTTGCAATAAAGCACCCACCCAAGGCGCAAAATTTCCTTGCAAACCAATAAAGATTGAATTGGGAATATGACTCGCACAAAATTCTTGTTCGTTGCGCACATCCAACACAATTGTAGTTTTGTCTTGCAGCCGTTCTTGAACGTGTACTGCCGATAAAGCAGTCATCGAACGTTTCATTATGGTATCCAATGAAGTATATCCTTGACTATTTAGCATCACATTTTGCGGAAAATAGGCGGGAGGCAAACCCAAGCCATCCAGCAATTCGGCGGTAAATTCTTCGCGCGTCATGTCGGCACGTAAAGCGTAATTGGTTTTTTTCTGATTGCCCAGGGTATCCGTGGTTTCCTTACTCATGTTTTTTCCGCAAGCACTGCCGGCACCATGACTCGGAAACACAATTAAATCATCAGACAGAGGCATAATTTTGTTGCGTAGCGAATCAAATAAATAGGAAGCTAATTTTTCTTGGGTAAGATCTTCCACCATAGCTTGCGCCAAATCGGGTCGACCTACATCACCAATAAATAAAGTATCTCCAGTGATTATTCCGTATCCTTTTTGGTTTTCGTCCAGCAGCAAATAACAGCTGCTTTCTAGCGTATGGCCTGGGGTGTGTAACAATTTTATGGTGTAATCCCCCACTTTAAATTCTTGGTTGTCTTGGGCGATAAGGGCTTCAAATTGGGGAGTAGCCGTAGGCCCAAACACAATTGTTGCCCCGGTTTTTTGAGCCAAATCCAAATGACCCGATACAAAATCGGCATGAAAATGGGTTTCAAAAATGTAAGTTATTTTGGCGTTATCGGCAGCTGCTTTGGCCAAATAGGGCTCCACTTCACGCAGCGGATCAAAAATGGCCGCTTCGCCTTTACTCTCTAAATAATAAGCCGCTTGGGCAATACAGCCGGTATAAATTTGTTCTATTTTCATGGATTAAATTTGACGCAAAAATAAGGTATTAACCAGTTTGTTTTTAGCGAATAGAAATAAAAAAAGTGCTTGATTGCTCAAACACCTTTTTTGTTTACCTAATTGGAATTAGTCTTTTTTGTCTGCTTTTTTGGCAGCACAACAACCTGCTTTTTTTTCACTTGTTCCACATGCTTTTTTTTCAGCGGTTGAACATTCTTTTTTAGCTTCTGCTTTAGGTTTCTCTTGTGCGTTTACGGTTGAAAAGGTAAAAGCGACTAAGGCCAACATCAATACTGCTTTTTTCATGGTATATTATTTAAGGGTTTTTAATTTGAATTACTTGGAATCAAAAATATACTTTTTTGGGAAGTAATTTATTTCTTTAACATTATTTTGTTTTGTCGGCAATATTTCCAACGATTTCTGTTTTACTTACCACACCCGATTGTCGCCAAAGCTGTTTGCCGCCTTGAAATAAAATCAGCGTGGGAACACCGCGCACTTGGTAGAAAGCGGCAATCTCTTGGTTTTTATCGACATCTAATTTAATGATGCTGATCTGATCGCCCAATTGGTCTTTTACTTCTTTTAATATGGGTGCCAATTGAGTGCAAGGTCCACACCAAGTAGCAAAAAAATCAACCAATACAGGTTTTTCAGTTTGTATCAATTCTTGAAATGAGGTTTTCATGGGGCTTATTTTTTTGGGATTGAACAACCGTTGGGCCCACAACCCCAGTTAAATACTGCTTGCAATAAAAAGAATCCACCAAAGACCAATAAAAAATACTCCTTGGTTTCGTAGGCTTGTTCAAACAAATACAAGGCAAAGGCCAAGCGCAACCAACGCATAAAATGCCAATTGGTAACTAGATTTTTTAGAATGGTCATCTTAGTTTAGCGGTGTAATTTGATAATCAGAATCATATGCAATGGCTTCTTGCAAGGCTGAAAGAGCGATGGGCGCTGTACTCGTGAGCAACACAAAATCAAAAGCGGTATTCATTTGAGCCGAAAGCACATTGGGGATGTGTTTGAATTTTTCCATTACGCTGGTTTTGCAACCGCCGCATGTAATGCCTTTAAATTGATAGGTGGAGATTAAAACATCGGCCTATTTTTGAAACAGAAAAGCCAATTCACTGCATAGTCT
>CAMBOW010000107.1 GCA_945869365.1 Flavobacterium psychrophilum | reverse complement strand
CGACCGTTTAAAATGGTTACCGAGGCCTATTATAAATCGCTCACCGATGTCAATCCGTATACGCTCGAAAACGTCCGCATTCGTTATGCGGCCAGCAATACCGCAGTTGCTTTTGCCCAAGGATTAGACGTGCGACTCAATGGCGAATTTGTTCCGGGCACCGAATCGTGGTTGAGCTTTGGGTATTTAAAAACTGAGGAGAACATCGACAATCGGGGATATATTTCCCGCCCCACCGATCAACGACTTAAGTTTGGCATTTTGTTTCAAGATTACATGCCCAACATTCCGAGTGTAAAAGTGTACTTGAATATTGTCTACAACACCGGGTTACCAGGAGGTTCTCCTTCCTATGCCGATCCGTATCAATACCAAAACCGATTACGCGATTACCGCCGCGCCGATGTAGGATTTTCGTATGTATTGACCGAAAAAAATAACCAACGTCCCGAGGGCCATTGGCTCAAAAAGTTTAAAGATTGTGCACTTGGTTTTGAGATCTTCAATATGTTCAACAACCAAAATGCCATTACCAATACTTGGGTGCGCGATGTGTATACCAAAAGTCAGTATGCGGTGCCCAATTATTTAACTACCCGGGTATTTAACTTGAAACTCTCTGTTCGTTTATAAGGATTTACCCTTCAAACGACTGCATATTTACCAATTTGTAGTAGGTGCCGTTGGCTTGCATCAATTGGTCATGTGTACCTTGTTCTACAATTTCCCCTTTGTGCATCACCACAATCAAATCGGCTTTTTGGATGGTCGACAAACGATGCGCAATTACCACCGAGGTGCGGTTTTGCATCATATTTTCCAAAGCCACTTGCACTAGTTTTTCGCTTTCGGTATCGAGCGCAGAAGTCGCTTCGTCCAAAATCATGATCGGTGGGTTTTTCAGGACCGCGCGGGCAATACTCAAACGTTGTTTTTGACCTCCTGATAGTTTGTTTCCGCTGTCGCCAATGTTGGTATAAATCCCTAAAGGCAAATCTTTCACAAATTCGTAGGCATTGGCAATTTTGAGTGCTTCAATAATTTCTTCATCCGTAGCGTCGAGTTTGCCTAAGGAGATGTTTTCTTTGATGGTGTCATTAAACAAGATGCTGTCCTGAGTGACCAATCCCATTAGTCCACGTAAGGATTGCAATTTCAGGTCTTTGATTGCGATGCCATCAATGCTGATTGTTCCTTGGTTGATGTCATAAAAACGGGTCAACAAATTGGCAATGGTACTTTTTCCGCTGCCCGATTGCCCAACCAAAGCCACTGTTTTTCCTTTGGAGATGCAGAGGTTAAATTGTTTCAAAACGGATTCTGAATCGTAGCTAAACGAGACATCTTTCAATTCGATTTGTTGGTCAAAACTGTGCTTTTCAATCGCAGTTGGACCATCTTGTATGGGGTTGTCTTGTTCTAAAATCTCCAAAATTCGCTCGGCTGCTGCCGTTCCTTTTTTGATGTTATAGGACGCTTTAGAAATCGATTTGGCTGGCGTCAAAATGTTGTAGGCCAATCCCATATAGGCAATAAAAGCCGCGCCGTTCAAGGTTTTTTCAATCAATACCATATGTCCGCCGTACCACAACAAAATCGCGATTACCAAGATTCCCATAAACTCACTCACCGGCGAAGCCAAGTTTTGGCGGTTGCCAATCGCATTGGATAACTGGAAAAATCGTTGCGTAGAGTCTTGGAATTTTTGGGTAAAATAGGATTCGCTGTTGTAGCCTTTCACCACTTTTAATCCGCCCAAGGTTTCTTCGATGGTCGATAAAAAATCGCCTTGTTCTTGCTGGGCTTTGGTCGATTGTTTTTTGAGTTGTTTGCCGATTAACGAAATAATATAGCCCGAAACCGGGATGAAAATAAATACAAAAATCGTGAGTTTGGCACTGATGCTAAACATGGTCACAATCGTAAATACAATCGTTAGCGGTTCTTTGACAATAAGTTCCAAAAGCGACAAGAACGACGATTGCACTTCGTTCACATCATTCGAAATTCTCGAGATGGTATCTCCTTTGCGTTTTTCAGAATAATATGAGATGGGCAACTCGATGGTTTTTTTGTACATCGCATTGCGCAGGTCTTTGAGCACGCCGTTGCGCAAAAAGGTGATGAAAAATAAGGCCAAATAATCGCTCAGGTTTTTCAGTAAAAATATACTGATTATCACGGCCACCATAATGGATAAGGTATAACCCACGCCAAAAGTATCAGTAGTAGTGGTAATAAAATAACTCAGGTAATCTTCCAAAAACTGTTTGGCCGATCCTACTCCTTCAAAAACAGGTTCTACGGTATTTCTTTTGGTTTGGTCAAAAAGCACTTGCATCATCGGGATCAAAGCCACAAAAGAGAGCGTACTAAAAAGCGCAAACAGAATATTAAAAAAGATATTCAGGTAGGCGTATTTTTTATACGGCAATAAGTAAGGAAGTATTTTCTTGAAGTTTGTCATTAAATAATGCTTAGTTCTTGTAAAATGATTTTTATTTTTTGGTCCAATTTGGCTTCAACCGAAATGGCGTCTTCTATGCGATCTAGCGGCGCATTCACACTCACGTAAAATTTAATTTTAGGTTCAGTCCCGCTAGGGCGTGCCGCAATTTTGGATCCGTCTTCGGTATAGTAAATCAATACATCCGATTTGGGAATGGCAATCGGTTCTACGCTGCCATCCAACAAATTCGTGGCGGTGCTGTTTTTGTAATCTTCCACCATAATCACGCGTTGGCCGTTCAAGGTTTTAATCGGGTTTTCGCGCAAATCAATCATCATCTGGGTAATTTCTTGCAGGCCTTCACGTCCTTTTTTGGTGAGTGAAACCAATTGCTCTTTGTAAAATCTGTGGTCGACATACAAATTCAATAGTTCTCGGTATACCGAACTTCCCATGGCTTTGGCTTGCGCCGCCACTTCACAGATTAGTAAGGTTGCGGCTACGGCATCTTTGTCGCGCACCGCATCGCCCACCATAAATCCAAAGCTTTCTTCTCCGCCGCCAATGAATTCCAATTCAGGAAAATCCTTGATCATTTTAGCAATCCACTTGAATCCGGTTAAGCCCACTTTGCATTCCACACCATAGGCCGAAGCCAATTCGAGTACCATGGGGGTAGAAACGATCGTTGATCCCACAAATTGTTTGCCGGTAATTTTGCCTTGGTTTTTCCATTGTTCAAGCAAAAATGCGGTCATCAACACCATGGTTTGGTTACCATTCAGCAATACCATTTTACCTGATAGATCGCGCACGGCCACACCCAATCGGTCGCAGTCGGGATCAGTGCCCACCACCAAATCGGCTCCGGTTTTCTCGGCCAAAGCTAGGGCCATGGTGAGTGCTTCGGGTTCTTCGGGGTTGGGTGAAATCACCGTCGGGAAATCGCCATTGGGTTCGGCTTGTTCGGGCACAATGTGTACTTGCGTATAACCGGCTTGGGCCAAGGTTTGCGGAATCGCTGTAATCGAGGTGCCATGCAAAGAAGTAAACACAATTTGCAAGTTGTCTTTGTCGGCTTGTGGCGTATTAAACCCAGCATGGGCAATAGACGACGCAATAAAGGCCTCGTCAATTTCTTGATCGATATAGGTAATGAGATTTTCGTTGGCTGTAAATTGAATGTCGGCATAGTTCAACGATTCAATTTCTTGGATAATTGCTTGGTCTTGCGGCGGAACCAATTGGCCTCCGTCTTGCCAATACACTTTGTAGCCGTTGTATTCGGGGGGATTGTGTGAGGCCGTGAGTACAATTCCCGCCTGACATTTCAAGTGTTTTAGCGCAAAACTCAGTTCGGGTGTAGGGCGCAAATCCGAGAACAAATACACCTGAATCCCGTTGGCCGAGAACACATCGGCGACCACTTTGGCTAGGCTTTGGCTGTTGTGACGGCAATCAAAGGCAATCACGACTTTTAGGTTTTCGCCCGGAAACGATTGGTGCAGGTAATTCGAGAGGCCTTGGGTGTTTTTCCCCAAGGTATATTTATTGATTCTATTGGTGCCCACGCCCATCACGCCACGCATGCCACCGGTACCAAATTCAAGATTTTTATAAAAACTTTCTTCCAATTCTTTTGCATTGCTTGCCGCCATGTCGCGAATGTGCGCCTGCGTTTCGGCGTCAAAAACGGGAGTTAACCATTCGTTTACAGTGGCACTAATTGAAGTAGGTAAATTCATAGAGAAATGATTTATTTTTTTGAAGCTTTATCCGGCTTTTCACTGTAGTTCCGTTTTAAAAAAAACGGAAGCTGCCGTTGCAATCCGGGCTAGGGGAGCAGTGTATAGTACTTTTAGAGTTCTTTTGCAATTTTATAGCGGTCGTCGTTGTTTTTGGAGCGCAGGATAATTTCGCCCAAAAAGCCGGCCAAAAACAATTGCGTTCCGATGATCATAGTGGTTAGTGCGATATAGAATAACGGATTGGCCGTCACCAAAATGGTGGGCAAACCCGAATAGAGTTTGATGAGTTTTACAGTAATGATGACTCCTGTAGAAAGAAATCCAATCATAAACATGATTACACCCAGGGCCCCAAACAAGTGCATCGGTCGTTTGCCAAAGCGGGACAAAAACCAAATGGTAATGAGGTCTAAAAACCCATTGATGAAGCGTTCCATGCCAAATTTGGTTTCGCCATATTTGCGCGCTTGGTGTTTTACCACCTTTTCGCCTATTTTAGAAAAGCCGGCATTTTTGGCCAAAACCGGAATATAGCGGTGCATTTCGCCCGAGACTTCGATGTTTTTGATTACTACTTTTTTGTAGGCTTTGAGTCCGCAATTGAAATCGTTGAGTTGCACCCCCGAGGTTTTGCGGGCGGCCCAATTGAATAATTTAGAAGGTAAATTTTTGCTCACCACCGAGTCGTAGCGTTTCTTTTTCCAGCCCGAAACCAAATCAAAGTGTTGTTGGGTAATGAGCTCGTACAATTCGGGAATTTCATCGGGGCT
>CAMBOW010000106.1 GCA_945869365.1 Flavobacterium psychrophilum | reverse complement strand
GCTACCCACCACATCCAGAAAATTGTCGGGTTTTTCTCGGCCATGCAAGCGTTTGCTGCCGAATTAAAAGCAAAACAACATCGGATGCAATACATTCATTTGAATGATCAACACAACGAGCAAAGTTTCCAGCAAAATATTACGCGCCTGGTTGAAACTGAAAAGTTTACCCGATTTGAATACCAATTGCCCGACGAGTATCGTCTGGATCAACAATTGATTGCTCTTTGTGCTTCTTTGGAAATACCAACAGCCGTTTGTGATTCGGAGCATTTTATGAGCGAAAGAAACGAGTTGGCTGTTTTCTTTGCAGGAAAAAAAACATTCTTGATGGAAAGCTTTTACCGGGCCATGCGCAAAAAACATGATGTCTTGATGGAGGGCGACAAGCCGCGCACCGGACAATGGAATTACGATGGTGAAAACCGGATGAAACTCCCCAAAAATCATGTGCCCACTCCGCCCTTGGTTTTTGATAATGACGTAACCCAAGTGTTGGCTGAAATCCAGAAAACCAACATCAAAACCATTGGCAACATTGATCCTTTGCAGTTCGTTTGGCCCATCAACCGCAGCCAATCGTTGCAATTGCTTGAGTTTTTTGTAACCGAATGTTTGCCGCTCTTTGGCAGTTACCAAGACGCGATGGCGCCCAACCAATGGTCGTTGTATCACGCCCGACTTTCGTTTTCGATGAATTGCAAACTGCTTTCGCCCGCCGAAGTAATAAATCGGGCTGTACAAGAATGGGAATCACAGCCAGAAAAAATTGCTTTCAATCAACTAGAAGGATTTGTGCGTCAAATTATTGGCTGGCGAGAATACATGCGCGGAATCTATTGGCACAAAATGCCAGAGTATGCAAGTCTGAATTATTTTGACCATCAGGCGCCATTGCCCGAATGGTTTTGGACGGGCAACACCAAAATGAATTGCCTCAAAGACGCGATTCATCAATCGTTGGATTATGCCTACGCGCACCACATTCAACGCTTGATGGTGACGGGCAATTTTGCGCTTTTGGCCGGCGTGCACCCCGATGCGGTCGATGCCTGGTATTTAGGTATTTATATAGATGCCATCCAATGGGTTGAAATCACCAATACCCGCGGCATGAGTCAGTTTGCCGATGGCGGAATAGTGGGCACCAAGCCCTATGTGAGTTCGGCGGCGTATATCGATAAAATGAGCCATTATTGCGGCAGTTGTTACTACAAAAAAGCAGTTAAAACGGGTGACAAAGCCTGTCCGTTCAACAGTTTGTATTGGCATTTTTATGACAAACACGAAGACAAACTGGCCAAAAATCCCCGTATTGGGATGATGTACAATGTTTGGCGTAAAATGCAGCCCGAAGCCAAGGTTGCCTTGTTGGAACAGGCCGATTATTATTTAAAGAATATAGATCAGTTGTAAAAAAATAAAATTAATCTACCACATGAAAACAGCCCTTGTTTGGTTTAAAACCGATTTGAGAATCCAAGACAACGAAACTTTGATTGCGGCAATCTCCAAAAGCGATCAAATCTTGCCTGTATATTGTTTGGATGAATCCCATTTTGCAACCACTTCCTTTGGATTTCAAAAAACAGGTAGTTTTAGAGCCCAATTTTTGCTCGAATCGCTGCAGGATTTAGATGCACAATTGCGCGCTTTGGGTACGGGTCTGCTGGTGGTAAAAGGCAATCCAGCGGTTGAATTACCCAAATTGGCGAAAGCCTATCAAGTGCAAAAAGTATACGCCAAAAGAGAGGTGGCCTTTGAAGAAATTCAAACCGAAAAAGCGGTACAAAATGAGCTTTTTAAATTGGGTTGTGAGTTTGAATCCATTAGCAGTAGCACGCTCTACCACGCCGAAGATTTGCCGTTTACAATCAAGGATATTCCGGAGGTGTTTACTGCTTTTAGAAAAAAGACAGAGAAAGATGCCGAAATAAGAGCGCCTTTTGCAGCTCCAACACGTATTTCTTCGCCCGAAATTCCTCTCTTGGCGCTTCCAGATTTAGCGGAGTTCGGCCTTGATAAACCTACAATCGATTCCCGAGCCGTGCTGCCATTTGTGGGCGGTGAACGAGCTGCTATTCAACGGGTAAACCATTATTTATTTGACACCCAATTGCTATCCAACTACAAAGAAACCCGCAACGGTTTGGTGGGAGCCGATTATTCGTCTAAGTTTTCCCCCTGGTTGGCTTTGGGCTGTATTTCTCCGCGTTATATTTATGCTGAAGTGCAGCGTTACGAAACCCAATATGGTGCCAACGATTCGACCTATTGGTTGATTTTTGAATTGCTGTGGCGTGATTATTTTCGGTTTATGTTTAAGAAACACAAAACCAAGTATTTTTTGTATAAAGGGATTAAAACCGAGAAAGTCCTTTCCAAATCACTCAATGAAAAGTTACTTTCCCAATGGATCAACGGAACTACATCTTCTGATTTTATCAACGCCAACATGATCGAATTGCAACAAACGGGTTTCATGAGCAACCGCGGGCGTCAAAATGTGGCCAGTTATTTTTGCAACGAACTCCAACAAGATTGGCGAATTGGGGCTGCCTATTTTGAGCAGCAGCTCATCGATTATGACGTGAGCAGCAATTGGGGAAATTGGGCCTATTTGGCAGGTGTAGGCAATGACCCGCGTGGCCATCGCTACTTCAACATCGAAAAACAAGCCGCTGATTATGATAAGAATAGGGCGTTTCGAAAGTTATGGTTGGAATAAGTAGATTAATTAATAATGAAAAATTAATAATTAATAATTGGCGAAGTATAATAAGAACGGGTTTGATTAACGATGTTTGATTTGTAGGAGTTTACTAAGAACAAATTTGTCGCTAAGAAATTTTGCTTCGACCATGGGATTTGGCAGACTTGCAAAAGTACTTATAGTAAACTGACAACCGACAACCGAAAACCCTAAACGCTAAACTCTAACCAAAAAGACGAATTGTCTATTGGATGATAGAGAAAATACTGCTCTTAGAAAGTAACCTACCACCTACCACCCAAAACCTACCACCTACTACCCTTTTTACGCCGTCCCCTATCTTCTGGAAAAGACAATTAAGTACTCGGCTTTTCCTTTTTCTCCGTTCGGGTGGTATAATACGACTGGGGCGAGGTATTGGTTATGTTTTTAAAACTTTTATAGAATGGACTATACGATGAAAAGCCAGTAACCGCAGCCAATGATTCTAAGGTATTGGTTTTTAAATACCCGGCTTCTATTAGTTCTATTGATTTTTGCACGCGTATTATTTTTTTAAAATCACCAAAACTTATCGTGCTGTGGTACTTAAACAAATACAGCACATGGCTTTTTGGAAGATTCAGTTTGTTGGCTAAATCACTTACTTTAAAATTCTCCGTTAAAAATAAGTTGGTGTTTAATGCATAATGTTCTATGTCCATAATGTAATTCTGAATACTTCCTTCTATTTTTTCCTTCAACACCACATCTTGTAAGTTGATGACTTGCCTGCTTGTTGTAGACCAAATGTGATCAAAAACAATGGCGTTCTTTTTGTATTCTTTGATCTTGTTTTGTAGAATATCATAGCCGTATAAAAACTCGGGCGAATAGAGAATTTTGATATACAACACGATCCAAAGTAATGCAGCTACCCACAAAAAGTTGTTTTTATTCCGGTACCATAATTCCGAATCGTTGCACAACAAGTTGATCAAAAAGCGAATCAGCATCAACACAAACAGTCCATACAAGAGTTTAGTCCATTTTGAAATAAAAATATTTTTTTGATTGATCACCACAATTTTGCTTTTTCGATTCCATATCGTCTTATGTAAAAATCGATACGCGGTTATGGCATAGAAAATGTTGTATAGAATGGTGATGATTGCCCCAATTTTATATGCATGGATAGCAAAATTGTCTGTAAACAAACTTTTTAGAAAAAAGAGGAGTGTAAAAACAAATGGAATGGTAAGATGAAGTAATTGTTTTCCTCTCGCTAAATGATGTGCATTATTTATTTTGCCGAAATACAAATAAATCAAAGGCCAAGCATTTATGGCGATTATGAAATCTATATTTCGTGTAAAATTTTCAAATGGAAGGGTATCTGCCCATCCGTGTACAAAAAATCGTATTGAGCTTAAAAAGAAAAACAGCAGTAAATAAAAATTGGTGTGTTTTTTACTATTGAACCGAAATCCAATGAGTAGGATGGTAATAAAACCCAACAATGCAGTGATAAGATAGATTGTTTTTTCGAGCATAGTAAACGGCTTAATTGGGATTTAAAAGCCTTCAAAAATATACTTTTTTTTATCGTTTTATCTGCTTTTAACTTCATCAAAAAATTGAAAAATGTCGTCAAAACATTAAAATACACCCAAAGTCGTCCATTCGTAGGGTGAAAATTTCATTTCAACGATAAAAAAAAGAGCCAAACAGGCCTATGCAGTCATCCCTCTTCCTTGATCAAAAAACCATCCGTCAAAAGTTTAAAAGTTATCGTTAAAGCCTTGAAAGCGGTAGTGTGCCTATTTTCTCCCTTTTAAACATAGGTTATCATTGCAGCAAAATTTAAAAATTTAACCAAAATGAAAAAATTATTTTACTTATGTATTGCCCTCGTGGGCATGAGCGCCTCGGCGCAAGTAGGTATTGGAGTGCCAACGGCTGACATAAATGCTTCGGCACAGTTGGAAGTTTCCTCTACCTCCAAAGGATTTTTGGCGCCAAGAATGACACAGGCGCAAAAAAACAACATCAGTAGCCCAGCTGCTGGTTTGTTGGTGTATCAAACTGACGCACCCTCAGGATTTTATTATTTTGATGGTTCGGTTTGGCAAAGCGGTTTAGGCCCACAAGGTCCTCAAGGAGCAACAGGTCCTCAAGGCGCACAAGGCGTTGCCGGAGCAACTGGTCCAATGGGTCCTCAAGGACTTCAAGGAATTGCTGGCGCAACTGGTGCAACTGGTGCTCAAGGACTTCAAGGTGTAGCTGGTAATGACGGATTAGATGGAGCAACAGGCCCAATGGGTCCTCAAGGTCCACAAGGAATTCAAGGAGTTGC
>CAMBOW010000105.1 GCA_945869365.1 Flavobacterium psychrophilum | reverse complement strand
ACTCCTTCTATAAAATACCAACAAATTTGTGAAATAAGTACCGCCTCTTGACTTGTGCCAATATGATTAAAGACGCCAAAAGAACTTACTTTATCACTAATTCCGGCATACCGTGCCAACGTGCAAATTTCTTTACCGCTAAATCCATTTGGACTAAAAACAGTAAAATTTCCCGAATCTGCTGACTTTACTGCGTTCAAATCTAAGCTCACACAATCAGCATCCCTGAATACAGGCTCTGCAAATAATACGTTGTTTGAAATGTCTCCCAATCGATAGGCATCAAAAAACAATTTTTCGACCAAATCTATTTCTTCTTGCGAATTGTAATAGGTTTGGTATCCAATGTTGCTGAAATTAAATAAATTGTTGGGCTCGTCAATGATAATTTTGGTCAAATAGGAATTGTCCGTGAGCGGATCTTTTTCTTTGCCAAAATCAAATTTGCTATCAATGGCAACCAAATTAACCATTTGCTCCAGCCCGTCATAGGCCCGATACAAGGGATAGGTTAAATCTTGCGAACCGCCAATAATTAGTGGAATACAATTATTTTTAAGCAACGATTTTGCCAATTGTTGTAAAGCAAAATAAGTATCTTCGATCGTTTCCCCCGATTTAATGTCGCCCAAATCGGCAATAGTCAAGTTCCAATTTCCTAAAAATAACCCATACAAGGCTTTGCGAATTTCATCTAAATCATTAGAATCAACCTGTTTGCTGCCTCGCGTTTCATTTACGCCAATCAGCGCTACTTTTACCTGATCGAGGGCTGGAAAATCATAGGCTGTATGCAACGCCACGGTAGACCCCAAATGCTGCGGTGTTAACTGGTCTACAAAGGCTAATACTGCTGCCGAAACAGGGGTCAAAAAAGTAGAGTCCACGTTAGTTTTTCTTTGGAGTTGATTTTTTTGTTACTGCTTTTTTGGCCGGCGCTTTCTTTGCTGCAGTCTTTTTGGCGGGCGTCTTTTTGGCAATAATTTCTTCTACTTGTGCCAAGGTAAGATTAGCCGCATCCACGTCTTTGCTCAATTCAATTTTGAGTTTTCCTTTCAAGATAACCGATCTTCCCCAACGGGCTTTTTCAACCACAATTCCTTCAGCTTTCCAGTGATGCAAAACCTTATCGACCTCTTTTTGCAGTTTCTCTTCGATTAATTGATTGATATCATCCTGCGTCAAGTGGTCAAAATTGTATTTTTTATTCACGTTGATGAACATGCCGTTCCACTTTATAAATGGCCCAAATCTACCCACTCCTTTTTGTACGGGTTCGTTTTGAAACATTCCGATTGGCGCATCAGCTTTGGCTTTCTCGTCAATAATTTCTTGGGCTCTTTCTAGCGTTATACTCATCGGGTCTTCCCCGCGCGGCAACGAGATGAATTGCGTGCCAAATTTCACGTAGGGCCCAAAACGACCGTTATTCACTTCGATCACCTCGCCTTTGTATTCGCCTAAATTCTTGGGCAACAAAAACAATTGTAAGGCTTCTTCCAAACTAATGGTACCAATGTTTTGGTCGTTCATTAAGCTGGCGAATTTCTTGTCCTCGGCTTCGGCATCGCCAATTTGCACCATCGGACCAAATTTACCCAAACGCACACTCACGGGTCTGCCCGAAACGGGATCAACACCCAAAATACGTTCGCCGCTTTCGCGCTCGGCATTGGCCTCGACATCTTGCACATTCGGATGAAATTTATCGTAAAACTCCTGCATCATCTTGGACCAATTTACATTGCCTTCGGCGATTTCATCAAAGTCCTGTTCTACCTTGGCGGTAAAGTGGTAATCTAAAATAGTACTAAAGTTCTTCACCAAAAAATCGGTCACGATGGTTCCGATATCGGTTGGCACCAATTTGCCTTTATCTGATCCGGTATTTTCTTTGAGCAATTGCTCCTGAATTGCATTGCCCTGTAAAGTCAATTGGGTATACTTGCGTTCGTGACCTTCTAAGTTTCCTTTCTCTACATAATTTCTACTAATAATGGTAGAAATAGTCGGCGCATAGGTTGAGGGTCGGCCGATGCCTAACTCTTCCAATTTCTTCACCAAAGAGGCCTCTGTATAACGCGCTGCTGCTCTGGTGTAGCGTTCGGTTGCAGTAATGTAATTTTGCGCCAGCGCTTCGTTTACTTTCAAGGCGGGCAACATCCCTTCTTGTTCCTCGTCGTCGTCGTCGTTTCCTTCTAAGTATACTTTTAAAAATCCTTCAAAAAGCAAAACTTCACCGGCTGCGGTAAACAATTCCGAGTGGTTGGACGCCGCAATTTTCACCTGTGTGCGTTCCAATTCGGCTTCACTCATTTGCGAGGCCAAGGTGCGTTTCCAAATTAAATCATACAATCGAGCTTGATCGCGATCTACATTGACGGTATGTCGCGACATGTCGGTGGGACGAATGGCTTCGTGTGCTTCTTGTGCGCCTTTGCTTCTATTGGCAAAAGTTCTCGGCTTGCTAAATTCTTTCCCGTATGATCGGATAATTTCAGCCTGTGCGGCATCTGAAGCTTCTTTGGAGAGATTCACGCTGTCGGTTCTCATGTACGTTATCAACCCCGCTTCATATAATCGTTGTGCCAATTGCATGGTGATGCCTACAGGCAAATACAATTTTCGCGCCGCCTCTTGTTGCAAGGTCGACGTGGTAAAAGGAGCAGCTGGTGATTTTTTGGCCGGCTTGGTTTCTAAATCACTAACGGTATAGCTGGAGTTTATATTTTTCTGTAAAAAATCGGTGGCTTCTGCTTTGGTATTGAAATTTTTGGCCAATTTGGCTTTCAGTGTTTTTCCGTTTGCCGTGCCAAATTCGCCCACCACACTATAAGACGCTACGGGTTTGAATTCTTGAATTTCGCGCTCCCGTTCCACGATCAATCGCACCGAAACCGATTGCACGCGACCGGCTGACAATCCTCCTCTAACTTTTCGCCACAACACCGGCGATAATTCGTAGCCCACCAATCGGTCTAAGACGCGACGAGCTTGTTGGGCATTCACCAAATTATAATCTATTTCTCGGGGATTATCAATGGCTTTCAAAATGGCCGTTTTGGTAATCTCATGAAAAACTATTCGTTTGGTTTTGGCTTTGTCTAATTTTAATTCTTCGGCCAAATGCCAAGAAATGGCTTCTCCTTCACGGTCCTCATCGGATGCCAACCAAACCATTTCGGCGTTTTTGGCTAAGGTTTTGAGTTTATTGACCAAGGCTTTTTTGTCGGCGGAGACTTCGTATTTGGGTTTAAATCCGTTGAGTACATCTACCCCAATTTCCTTAGAAGGCAAATCGGCAATGTGGCCATAGCTCGACTCCACTTGGAAATCGCTACCTAAAAATTTCTCGATTGTTTTTGCCTTAGCAGGCGACTCCACTATCACTAAATTCTTTGCCATCTTTGGATTTGTTTGAGCCGCAAAAGTAGTAGTTTTTTTCAAACAGCAATTCCAACCCCAAAAAATAGACACAACTGCTCCTATTTTATATTGATTCCCAACAACCAAGTTCGTGTCCAAGAAAATTGACCGCTTGATTGACTGACAACTTGTCAGAATTACGTGAATTGCATTATATTTGCGTCCGGATTGACTGATGTTTACATTACCCATGGACAAAACAATAGAAGAACACAAACAAGGCACTCAATTTGTGTTGCCTGCCAAAGCGCACAACACCAAAAAGCTATACATAGAAAGTTACGGCTGTGCCATGAATTTCTCGGACAGCGAAATCGTCGCTTCGATTTTATCTGATAACGGATACAATACCACTCAAATTATGGAGGAAGCCGATTTGGTTTTGGTGAACACCTGCTCCATACGCGACAAGGCCGAACAAACCGTGCGCAAGCGGTTAGAAAAATACAATGCGGTGAAACGCACCGTCAATCCGGGCATGAAAGTAGGCGTATTGGGCTGCATGGCCGAGCGATTAAAGAATCAATTTTTAGAAGAAGAAAAAATAGTAGACCTGGTTGTAGGCCCCGACGCTTACAAAGATTTACCCAACTTATTACAGGAAGTAGAAGACGGCAGAGACGCGATAAATGTGCTACTTTCTAAAGAAGAAACCTACGGCGACATCTCCCCGGTGCGGCTCAATACCAATGGTGTTTCGGCTTTTGTATCCATCACGCGAGGCTGTGACAACATGTGCACCTTTTGCGTGGTGCCCTTTACCCGCGGACGCGAACGCAGCCGGGAACCGCAAAGTATCTTGGCCGAAATTAAACAACTTTGGGAAACGGGCTACAAAGAAATTACCTTATTGGGTCAAAACGTAGACAGTTATTTGTGGTATGGCGGCGGATTAAAAAAAGATTTTGACAAAGCCAGTGACATGCAAAAAGCAACTTCGGTTTCCTTTGACCAATTGCTTGCGTTGGTTGCCACTACATTCCCGAAGATGCGGGTACGTTTTTCGACTTCGAATCCGCAAGACATGCACGAACCCGTTTTGCATATAATTGCCCAATATCCTAATATTTGCAAGCACATTCACCTGCCGGTTCAGTCGGGCAGCGACCGCGTTTTGAAAGAAATGAATCGCTTGCATACGCGTGAACAATACCTGAATTTGATAGCCAAAATACACGAAATCATTCCCAATTGCAGCATCACCCAAGACATGATTGCCGGTTTCCCGACTGAATCCGAAGCCGATCACCAAGACACGTTGAGTTTGATGGAAGAAGTGAAATACAGTTTTGGCTACATGTATGCCTATTCAGAACGACCAGGTACTTTGGCAGGAAGAAAAATGGAAGATGACGTGCCCGAAGAAACCAAGTTGCGCAGGTTGCAAGAAATTGTCGATTTGCAACGCACACACAGCGCGTTCAGAACCCAAGAGTTTGTGGGCAAAACAGTAGAAGTGTTGATCGAAAAAGAATCCAAAAAATCAACGGCCGATTGGGCGGCTCGAACTTCACAAAATTTGGTGGTTGTTTTTCCCAAAGAAAACTACCAAGTTGGCGAGTTTGTAAACGTAAAAATCACCCACTGCACCAGCGGAACCCTTATAGGCAAAGCAGTTGATTATTCCTCAATGAACTAAAAAACGGATTATGGAAAGTGTTCAAGCCATTAAGCAACGATTTGAAATTATTGGAAACGATCCCAAACTCAACCGCGCGATGGAGAAAGCAATTCAAGTGGCGCCTACCGATATTAGTGTTTTGG
>CAMBOW010000104.1 GCA_945869365.1 Flavobacterium psychrophilum | reverse complement strand
GCGATCAAAATAGGCTCACTTCCTAAAACTCAAAAACTCCCCCGCTCGCAAACTCGCGGGCTCAAACAGTTCGAGTTTCTTTACGGTCCCGAAACTTCGGGATCTCCTTTTTGTCCCGACGCTTCGGGACGCCTGCCAAATCCAATGGTCGGAGAAGTCTCCGGTAGTGCTATTATGGATATTGGTCCCGAAGCTTCGGGATTGGAATTTCGTTATTGGATTTTTTTTAATTCGTGCATTCGTGGCTAAACTTCCAACTCTACGCTAACAACAGTTCTTAGTATAGCACAAGACTTTCGACTAGAACTCCTACAAATTAAACGAAGCCCCGATGTTAGTGTAAAATTGGTTGTGAAAACGAGTGTAGTTTTCTACCGTGCGTCTGTAGTATTTTATCGGCAACCCTGCTTCGGCATAAACCCCAAATCCCGAGGAGAAAAACCAGCGAAAGCCCAAATGGCCCCCAAAGTTTTTCAAGCTCAGATCCAAGCCGGGATAGACATCCATTTTGGGTTTAAGGCCCAACACATCACCAATATTGGCATTGAAGCGCGCTTTGATATCCATCAAATCCTTGGCATAAGGCTTGCTTCCGCCCATGTAATTATCGGTTGACAGTAAATAAGTTCCGGCAATCCCCACTGATATATTATCGGCCAATCCTTTGTCAAAGCAGGCTTGAATTCCATTGGCATGCTCTTGCATATTGAATCCTACTTGAAACTTCATGTCTTTTTTTCCTCTAAAAGCTTGTCCGGAGGATAAATAACTCAAACAAAGGAACGCCAAAACAATACTTTTTTTCATGATAATTTTTTTTTAAATAAGAACTGATTTTAATTTCTGCCTTTTTCCGTAGGGTACAAACTGGGCAAGGGCTCGCTTTGCCAAAACTGTTTAGAGTCGACGTCCATGAGGGTCAATGGGCCTTTAAAAGCAGCGCCTGTATCTACGTTCCAGATGCTGGCCATTTGCACCGGTATAGTTTGGCCCAGTCGGGTTACCGGCGTATGTCCAAGGAATATTTCGGCATAATGCGTGAGTCGTTTGGGATAAGCCCAATGTCCGGGCTGGATCGTCTTATCAAGGCCAACCGCCATTTCCCAGAGGGTGCGATCCCAATACACTAATTTAGGAAAGTGTTCGTAGGTTACGCCATTCATATTGGTAAATCCAGCGTGCACAAACAGGCGATTCTTTTCGTCTAGGTAGTAATTTTGCAAGTTTTTTAAAAACATCAAATGCTTTTGTTTGGTCTCGAGCGAAACAGTTTCATAGGCCAAAACGGTCGACGCCCCTCCATGTTCGTTCCACAACTGATTGTTTTGATTGCCTTCCAGGTATTCGCAGAGCAATTCATCGTGATTGCCTCGAATAAAAACACAGTTAAAACGGCGGTCTAATTCGATTAAAAAATCAAGTACTTGTGGCGACTGACTCCAACCATCTACATAATCGCCTAGAAAAATAAGCCGATCATTTGGGGTAGCTGCAGCCTGTTCCAAAACCTGGTGCAAGGCCCGTAAACCCCCGTGAATATCGCCTATAACAAGTGTTCGCATACCTAATTTTGTCTCACACAATAGTAGGCAAAATAGTTAGAACTTTTAACATTTATTACATAAAATCTGCAACACAACCGGAACCTTGCACCCTACTTTTACCCTATTGAATTTCTCGAGATTTTCGTTCTTAATTTATTGTACCATTTAAACTTTTTACACACCATGAAAAAACTATTTATTCCATTCGTTGCCTCAATCCTCATCGGATTTTCTGCTCAAGCCCAACTCACAAAAATTGATTTAGAAAAACAATTTGGGCCGCTCGTCAATCAAGAAGTGCCTGCGTCGCTTCAGCCCAAACAAACCTCTGCCTTTGAACAAGTGCTTCCTGTTTACGGAAAAAAAGGAGGCAAAATTGTACTCGTCGTAAACGAATACGGCATTAAAAATTTCTACACCTCCAAAGGTGTGGTGGCCAATGCAGAAACCATGGCTCAATTTGAAACGCGTCTCAACGAAAGTTCTAGCAGCACCGATCGCTGCGGATTTTTCTGTTGGTTGGGACTAATAAGAGATTTCTTGACCCTTATTATTGAAGTTTTTAACCCTTAATTTATTTGGCGCTTTTGTTTGCCAAAAGCAGATAAAAGCGCTTTTTATTCTTTTTACGATGAAAAAACTAAGCATTTTCGTGCTGCTTGCTGTGTTGGTTTCCTGCCAAGCCATTTCTACCCTGAAAGACCAAAAAATTACACTGAGTTCAGCAAAAGTTCCCGTTGATCAATCACAAAATCTGTGGCATATTTCGGTGCAAATTCACCAAAAAAATATCCCTTTTGTGTTTGATACTGGCGCGATGTTCTCGGCTATTTATAATGCCGAATCAATATGTCCAAAAGAACTAGAGCGCGCCACAAATTTTGGTTGGGTGCTGGGTGCTGACCATAAAAAACAGCGGCAAAAATTGGTGGTCTTGCCAGTAAGAAGTTCGCTTTTTGAAAGCGAAAACAAGGTGTTTGCGGCGCTAACTACAGCGCAAAGCTGCTGCGCAAAGCCCGAAAATACGCTACAAGGGATACTAGGAATGGATTTGTTTTTTCACCAAGAAAAGCCGTTGGTTATGTCGTATTCAACCGGCAGTCTGCTGCTTCTAGATCGCCTTGAATCTACCTCAGCCTTATTGGATCAAGGCTATCAATTACTGCCCAGTAAATTTAAAGGGAATGCAATTCTGGTTTCGGCCAAAGTAGAACACAAGCAGGTTTGGTTTAAGCTAGACAGCGGATTTACAGGAACTACCGCACTGCCCTATTCCAAAAAAAACAACTTTCAAAACCCCTTAAAAACGGCTTATGTAGGATCGGCCTTTCAAACCGCAATGGGCCATACTTCGGGCAGGGAAGTATTTTACAACAAAATGCTAGTGGTAATTGGTAGCCTTTCATTCCCGTTGCAGTGTGTAGAATCGAGTACTTTAAAAGTTCCCGTGCTGGGATTTAAATTTATGCAAGGCTTTGATTGGATTTTTGATTTCAAAAACAAACAACTATTTGCCAGACGCAATGCCCAACCCATTCCAGAAAATTATTTAAACCTACCCTCCTATCGGGCAATAGCTGGCGATAAATTGCGCATCGGATTGAAGGCGGTAAACGCCAAATCCTTTCACCTGGGCGATGAAATTGTGGCGGTAAACGGCGTGAAAGTTACCGATAAAAACCGCTGCGAATTCGAACAGCTACTCAACTCCACCGCCAATTGGGGGCAATTGGAATTATTGGTTTCATCAACAAAATAACGCCGAAAGAGTTATGAAAATCGTTGTCCTTTTTTGCTTAATCGGTCTGCCGTGTTGCCCCTGTTTTGGGAGAACAATGGAGGACAATCCCAATGCGGTGATTTGGGCGATGAGCTGCGAAATAAAAACAGTGCGGCTGTTTTACGAGCAACAAATTCAATCCTTGGAATTCCAAATGCGAGGGCATTTGGCTCAGTTACAACAAGCCAATCAACCAAATGCAGTTCAAAACGAAATGGCCGCTTACCTGATTTCAAAAGAACAAATACAGGCGCTGCTGTTGGAGCAAAACAACGAAATCACCAAAATAAAATACCTGAAAGGGCTGCAGATTATCAAGTTATTGTACGAAAAAGTGCTGGGATTAGATCATCATTTTGCCTCGTCGCGCTCGTTTCAGGAGCTCAACAACATTGCCAATCCCAACCAGTATAAAGAGTTCATTAAATTTAAAGAAGTGGTTCAAGCCAAGCGAGAAAAGAAATCCCTTGTTGATTTGCCGGCCTTGCTGAGCGGCAACACCATTATTTCTGTGGTGCAGTCGGTGACCAATTTGGTCAATTCGAGTATTTCAAAAGAAGAGAAAGAGAAAGAATTGGCTGCGGTAGCTTGCTTGTTGGATTTTAGCTTGCGGATGCAAACCGATTTGAACACCATATATTTTGAGACGGCCTATTTGCAAAGCAGCAACCTAAAAATTAAGCAAGACATTGAAGTGTTGTTTAAAGAATACACCAAACCCATTGGCTACAGCAACAGCTTAGAAGGCTGCCGAACCAGTGACGATTGGGAAGTGATTTCGCAAAAAACAGAAGAATACTTGCAAAAAATGAAGGCGAATTCGGGGGCAAAACAATATAAATTGCAAATCAACATGGAGTTTCCGGTGGATCGCCTGTTGCAGTTTATTGCCCAATACAACAGCTTTATTGACCAAGGCGCCAAACATTACGAGAAATTTAAAATCATCGTAAACAGCTACGAAAACGAGAAGCAGTGCGAAGTACAATTGCCTGCCGAATACAAGAAATTAAAATCCGATATCGATTTTGCCATCGAAAAATTTAACGTGGCCTACAAGCCGGTTGAAATCAATGGCACGAAGATGAAAGAAATTCTTTACGGATTAAACGAATTTGATTAGTTGCTTGATCAAATATTTGTGTTCTTTGTGTTTTGAAGCGGCAATCATTGGGGATTGCCGCTTTTTTGGTGATCAAAATTAACCCAAATCGTATTTCATTTTTCGTAAGATTCGCAAGGATTCTTTAAAGGACAAATAAATGGACGGATAGGGTTTTAGCAATGACTTGGCGTCAATTAGTTTGTGTTTGGCTTCTTCAAATCCGTTGAAGTAGCAGATCATAAATGTAGATGGGAGGTTTTCCAGGTCTAGAAGTTCTTGCGCCGTCAAGGTGATGTCATGGGCCAATTTTTTTAACAAGGCCAGGTTGGTGTTGTACACGTGGTGCAAGGTTTTTTTGTCAAATGCTGGCGGATTAAACAACATTTCACGTTCAATTTTGTAGAATCCGTTGTCAAAAAAATGCAGGGTTTGTTTCTCTAATGGGTAATAATTTATAGTCTTATTTGCTTCTATAGGAACAAACTCCGTAATGGTAAAGCTGTGTAAATCATAGGCAATTGTCACCACATCCAATGCCGAATAAAACAACTTAATCTGCTCGTTTATGAGCTCAATATCTACTCGTGAAAGATAGGTGGTGTCGCCCACTTTTTTTTGGATTCCAGCCCAACAAATCACAAAAAGTTCTTTGAAAACTTTGTGTTTTGACCAAATGTCTTTGTGGCGAACATTAATAAAATCGAGTACCCCATCTAGGGTATAGGCAATGTTATTGCGGGAAATATTCTCAATTCCAACTACCGTTTCTTTGTTGAGTTTGCTCTGATTTATTGGGCCTTCCAGTGGAATGGAGTTGCTGCCAATTC
>CAMBOW010000103.1 GCA_945869365.1 Flavobacterium psychrophilum | reverse complement strand
GTTCCAACAACTACGGACCCAATCATTTCCCAGAAAAATTAATCCCATTGTTCATCCATAACATCATCGAGAAAAAACCATTGCCGGTTTATGGCGATGGCAAATATACCCGCGATTGGTTGTTTGTAGAAGACCATGCGGTTGCCATTGATTTGGTGTTTCACGAAGGAAAAAATCACGACACCTATAATATTGGCGGATTCAACGAATGGCAAAACATCGATTTGGTCAAATTGTTGTGCGCGTTGATGGACCATAAATTAGTACGTCAGCCCGGCGAGTCAGCCGAGTTGATTACTTATGTAAAAGACCGTCCGGGACACGATTTGCGTTACGCCATTGATGCCTCCAAAATAAATACCGAATTAGGATGGAAACCCTCGGTGACATTTGAACAAGGTTTGGCCCGCACCATTGATTGGTATTTGGCCAACGAAGCCTGGTTGAAAAACGTAACCTCGGGCGCCTACCAAAACTATTATGCCAGCCAGTATTCGTAGCGATATAACCAACTAATCGGGTATGAGCCAACTCAAAAAAGGTGCTTTACTTTCCTATTTGTCCATTTTCTTGACCAATGGAATTGGCCTGTTGCTCACGCCCTATATCATCCACAAACTGGGCGATTCCGAGTACGGATTATATACCTTAATTGGGTCTTTAATTGCCTACATTGGGGTGTTGGATTTTGGCCTCAACAATACCATCATCCGTTTTGTTGCCAAATACCGCGCCCAAAACGACAAAACCGGTGAAGAAAATTTTCTAGCGACTTCCTTGCTTATTTATGCCGCCATTTCTGCACTAATTGTGGTTGCTGGGATTGCGCTTTATTTTAATCTGGACACCTTATTTCCCAAATTGACACTAGCCGAAATGAGCAAAGCCAAGCTCATGTTTGCCATCTTAATTTTTAATTTGGCCTTTGAATTGCCGGGTGGCGCTTTTGCTGCCATTTGCTCGGCCTACGAACAATTTGTATTTCCTCGTGCACTTAAAATCTCCGAGTATGTGCTGCGTTCGGTGATGGTGGTTGCGCTCTTGTGGAAAGGCGGAGACGCAATATCGATAGTGGTTTTGGACACTATACTTAATTTGTTGGTGATTGTCATCAGTGCTTATTATGTGTTTCGAAAATTGCGGGTAAAAATTAAGTTGCACGTATTTGAATTCCCCTTGGTTAAAACCATATTTTCCTATTCGGTTTGGATTTTTGTTTATGCTATCGTGGGGCAGTTTCAATGGCGATTTGGTCAGGTGGTGTTGGGCATGCTTTCGGGCACTACGGCAGTCGCAATCTACGGGGTTGGCATCATGCTGGGTACCTATTACGGCGCTTTTTCGGCGGCCATTTCGAGTGTGTTTTTACCGCGTGCCACCAAGATGACCGTGCACGATGCATCGCCGGCCGAACTCACTTCGATGATGATTAAAATCGGTCGCTTTTCGCTGCTCATTTTGTTGCTCATCTTGGGTGGATTTTTCTTGTTTGGACAACAATTTGTTTTCTTGTGGGTAGGCAAAACCTACAGCGATTCCTGGATTATTGCGTTTACCATTATGGTTTCGTATACGGTGCCTTTGGTGCAAACCTTTGCCAATTCGATACTCGAAGCCACCAATCGGTTTTATTTTAAGTCACTCACTTACATTTTCTTTGTGGTGTTGGGCACTGGCTTTGGCGCCTATTTGGTTCCCGCCTATGGCAGTTTGGGTTTGCTGTTTGGATCCACCTTGGGATGGATCATCAGTCAAGTGGTCATGAATGTCTATTTTGAACGCGTACTCAAGCTCGAGTTGGGTCGATTTTTTAAAGAAGTGAGCACAGGTATCGTACCCGCCTTTTTGTTCTTGTTGTTTTTGGGCTATTGGCTCAACTTTTTGCCGGGAGCAAATTGGTTCAATTTGGTGCTCAAAATAGTTTTGTTTGTGTTGATATTTGCAGCAATCATGTATAAGTTTGGACTCAATGCATTTGAAAGACAAACCGTGTTGGAGTTTCTCCCGTTTTATAAGAAAAAAAAGTCGATCCCGCCAGTCGACTAAAATAAATACTATATTCGTTTCTATATTTTGATCAATTGATATTTACGCAGTATTTATGCTATTCAATTCACTGTCTTTTGCGCTATTTCTTCCTCTAGTTTTCTTGCTATATTGGTTTGTGTGCAACAAAACTTACCGCCTGCAAAACGGCTTTTTATTGGTGGCGAGTTACTTTTTTTACGGCTGTTGGGATGTGCGTTTTTTAGGCCTTTTGGCCTTTTCTACTTTTTTGGATTATTATTCGGGCTTGCAGATTTACCAGGCCAAAAATACCAGTTTGAAGAAATTCTGGTTTTGGACCAGCGTCGGGCTCAATCTAGGGTTTTTAGGATTTTTTAAATACTACAATTTTTTTGTGGATTCGTTTGCTTCGGGAATCGCTTCATTTGGGTATCACATTGACACTTGGACCTTGCAAGTCATTTTGCCGGTGGGCATTTCATTTTATACGTTTCACGGACTTTCTTATGTGATAGACGTATACAAAGACCGTATCGTTCCCGAGAAAAACCCCATAGATTATGCTGTATTTGTGAGTTTCTTTCCCTTATTGGTGGCTGGGCCTATCGAACGCGCCACGCATTTGTTGCCGCAACTCAAGAAAGAACGAAAGTTCAATTACACCCAAGCGGTTGACGGTTTGCGTCAAATTTTGTGGGGCTTATGCAAAAAAATCATCATTGCCGACAGTTGCGCGCACTATGCCAATTTGATTTTTGATCACAGCGATTCCTACAGCGGTAGTACGCTTGTATTAGGCGCGGTCTTATTTGCCTTCCAGATTTACGGCGATTTTTCAGGCTATTCCGATATTGCTTTGGGCACCGCCCGATTGTTTGGCATTGAGTTGTTGCAAAATTTTAAATTCCCTTATTTCTCGCGCGACATTGCCGAGTTTTGGCGCCGTTGGCACATTTCGCTTTCGTCCTGGTTTAAAGATTATTTGTACATCCCCTTAGGCGGAAGTCAAGGCGGAACTTGGATGCGCATCCGAAACACACTCATCATTTTTATCGTCAGCGGATTTTGGCACGGAGCCAATTGGACTTTCATCATTTGGGGCGCCTTAAATGCCTTGTACATTTTACCTTCCATCATTTTTAAAACCAACCGAACACATTTGGCTATTGTAGCACAGGGGCGCGTTTTTCCTACCCTGAAAGAAACAATGCAAGTCTTGCTCACCTTTGGATTGACTGTTTTGGCTTGGGTTTTTTTTAGGGCCAAATCGGTTTCCCACGCTGTTGAATATATTGGCACCATTTGTTCCAAGTCGGTATTGAGCATTCCCGAAGTGAAACCACCGCTGGTTTTTGTAGTGTTGATTTTGTTTATACTGATCGAGTGGAAGGGAAGAACAGCCAATTATGCCTTGGAGAAACTGGCCTTTTCCAAGCCCAGATGGGTGCGCTGGGCAATTTATTTAGTGTTAATTGGGTGTTTGTTTCAGTTTACGGGTGAGGAGCAAACCTTCATTTATTTCCAGTTTTAATGAAAAAATTTCTCACACAATTGCTTTGTTTTGGCTTGCTGTTTCTGGCAATCGATCGCTGCTTGATTGTGCTCAGGAATTATGTTCCGCGACTCGAAGTTGACCAACGCTTGGAACAAGTTCTCCAAAAAAAGTTGAAAGCCGATGTGTTTGTGTTTGGTTCTTCTCGTGGAGCCCGAGACGTGATTGCTTCCCAATTGGGCGATTCGCTGCAAAAAAAAGTATATAATCTTTCCTATCCCGGTGGCGATATTGAATTTAAATATTTTGTGTTGCAACAGGTCTTGAACTACCAAAAACCCAAAGTGGTGTTGTTGGTAGTGGATGAAAATACCGAAGTGGGGGCCTCCGAAAATGTACGCTACCGCTTGGATCGTTTGTATCCGTTGGTCAAATATCTAGCCGTGCGCGAGGAGCTCATTCGCAAGGGTGAAAAAAACAAATACCTCTCGGAACTCTTTATTTTGCATCAACTCAATAAGAGTAATTTTGATTTGCGTCACCGAAAACCATCGCCACTCGATACTCCGTTGGCCTGTGGTTCGATGCCCATAACTACGCAGATGCCTAAGTTTACGAAAAAATTTAACTCGCCCATTCCGGTTTATGATGCGCAAAAAGAATTTACCTCCAAACGCTATTATTTCAACCAATTTTTACACGCTTGCGAAAAGGCAAACACCAAAGTCGTGTTGGTTTTTCCACCCAATTTTTATGCGCCTTCACCTGCTTTTTATGCCCGAATGCAACAATTGGCTGCACATCGCGCATATTTGATGCGCTACAATTCGGCAGATTCACGTTATAAAAATGCGGTTTATTTCAACGACAAACATCATTTGCGCCAATCGGGAGCACAATTGTTTACGGCCGATCTAGCACAATTTATTCGTCAACAAGCGCTATTTTTACCTGCAAATTCCAATCGCTAATATGCTGCGCAAAATTCTCACCCTCACCTGCCACAACGTCTACAACCACGGCGCGACCTTGCAGCAATTGGCGTTGCTCAAGCAGTTGGAGGCAATGGGTTTTGAGGCCGAAACCATCAATTATACCCCCGATTATTTGAACCAGCATTTCAAATGGACCAAAGTGAGCAATGCGTTTTTTGCTAAAAATTTCTTTTTAAAAGTAGTGTATTGGGTACTCAAGTTTCCGTCTAATCTTTGGAATCGCCAACGCAAATGGCGTTTTGATGCCTTTGAAGCCAAGACCTTGCGTGTGGCTGCGGGAACGTATACAACCAACGAACAACTTAAACAAAACTTACCACAAGCAGATGCCTACATTTGCGGCAGCGACCAGGTGTGGAATTCCTATTTTCAGAATGGGAAGGATCCTGTATTTTATTTGGATTTTGTTCCAAATGACAAACTTAAAATTTCCTATGCGGCGAGTTTTGCTATTGATGCCATTGACCCAACACTTCAAGACTTTGTAAGCGAAAAGATCAGTCGATTGGATTGGGTTTCGGTGCGAGAAGCATCGGGAGTACAACTGGTTAAATCGTTGGGAATTGAAAAAGTAAGCCAGGTTTTGGATCCTGTTTTTTTGGTCGAAACGGCCTATTGGGAAAGCTTCGTGAAGCCATTTACTGCCCGATACATTTTTGTGTATGATTTTGATACCAATGCTACTTTACGTGCGTTTGCTTTGCAACAAGCCAAAGCGCGAGGGCTTCAGATTTATACAGTGAATAACAACATCCGCTACGCCGATAAAAATTTCTATATGCATGGACCCGATGAGTTTTTATCGCTTGTGCACGGTGCCGAGTTGGTGCTCACCAATTCCTTTC
>CAMBOW010000102.1 GCA_945869365.1 Flavobacterium psychrophilum | reverse complement strand
GCGATCGTGGCCCAACAAACTGGGCGATATGGTGCGTGACAAAGCCAATACTTGATGACCCGCTTGGGCAAATTGCAGTGCCAATTCGTGTCCGATTCCCCTTGACGTTCCCGTCACAATGATGTGTTTCATAGCCTAAATGTTGAGCGCCAAAGGTATTAAAAATCCGAAGATTTATTTGGCGTAATTAAGATGCATTCAGCCGAGTTCGAAAGTAGTGATGCCGTATACTTGATCAATTGGAATTTCTGGTGCTGCACCGTGGTACATTCGACCACACTCAAAGATCGGTTGGGTTTGGTAATGTGTAGTTAGGGCCACAGCATGGGGATTGCTGAGCGAAATATCGAGGTAGACTTTTTCACCTACGGCAGCAGGATAAACAAAAAAGAACAGGCCTTTTTCATGCTGAATTTAGTTGAGTAGCGAACGGGAAATGACAATTTTTTGAATCTCAGAAGTACCCTCATAGATCTGGGTTATTTTGGCATCCCGCATCATGCGCTCCACGTGGTATTCGGCTACATAGCCATTTCCTCCGTGAATCTGTACCGCTTCTATGGTCACGTCCATTGCGGTTTGGGAGGCAAATAATTTGGCCATCGCACCCGATTGCGAAATGTCTTTGCCTTCGTCTTTCTCGGAAGCCGCTTTCAGGCAAAGCATGCGCGCTGCAGTTATTGAAGTGGCCATATCGGCCAATTTGAAGGCAATGGCTTGGTGTTTGAAAATTTCTTTTCCAAAGGCTTTGCGTTCTTGTGAATATTGCAAGGCCAATTCGTAGGCGCCTGTGGCAATTCCTAATGCTTGAGAAGCAATTCCGATGCGGCCACCATTGAGCACAGACATAGCAAAATTGAAGCCAAATCCATCGGCGCCAATGCGGTTTTCTTTTGGTACTTTTACATCGGTAAACATCAAAGAGTGCGTGTCTGATCCGCGGATTCCCATTTTCTTTTCTTTCAAGCCAATTGCAAATCCAGCCCAACCTTTTTCTACGATAAACGCATTGATTCCTTTGTGTCCTTTCTCTACATCAGTTTGAGCTATTACTATATAGGTAGAAGCCGAAGAGCCGTTGGTAATCCAGTTTTTGGTTCCGTTTAATAGGTAATGGTCGCCTTTATCAATAGCGGTTGTTTTTTGGGAGGTAGCATCCGATCCGGCTTCGGGCTCTGACAAGCAAAAAGCGCCAATTACTTCGCCGGTTGCCAAAGGCACTAAATATTTTTGTTTTTGTTCTTCGCTACAATATTTTTCAATTCCGGCACATACCAAGGAATTGTTTACCGACATAATTACCGCTGCCGAGGCATCTATCTTGGCAATTTCAGTCATGGCCAACACATAAGAAACGCTGTCCAAGCCCGATCCGCCGTATTGTGGATCAACCATCATGCCCATAAAACCCAGCTCGGCCATTTTTTGCACTTGCTCGGTAGGAAATTTAGAGAATTCGTCACGTTCTATTACGCCGGGCAGCAATTCGGTTTGAGCAAAATCGCGCGCCGCTTGTTGAATCATGAGGTGTTCTTCGGTCAGATTAAAATCCATAATAATACGGGATAATGGTTGTACTTTTTTTAAATTTGGCAATCAAAAGTAGCTATTAATTATCAAAAAATCAATTTCAGAAAAGACAATTTTATCCATGACTGCACAAAACTATAACGTTATCGGAGTAATGTCGGGCACTTCCCTAGACGGAATTGATTTGGCGCAATTGGCATTTACCTTAGTGCGTGGAAGTTGGCAATTTGAAATTGGCGCTACTGCCACTATTCCCTATACTTCAGCCTGGATAAATCGCTTGCAAAAAGCCGTAGATTTTTCAGCCGAAGAATTAATAGAATTAAATGTGGAGTATACCCAATTGCTGGGCCAAACCATTTTTGATTTTATTGCCACACATTCACTTGAATCAATCGATGCCGTTTGTTCGCACGGGCACACCATTTTGCATCAGCCCCAAAACGGCTTTACTTTGCAAATAGGCAATTTGCCAGAACTCGCCGAGTATTGCCAACAAAAAGTGGTTTGTGATTTCAGGGTGCAAGACGTACAATTGGGTGGACAGGGCGCGCCGCTTGTGCCGATTGGCGATCGGTTTTTATTTAGTACCTACACCTGTTGCTTAAACTTGGGTGGATTTTCGAATATTTCCTATGATCAAAATGGCCAACGATTGGCTTTTGACATCTCGGCGGTAAATACGGTGCTCAATTTTTATGCCGCACAACAAGGCTGGAACTACGACGATCGGGGGTCATTTGCCCAATCTGGAACTTTACATGGACCACTTTTTGAAGCCTTGAATACGCTTCCTTATTACCAACTTACGCCACCCAAATCATTGGGGTTTGAGTATGTGAAATCCACCTTATTGCCGTTGATTGATTCATTTGCCATTGATATGGCTAGTAAAATGCACAGTTTCACCGAACATGTGGCTTTTCAAATTGCAGCGGCACTTCCCGAAAAATCAGGCAGTTTATTGATAACCGGTGGAGGAGCCTACAATGATTTTTTGGTGGCGCGCATCCAACAGTATTTACCCCATGTTCACGTGGTGATTCCCAATAAAAAAACTATCGAATTCAAAGAAGCCTTGATTTTTGGGCTATTGGGCGTGTTGAGATTGCGCAACGAGGTCAATGTGTTGCATTCGGTGACGGGAGCAAGTAAAGACCATTGTGCGGGGAAGGTGTTTGGATGAAATGAAAAGATGAGAGACGAATAGATAAGAGAAAACAATTTTTTTTGGTTACTTTCGTTTTCAAATAAACAACCCAATTGCCCGTGCTTCCTGAATTATCAAATAAGAAAAAATCATTAGTGCTTACCTCTTTGTTGTTTGCGCTCTTATTTGTGCTTTTTTATTGGTTAAAATTGGCCAACAACTCCCCAATTTCTTTATTAGAAGGCGGTGGCGGCGGTGGAGAAGTAGCGGTGAATTTTGGTGACAGCGAACTGGGTTCGGGAACCAATTTTACTCCAGAAGAGGCGGTTACAACCGCAGCCGCAACACCCGAAGAGTCAATAGAAGACGAGGTATTGACCCAAGAAAATACAGCAGAAACGGCAATTATCCCCGAAACCAAAACGGCCGACAAACCCAAAAAAATTACTGATCCCAAACCCGTAGTCAAAACCGAACCCAAACCTTCCAAATCGACAGCTGATGCATTGTCGAGTATGCTCAATGGCTCTAATTCGGGCGATGGCAACGACAAAACGGCCGGCAATAAAGGCAAAAACAACGGCGATAAAAACGCAAGCGGCTATAACGGCGGCGGTGGAACAGGGACAGGCAGTGGAGGCGGAAACGGAAGTGGCCAAGGCATTGGGAGCGGAAGTGGTTACGGCAGTGGATCGGGAAGTGGCAGCGGAAATGGCAATGGCAACTACCAATTGGGCAATCGAAAAGCACTCAATAAACCCAAACCCAATTATACCTGCAACGAACAAGGCATTGTAGTCGTGCAAATTTCGGTAGATCAAAACGGAAGCGTAATATCGGCCAATCCAGGCATACGCGGCACCACCAACGCCGCCAAATGTTTACTCGAGCAAGCAAAAATTGCCGCCATGAATACCAAATGGCAGGCTGATGCTGCCGCTCCAGCAAAACAAGTGGGTAAAATTATTTACAGCTTCAACCTTACCGAATAGCCTACACCCATGAATTACCAAGAAACGGTGCATTGGCTATTTGCGCAGCTCCCCATGTACCAACAACAAGGCGCTATCGCCTATAAAGCCGACCTGAGCAACAGCAAACTTTTGGCTAATTATTTGGGAAACCCTGAACAAAACCTGGCTTGCATTCATGTGGCAGGCACCAATGGTAAAGGTTCCACTTCTCACCTCTTGGCTTCGGTGCTGCAGGAAGCTGGGCATCAAGTGGGATTGTATACCTCCCCGCACCTGAAGGATTTTCGGGAGCGAATTAAAATCAACGGAAACTGCATCGAAGAAGAATATGTCACTGACTTTGTAGCCCAACACCAAACATTTTTTGAAAACCACGACTTGAGTTTTTTTGAAATGTCGGTGGGATTGGCGTTTGATTATTTTGTGTACCGTAAAATAGATATTGCCATTATTGAAGTGGGCATGGGCGGCCGATTGGATGCTACAAATATTATTACTCCACTCCTATCGGTAATTACCAATATTGGGCTAGATCATACCGCGTTTTTGGGTAATAGCTTGACCGCAATTGCAGGGGAAAAAGCAGGGATTATCAAAGCAAATATCCCGGTTGTAATTGGCCAATACACCCCCGAAACCCGAGTCGTATTTCTAGAAAAAGCCAGCCGCGAAAACGCAGCCATTTATTTTGCTGCCGATACTACAGAAACTCCACCTGCCTGCGGGTTGTTGGGCAATTACCAAAAACACAACACCAAAACAGCTTTATCTGCCATTCGTGTCCTTCAAGACCAAACCGATTTTTCTGTTTCGGAATTGGCCATTGCACAAGGCTTCTTGCGTGTAGTAGCCAATACCGGTTTACTAGGCAGATGGCAACAACTGGGCGCTTATCCCAAAATCATCGCCGATACCGCCCACAATTATGATGGCTTGGCCGAGGTAATACAACAACTTCAGGAAGAAACATATACACAGCTGCACCTGGTAATTGGGGTGGTGAATGACAAAGACCTCGATAGTATTTTGCCTTTATTTCCAAAAAAAGCCCAGTACTATTTTTGCAAACCCAATTTGCCTCGCGGACTTGCTGCCGAAATTTTGGCTGCTAATGCTGCGCATCATGGCCTCATTGGGCAAGTATACAATTCGGTTTCAACCGCTTATGCCGCAGCTCGTGCAAATGCCGCCATTACTGACTTTATCTACATTGGGGGAAGCACTTTTGTAGTCGCTGAAATTTTATAATATTTTTTATCCTTTTGTTTGCACAAACCGAAAACTCCCTTATATTTGCACTCGCAATCAGAAACACATTCCTATTTGTAATTGATTGTACAAGGGCGATTAGCTCAGTTGGTTCAGAGCATCTGGTTTACACCCAGAGGGTCGGGGGTTCGAATCCCTCATCGCCCACAAAAAGTCGAAACGAGAGTTTCGACTTTTTTTATGCCCCTACGCGTCGAAAATTCATTTTCGTAAGCGGCTGGGGCGTAAAAAAAGCCAACTTGGTCACAAGTTGGGACTTTTTGTGAAGGCTCCCCCTTCTGGGGATCAACGTAGTTAATCCCGAATTTACTTTATGAGCTAAAGCTCAAATTACCTGAAGCCCACTGGGCTTCCTCCTCTTATTATCAAATCTCATCGCCCACAAAAGTCGAAACGAGAGTTTCGACTTTTTTTATGCCCCCTACGCGTCGAAAATTCATTT
>CAMBOW010000101.1 GCA_945869365.1 Flavobacterium psychrophilum | reverse complement strand
TTTGTAATCATTTAGTACTTCTTTTTTGAAATCTTCAAAAGAAAGGGTCGAATTTTGTGCATCTTGTGTCATATGTGTAAAAGCTATTCTATCGGGAAACAAATTTACTAAAAACTAGTATACAAATTTGGCTTCCAAAAAGGTTGTATCAAAACCATTTTCGGGTAAATAAATTGAAGAGAATTTTGGGCGTAAACGTAAAGGTAAATCGAATCTTTTCGGCATACTGAGGCTGATTGATTTCCCAGCCATTGGTTGAATAAACCGGCAAAAACAACTCAAAATAATCGGGCACTAAGCTTAGGGCAATCCCGCCATCATACACCAAATCTAGTTTAGCTTGCTTGTTTTCGAGCATGCCAAAATCGTGGTAATACTCCACCCAATTCCAAATGGTGGCACTCAAATTTACGGTGCTCAACCACCGTCGGCTGCTAAAAGGTGCAATTTTTGATTTAAAACCCCCATCGGCCATAAAGTACTGTTGACTAAACAAACCCCCGGTTTCAGAACGACCAAAGAAGTCGTATTCAAATAAATAATCGTTTGGATTGCTCAAGCCAAAATCAAAATAGTTGGTGGTGTTTTTATTATATAAAAAGGCGCCGGTAAACCATCTGAATTTGATTTGACGGTTGTTTGAAAATAATTTTCGGTACTGAATTTCGGTCGAAAATTTTCCGATCTCGCTCGAGAGGTGTGCGCCCGAACTAAATTGCAAGGTGTGGCTAATCTCGGATTTTACATCCACAAATTTCAAACTGAAGATTTGGTAATTCTGTATTGGGTTAAATACATAGTTTGAAATTTCTTTGTGCACTTGATTATAGCGTAACGTCACGATCTTGCGGTGGTTGTCGCGCAAATCTGGTTCCCGAAAATAAAAGGTCACAAATGGATTTAGTTTAGAATAACTCGCGTCGGGCGCATAATGAAAATAGGCGCCGCTCATTCCATATACGGTTTGAAAAGGGCCACCGTTGGGATTAAAATCATTGACCAATACCGAAAAATGTCCGATCACTGTTTTTTTGAGCGTCGCATACATGGGGTTGATATCAAATACAATGGGTTTGGCCAATACGGTTTTATTGTGCAACAGTAACCCGGGTGCCAATCCGTCATAAATATTAAATTCAAAAGTCGGCACGTATAACAATTGGTTGTATTTGGGGTCTTCGATGTCCTTCATTAAGGTAAATTTGAACGGCCTATTATTGCCCAAAAAGGAACGGCTGCGAAACCAGTTGTTGCGTGTGTTGGTTTCGGGCACTTCATTTTTATAATTGATTACCCATTTATCGGCCAAAGATCTAGGCATGGTAAAGGTGGTGTCACGCGCTGCAGTTTGAAACCATTTGTAGTACACTACTTGTTTGTTTTTAAGGCCGTAAACAGGAATAGGCGCGGTAGTTCGCGTTTTGTTTTGCAGGGTGAGTTCAATTGTATCAGCCTTTTTTTTGCTCTTAGAAAACCGGTAATCAATGGACTGATTGCTGTTTATTAACGAATTAAAAAACCAATCTAGGTTTTGCGCATTTTGGGCTCGAAGCAGTTGTTCAAAATCGGACGCGTGGCAGGATTTTTGGGTGGCTTTGCTGTAAAACGATTGAATACTAGGAGATACGCTCAAATAATTGGTGTAGCTGTCCAAGTACTTCAAAGCCAAGCCCGCTTTGTATTTCAAGGCGATTTTTTCGTTAAAACGCAAATAGGTGTCTTTTGGGTCACCCAAGGCTTGGTCTAAATTGAGCCTGGCCATAATTAAATAATAGTAGGCGTATTGCTCGTTAAAATCCATGTTGATTAATCGGTAGGAACGCAATATTGCAAAGCGATTCAAGTTGCCCATCATTTTTACTTCGGGGTGGTAGCGCGACATGTAATTCATCATAGTGTACAGTTGAATCGCATCGACTACCCAATGGTCTTTTCTAAAATCAAGCTGCAAACTGCTGCGCAAAAAGTTGTTGGTGTAGGCTTTTAAAAACTGCAATTCAAACAATAAATAGGCCGAAAAAGGACTGATAAAAGAGGGCAATTGGTTTAAACCATAAAAGGGATTTCGGTCGTAATCGGCTTGGGTTACCGTGATGGTTTTGTAGGGATAGTTGCCAATGCGTTCCTGCACATAACCTACAATTTGGGCTATGGCGGCTTTGTTTTCCTCCTGCTTTTTGGAACTGTTTTTTATATTCGTGTATACCGTTAATCCATTAATGGTATGGGCAGTAAAATTCGATTTTTTCTGAATCGACAGACTCACTTGCTTGCGCGCTATTCCGCTAAAATTCGCTGATGAAGTCGTGGTTTTTAGCTCGTCCAAATTGCTTATTACCGCATAGTTTTCGGGAACTTGCACAGCCATATCATAACTACTCGGCGCTAGAGCCGCATCATCCAAATTGGCATTGGTATAGGCAATAAATTGATGGTTTTCATAGACAGCTGGGCTCAAAAAGCAGTCCCAGGCCGCCAAATCGCCTTTGTTGTTCCAGCCGTAATGGGTAAATTCTTCGTAAGGAAACTGCAGTACATACTGCATCTTAATCACCGTGGACGCACCCGGATGCAAGCGGGTAATTAAGTTTACTCCCAGCAGTTCCATGCCTTCGGGCAATCTGTTCCAACTCAGGTTTTGACCAGAAGCAGTTTGTACAGCATTGATTTGGGTAAAGCCCAATTCTTTTTTTGGAGCAAAATGAAACCGACGCACAAATTCGTCAGAGAAGCGTTTGCCCAGTTCTGAATTTTTATCAGAATAGGCATGATTCCAATCGTACAAAACGATTTTATTTAGCGTATCGGATGATTGATTGACAAAGGTCAATTCCTGTTGCACCAGCAATTGATGGGTTTCGGGATCATAACTGGCCGAAATACTGCTGTGGTGCTGAGCAACACTGGTTTGAAAAGCTAATCCTAGGCCAGCTAAAAGCAGAAAATGATTCACAAAGCTGCGCATGAGATAAGGCAATTAGAAAGATTAAAAATTGGGGCTTAAATCGTATTTTTTATAAAATTGATCGATGACATTCACCACCTCATCTGCCGAATCCACAATTTTAATGAGGTGCATGTCTTCTGGATTCACACACAAATGTTGTTCAACCAATACATTTTTGATCCAATCCAACAACCCAGCCCAAAAGGCAGTTCCAACCAAAATGATAGGGAATTTGGCCACTTTCTTGGTTTGAATTAAGGTGATGGCTTCAAATAATTCGTCTAGGGTTCCAAATCCGCCGGGCATCACCACAAATCCTTGTGAATATTTGACAAACATTACTTTGCGTACAAAAAAGTAATCAAAATTGAGGTTTTTATCTCGGTCAATGTAGGGATTGTAGTGTTGTTCAAAAGGCAATTCGATGTTGAGTCCTACCGAAGTTCCGCCGGCAAAATGAGCGCCTTTGTTACCAGCTTCCATAATTCCTGGACCTCCGCCGGTAATAATGCCATAGCCGGCTTTGCTTATTTTGAATGCAATTTCTTCGGCCAATACACAAATGGGATTATCTTGCTTAAGTCGCGCCGATCCAAAAATAGTTACACAAGGCCCAATACGGCCCATGGTTTCAAATCCATTCACAAACTCCGACATAATTTTAAAAATCGCCCAGCTGTCGTTGGTGCGAATCTCATTCCAGGTTTTTTGTTTTAATCGGTCGTGTATAATGCGGTCTTCGTCGTTGTCAAAATCTTCAATTCTCATATTGAATAGGGTTTAAATTTTGTTGCGCAAAAGCAAACAGGCTAAGATAACTCTTTTTTCAAAAAAGCTGCCGTGTAACTTTTTTTGTTTTTGGCCACCACTTCGGGCGTGCCTTCGGCCACAATTCGTCCGCCGCCTTTACCGCCTTCGGGACCGATATCAATGAGGTGATCGGCGAGTTTAATCACGTCGAGGTTATGTTCGATGATGATAATGGTATTGCCTTTATCGACCAGTTTTTGAATTACTTCCATCAACACCCGCACGTCTTCAAAATGCAAACCGGTAGTGGGTTCGTCCAATATATACAAGGTGTTTCCCGTATCTTTTTTGGATAATTCCCCGGCCAATTTTATGCGTTGGGCCTCGCCACCCGAAAGCGTGGTACTTTGTTGTCCCAAGCTAATGTAACCCAAGCCCACATCTTGTATAGTTTTGAGCTTGCGGTATATTTTGGGCAGAAGTTCAAAAAATGGAACCGCCTCGTCAACGGTCATGTTGAGCACGTCGGAGATTGATTTGCCTTTGTAGCGAATCTCCAATGTTTCGCGATTGAATCGTTTGCCTTGACAGGTTTCGCATTCTACATACACATCGGGCAAGAAATTCATCTCGATGGTGCGCACCCCCGATCCTTCGCAGGTTTCGCAGCGTCCGCCGGCCACATTAAAGCTAAATCGGCCCGCTTTGTACCCGCGAATCATGCTTTCGGAAGTCATTGTAAATAAGTTTCGAATTTCTGAAAACACCTCGGTATAGGTAGCGGGATTGGAACGCGGCGTTCGGCCAATGGGGCTTTGGTCAATGTCAATTACCTTGTCAATGTGTTCCAAACCGCTGATGGTTTTGTACGGCATCGGAATGCCAACGCCATTAAAAAAATGCGCGTTCAAAATAGGGTAGAGGGTGCCGTTTATGAGACTCGATTTGCCGCTGCCCGAAACGCCCGTTACACAAACCAAGCTGCCTAAGGGAATACGAAGCGTTACATTTTTAAGGTTATTGCCCGTTGCGCCTGACAACACCAATTGGTTTCCATTGCCTTTTCGACGTTTGGCAGGAATAGGAATGCTGAGTTTGCCATTGAGGTAATTGGCGGTCAAGGTGTCTTCTTTGAGTAATTCTTTGGGTGTTCCTTTACTGATGATTTCTCCACCAAATTTTCCGGCTTTGGGGCCAATATCAATCACATAATCAGCGCGCTCAATCATGTCTTTGTCGTGTTCTACCACCAACACCGAGTTGCCAATGTCGCGCAGTTGCTCGAGCAAATGGATGAGTTTGGCATTGTCGCGCTGGTGCAAACCAATGCTGGGTTCGTCTAATATATACAATACGCCCACCAATTGTGAGCCAATTTGCGTGGCCAAGCGGATGCGTTGTGCTTCACCGCCCGACAAGGATTTGGACGAACGATTGAGTGCCAAATAATCTAAACCTACATTCACCAAAAAATGCAAACGGTCTTTGATTTCTTTGACTACTTCACTGGCAATGGCTTTTTGTTTTGTAGTGAGTTGGGCTTCGAGGGTTTCAAACCAAGCACACAAATCAACAATGTCGAGACTCGATAATTCGGCGATATTTTTTTCGAGTAACTTGAAATGCAGCGCTTCTTTTTTCAATCGGCTGCCGTGGCATTCGGGGCAAGGCACTTCGTCCATAAAGGCGGCGGCCCAGCGTTTGATGCTCGAAGAACCACTTTCGTCGTGTTGGTTTTTGATGAAATTGGATATGCCTTCAAAATCAATTTTGTATTCTTTGGTCACGCCCAAGGTTTTTGATTCTACCGAGAATTTTTCTTTGCCACCCTGCATAATCAGTTCCATGGCTTCGGTAGGAATCGCCGAAATGGGATCGGTGAGTTGAAACTGAAATTTCTCGCCAATCACTTCCAGTTGTTTAAAAATCCAAGTGTTTTTGTAT
>CAMBOW010000100.1 GCA_945869365.1 Flavobacterium psychrophilum | reverse complement strand
CAAGGGGTATTTTTTTTTAAATAGCAGTACGCTTTTAGGGTAATTAACCTCGTATTGTTCGCTAGGGATTGGCGTATTGGTTGCATCGAGTACTTTAAAAAAACTGCTGTTGATGCTCACACTATCAATGTGAATGGTGTCGAAGGTGGGGGCCAACATTTTTGATTTATAGGGTGTTTCAAGCTGCTGTGCCTGCCCGGCACGTACTATTCCCAACACCACGACCAAAAATATTAGTTTATGCATACCTTTCCGATAACGGATTCCATTCAAAAGTAGTATGTTTGCCGCGATATTTCAGCCTAATTTTGTTCTACTTGGCTTGGAATTTCTATTTTTGTTTCACTTACAGCAGCGGATGAAAATTTCTATTGTACAACATATTATTGTATTTGGTCTTGCCTTGTTTTTGATTAGTTGTAATCAGGAAGAGAATTATGTGCCCATAGTTGAATCACCAGTCTCGGTTGATTTAACACAAGTGCCCTATCCAAATTTATCGGAATACAAGTTCTTTGACGGCCCACTAAAAGATTTGAAACCTTCGGTTGGGCTCTTGTTATACAAACCCGCCAGTGAGTTGTTTACAGATTATGCGAGTAAATCGCGTTACGTTTGGATGCCCAAAGGAACTAAAGCGAGTTTTATTTCGGCAAATGCAGTTTTGGAATTGCCCGTAGGTTCTGTATTGATTAAGAACTTTTTTTACAACCGCGTACAACCCACTAATTCCAAACGAATTATCGAAACTCGAATCATGATTCGCAAACAAAGTGGCTGGATTTTTGCCGAATACGTTTGGAACGAGGAGCAAACAGAGGCCGTTTTAAACTTAGCCGGGAGTACATTGCCCATTACGTTTACAGATGACCAGAATGTAACCCGCAGCATCACCTATAAAATTCCCAAAGAGTCGGAATGTTTAGCCTGCCACAACATTGCTCAAACGGCAGTCCCGATTGGCATTAAACCCCAAAATTTAAATTTCAATTTGGCCTATCACAACAGTACAAGATTGCAGTTAACCAAATGGGTAGAATCGGGTTATTTGGCGCCCAATTATCCTCCAGTTGGTGAGTCTACCATTAATTATTTAGACGTGACTAAGCCCATTGGTTTGCGCATGCGTTCGTTTGTCGACATGAATTGTGCACATTGTCATCGTGATGGCGGATATGCTACCGTGTTTGCGCTCCGATTTGAGTTTTACAAAACCACACTTTTATCCAATATGGGCGTTTGTGTTTCCCCTAATCATTTTATGCCCGGATTCTCAGGCGAATTGGTTACGCCGGGCGACATTAACCGTTCGATTTTGTATGCACGTGTAAGCACCAATGATCCCAACTACCGCATGCCTTTTCTAGGTCGATCAATTGTACACCAAGAGGCCGTTGATTTGGTTACCCAATGGATCAATTCTCTGGAAGGATGTGAATAAAAAAAACCGCCATGAATCATGACGGTTTTTTTTATATGTAAACTTGTGTAATTAGTTTTTCACCACTTTTATGCTGCTGCTTGCGCCTTGATTGTCTTTAAATCGAGCAATGTACATACCCGCACTTAATTGAGCTACATCAACCTGATTTGCTCCTTGGATTATAGTTGCTTGTTGTACAATTTTACCGGCTATATCAACCAATTCTACTTGCATGCTTTTGTCCGCATTCACTTCCAATTGATTTTGTAGCGTTGTACTTTGTAGACGAACACCCATGGCTGCCAAAGCTGAAAAAGAATCAGTAGCTAGGTTTGGATTGTATCGGTAAGTAAAGGTGATTGAATTGCCAATTTCGTTTCCACCTAAATCAATTTGATAAAAACGAAAAACCAAATCCATAATCTGACCATTTCCTGGATTTGCATTATAAAAGTGATCGAAATTTCCATTTACACCATTTGGAGCCAAGACAACCGGAGCGTCAGGATATGAATTTCCTGCTGCTACTTCACTTAAACATTGGTTTCCAAAACACAATTCAAATGCAGTTCCATCGGTGTTTGTGGTACTTACACATTCTATAAGCACACGGGTGGATGCGTTTCCAACATTGCGAACAAAAAACTCGAAGGAAGCTTGGGTGTATTCTAATGAATTATAGCTAAGCACCTGATTGTTGGATATGATTGTCCCATCATGTTTGCTGAGTGTAATTTGTGCCTGTAATGAAGTAACGGCCAAAAGAAATACGAAAGCGATTTTATTTTTCATGTGGTGTTGATTTTATAAAACAGGGAGCTTAAAGCCCCCTGTTGATCAATGAATTATTTTAAAATAATTTTTTGAGTTTCTTTATCAGATCCTGATGAGATAGTAGCCAAGTACATTCCTTTTTGCAATGAACTCAAGTTCATTTGGGTGTCGCTGGTTACATCGTTCATTGTAAATACCACTTTACCAGTGATGTCTGCTATAGAAACAGAAACAGGAGTTTCTGATTTGATGCGAACAATTCCTTCAGATGGGTTTGGATATACTTTGAATTTTTTAGCAGCAAATTGGTCGTTAGACAACAATTCAGTAGCCTTAACGGATTGCATAACTGCTTTTCCTGTATTGGTGCTTTGGATAAACACAATTACTTCTAGGTCAGTCATGTCTTCAATAAACAAACCAGCTAAGTTTTGTTCTAATGTAATGGTTGGGATTGGTTGATCGTACGTACAATTGATTACTGTTCCAGCTGCGTTAGGCAACATTTTCATCATTACATTTTTAAACGAAGTTTCTCCGTTTGAAGCTACGTTACCGGTAGTTATTTTTTCTACTACTGCTACGTGAACTTTATAAGTTCCTGAAACGTAAGGCGTGATGTTAATGTTAACCGTTAAATCTTCACTAAAACCCAATTCGCTTTTTGTTGCCGTTACTGCAAAATAGGAAGGTTGCACAAGGGCAAGATTCAAGTCAGCTTGTAAAGCAGCGGTATTGAAATTTGTTCCTGTTTTAGAATCTACAAATAATGTAGGTGCTCCACTTACTCCATAGTACCCAACGCGTGTACCAACTTCTGTGTTGTAGTAAGGATCACCAGCACCAGGCCAGTTTACTTGGTAACTAATCAAATTAAAGCTTCCTGAATTAGGACCATAAAATGGGCTAAAATAGGTCGTGTTAAATGTAGCACATGGAGGGCAAGTAGAGCTTGAGAATTTCTCGTACAAAGGGGTACGCGTAGTTGAATTGCTCGCAACAGAAATTGATTTGTCCAATTGGTTGTTGGCTGAGTCACCATCACCTGCTGCAGTCACCCAAACGCTAATGCTGTGTAGACCTAATGTAGCATTCCATGGTGTTTGGTGTGTATAATTGTATACTTGACCAGGAGCCAAGTTTATACCGTTTAAGGTTTGTGTATTGATCGCTCCACCATCAGCTTGCCAGTTTAGGTCGATGTTGTTGATGGTGTTTAAACCAGCGTTTCTGAATGTTCCAGTGATCGGTGTATTTCCTGTTGAGGCACTGATATCAGCTAAATCAAATGTGCTCAATTCAGCATCGTCTGCTTGAATTTGTACAATTGAAACATTGTCTACAAAAATGTTGTTTCCGTATTGTGAAGTTGCTACAAATGACATATGACCAGCACCTGAAACGCCTGCAGGCAAGTCAAATGAATAGGCATACCAACCTTCAGCATTTACTACTGGCGCTAGGGCCATAGAACGATTTACTGTACCTAAAAGAGTACCAGCTGTCGGACTAGCCAATACCGTGTGGTGATACACTTTAATATCATCTGCATCAGTTGGGTATCCACCGTCTCTGTACATGTGAAATTTGATTCGGTAACTAGCTCCCGCAAAATTGATTGAAGGTGAAGTTAATCGGTAGGCATTTCCAACTGCAATATTGTATGAATAAAAACGAGCCATTCCATTTCCTACGTATGGATTACAAGATGGGGCTGAACCCACAGTTTGTCTCGTCCATCCCGTAGTGGTTGAAGTACCCGAAACACGAGCTGTAGACCAAGTTAAAGCGGTATCAAATCCTTCAGCAAGCAACACTTGTGCGTTACTCGAAAAAGAAAATACCAGCAAAGCAAAAAGTAAAGTAATTTTTTTCATGAATTGTTTTTTTAATAGTTATAACTAGTTGGTTTATTTTGAATGCAATTATACTGAATATATTTTAATAAAAAAACGCTAAAACGTTAAAAAACAAGACGCAATAGGCCTAAAATTATTTGATTTTTAAGAATAAGCTAAAATAATTGTCTATTCGACTTCCTTGGTAATAAGCTGCAGCGTTTCACGGCTGCTTTGTTTGAGTAAAACAGTCTTATTTTGAGCGACCATTTGGGCTGCTTGCTCGTCAAAGTGGCGAATGGTATACAACGACACATTTTCGTTGTAGGCCACTTTGAACTTCTTGGACAAAGCTATTCGCAAGGCGGTAAAATTTCCAAATTTATCCTCTACACACACAGAGAAACTGATGGCTGAGTTTTGGATCAGGCTCACTTTTATGTTGTATTGGTGCAACAAACTAAAAATTTCGCTGATGTTTTCTTCCATGATAAACGAAAAATCAATCGAAGAAAGCGAAACCAGCAATTGGTTTTTCTTGACAATAAAACAAGGCAAAAGCGGAACCAAATCGGCGCCTTTGGACACGCTCGTTCCGGGCAACAGAGGATTGACAAATGATTTTACAAAAAGCGGAATTTCCTTTTTTTGCAGCGGTTGCAGCGTTTTGGGGTGAATGACACTCGCGCCATAAAAGGCCAATTCGATGGCTTCGCGGTAGGAAATCTGAGAAAGCAGTTGTGCGTTTTCAAAATACCGCGGATCAGCATTCAACACACCCGGCACATCTTTCCATATCGTCACGCTTTCGGCGTTTAAGCAATAGGCCAAAATGGCGGCGGTATAATCTGATCCTTCCCGGCCTAGGGTTGTGGTGAAATTATTCTCGTCTGAGCCCAAAAACCCTTGGGTTATATAGGCTTGTTTTTTGCGAATGAGTTTGCTACAGTTTTTTTGCGTTTCTTCCCAATTAACATCCGCATCGCGGTAGTTTCCGGTTGTTTTTATTATCGTGCGCACATCTAACCACTGATTCGAAAAGCCCCTAAAATTTAAATAGTGTCCCACAATTACGGTTGACAGGATTTCTCCATAACTCACCACCTGGTCGTACACAAAATTATAATTGGGCGATTTGTTGTGGCTTAAAAACTGAGCCAATTCCGCAAAAAACTTAGTCAAAGTCTGAAACACGGGATGCGATTCCTCAAATAAATCCATCGCAATTTGGTTGTGGTATTTTTTCACCTCTTGCACAGAGGACTGCAGAGCGGGCGATTTGTCAAAATAGTTTTTCACTACCACTTCGAGCGCATTGGTTGTTTTTCCCATGGCCGAAACCACCAGCAATACTTCATCATGACCCACTTGGTTCAATACGTCTACTACATTTTTAATTCCTGCTGCATCTTTTACCGAGGCGCCACCAAATTTGAATACGTTCATACCAATTAATTTTTAATGTATTTATCAATGAAGTGTAGAATGCCCTGCTCGTCTAGTTGTACCACACACCAATCGTTCAGGATTTTGGCGCCCGTTTTTTTGTAAAAGTCAATCGCGGGTGTGTTCCAGTCGAGCACGTTCCATTCGATGCGGCGCACGCCTTCGCGGGAGCCGGTTTCAATCACTTTTTGGTATAGGGCAAAGCCAATGCCTTGTTTTCTATAATTTTCTTTCAAGATTAAATCTTCCAAGTGGATTGTTTTTCCTTTCCAGGTAGAATAGCGGTA
>CAMBOW010000099.1 GCA_945869365.1 Flavobacterium psychrophilum | reverse complement strand
GGAAATAGCTGTATTTACTTAACGGATACTAACCAATTTAAAACATCGGGTGATTTTTGCACTTTGATTTCGTTGATCTGGGTATTGATTTCTTCCCCTACCGGATTGGATTCGGGGAATTTTAAGGTAAACTCTTCGTTGCCAATTTCTTCAATCAAGGCAATTCCTACGGCGGTTCCCACGCCAAAACCTTCTTCGAGCGTGCCGTCGGCGATGGCGGTTTTAATTTCGGTTAGGGAAATTGGACGTTCAATCACTTCGTAGCCTTTGAGTCGCAACAATTCGATTACACTCATGCGCGTTACTCCGGCCAAGATGGATCCACTCAAATCGGGCGTGTAGAATTTGCCCGCAATTTTGAAGAATATGTTCATAGTACCCACTTCTTGCACGTATTCAAAATGGTTCGGGTCTAACCACAAGACTTGGTCGTAACCTTTGGCTTTGGCAAACTCAGTAGGACGAATGGCCGCAGCATAATTTCCAGCCGCTTTGGCTTCGCCAGTTCCTCCATTGACGGCACGCACATAATGTGTTTCGGCATACAACCGAATGCGGCGATTAAAATACGGTCCTGCTGGTGAGGCCATGATAATAAATTTATAATGGGTCGCGGCACGCATGCCAATAAATGACTCGTCGGCATACATAAACGGACGCAAATACAAGGCACTTCCCTCTTGAGTAGGAACCCAATTGCGTTCGATGCGCACAAACTCGATCAAGCCTTGCAAAAACAAATCTTCGGGAAACTCAGGCATGCCCATTCTGTCAGCGCTTTTATTGAGTCGGGCAGCATTTTTTTCTGGACGGAATAACAATGGGGTTTGGTCTTGGCCCATGGTTACTTTCATGCCTTCAAAAATGGCTTGTCCATAATGCAAGGCCATCGAAGCAGGATGCATCGGCAAGGCACGCAAAGGCTCTATTCTTGGGTTAACCCAGGCCCCGTTTTCGTAATCACACACAAACATATGATCGGTGAAGGCAATACCCATGGGAATGTTGTTGATGTCTACATTTTGAACAGTAGAAGAAGTTGTTTTGGTAATAGAAATAGAATAAGACATGATCTGCGTTATGTTTAAATAGTTTGTTGAGTGGTAAATTGTTCGAGGTAATCGCCAACTTTGCGCAAAAAGGATCCGCCCAAAAAGCCATCGACTACACGGTGATCAAAGGAAAGTGACAAATACATCATGCTGCGGATGGCAATTTCGTCGCCTTGGGGTGTGCTGAGCACTTCGGCTCGTTTTTTAATCAGGCCAAAAGCCAAAATGGCCACTTCGGGTTGGTTGATAATGGGCGTTCCCATTAAACTGCCAAAGGTGCCCACATTGGAAATCGTGAAGGTACTACCTTGTATTTGTTCGGGTTTTAATCGATTCGTTCGAGCCGCTTCAGCCAAAGTATTCACGTCTGTGGCCAAGGCAAGCAAGTCTTTTTGATTGGCATTTTTCACCACCGGAACAATTAAATTTCCAGAGGGCAAGGCGGTGGCCATTCCGATATTAATATCTTGGTGAACGATAATATTTTTCTCATCCACCGACACATTAATCATCGGAAAATCAACAATAGCTTGGGCTACGGCCTGTACAAAAACGGGGGTAAACGTGAGTTTTTGCTGGTGTTTAGCCTGAAAAGCATCTTTGTTGTCGTTGCGCCATTGCACCAAATTGGTTACATCTACCTCAATATACGAAGTCACATGCGGCGACGTCTGCTTGGAATAGACCATGTGGTCGGCAATGAGCTTGCGCATGCGGTCCATTTCGACGATGCGGTCTTTGCCTTCTACGAAATTAATTTTTGGAGCTGGAAACGCTGACTTTGGACTTTCGACTTTTGACTTTTGACTTTGAAGTGGATATTTTCTATTATTAAGATAAGTGAATACATCGCTTTTTTGCAAACGCCCGTCGGCACCAGAACCCGGGATGGTTTGTAATTCTTCTATGGATAGGTTTTCTTTTTGGGCGATGGAAATAATGAGAGGACTGATGAAGTTGTCCGTTGGCCGTTGTCGGTTATCAGTTATCGGTTGTCGGTTGTCGGTTGTTGTGTTAGTAACTACCTCTTCTTTTCTACTACCTACCACCTTTTCACCTACCACCTCAATTAGAGCTAAGATGGAACCTACTTCCACCACCTCGTTTTTCTGAAAACAGATTTCAGTAATCACGCCCGAAACTGGCGAGGCCACTTCGCTGTCTACCTTGTCGGTGGCGACTTCCAAAATAATTTCCTCGGCTTCTGCGTAATCGCCTACTGCTTTAACCCAGTTGAGGATGGTCGCTTCGGTAATGCTTTCACCCATTTTGGGCAGTTTGAATTCGAACATATTGTTTTAGTCTTAAAGTCGAAAGTCGAAAGTCATCAAGTAAATTACTAATAACTTATCACTAACGACTAATTACTTATTTTTAAATTCTACTAATGTTGCATAAAACGCTTCTTGTGAAGGCCTGTCTTTTGGGATTTCTCGCAAAGGTTCAACGACTTTCAGGGTATCAAAACACTGCTGGGGCAATTGTTGGTACAAAGCCGTTCCTTTGGTTTTCCATTCGATCATCTCATCCGTAACCGATTTGATAATTTCGGCTGGATTGCCCACCACCATTTTGCGGTTGGGAATTTGCGTACCGGCTTTCACAAAACTCAAAGCCCCAATGATACAGTCTTCGCCAATGGTTACGTCATCCATAATTACGGCATTCATTCCCACCAAACAATTGGCGCCAATGTTGGCTCCGTGTATGATTGCCCCGTGCCCAATGTGTGCGCCGGCTTTCAATACCATCGACTTGCCCGGAAACATGTGGATGGTACAATTTTCTTGCACGTTACAGCCGTCTTCGATGATAATTTCGCCCCAATCGCCGCGAATGGCTGCGCCAGGTCCTACATAGACGTCTTTGCCAATAATCACGTTGCCCGTAACCGCGGCTTGCGGATGGATGAAACTGCTTTCGTGTACCACGGGGGTGAATCCGTTGAATGAATAGGTCATTTTTTTAGGTTGTGGGTTGTAGGTTGTGGGTTGTAGGTTTCCTTCTAAGACCTACCACCTAAATCCTACCACCTTATTTAAACTTCTGTAATTTTTCTTTCGTAAAATCAGACAACACCAAGCGTCCGCTGATGGCGGCTCGTTCGGCTAATAATTCGTCCCAATTTTCGGTGCCACGCCAAAAAACTTTTTTCATTTCGAGCATGGCTTCGGGATTGTACGTACACAAATGTTCGGCAAAGGCTTGCACGGCTGCATCCATTGCTTCAATGCTTTCAAAAACTTGCGCATACAAGCCTTTTTCTCGGGCCCAGTTGGCGTCATAAAAGGTATTGGCGTCAATGGCAATTTGCGACAAAGCAGATACGCCCATTTTGCGTTCGATGGCGGGTGAAACCACAAAAGGTCCGATGCCCACGTTGAGTTCACTTAATTTGATGGAAGCAAATTGAGTAGCCATGCAATAATCGGTTGAAGCGGCAATGCCAACTCCCCCACCCACTGTTTTTCCTTGAATGCGCCCGATGATAAACTTCGGACACTTGCGCATGGCATTAATCACATTGGCAAAGCCGGAGAAAAATACTTTTCCGGTAGCCGCATCATCAATCGCAATCAATTCCTGAAAACTGGCTCCGGCACAAAAGGTTCGATCGCCACCGCTTTTTAGGATGATCACTTGTACCTCATTGTTAGTTCCAACTTCGGTAATCGTATTCGCCAATTGAGCCAGAATAGTGCCGGGTAATGAGTTTTGTTCTGGATGGAAGAACTCGATCGTGGCGATATTGTTTTGTATTTGTTGTTTTACGTATGCTTCTATCATAATTATTTTTTGGCCACGGATGACACAGATTTAACTGATTTTCACAGATTTTTCTATTTTACTCTAATTCTAGCCCAGATTGGAACGGCATCCTTTTCTTTTTTTCTTTAAAAAAGAAAAGATTTAGTGGAAAGCTGGAAATAGCTCCCAATTATTTTACAAAATATTAAATTGTTCAAAGTGATGATTCAAATGTTTTCGTTCTAGTAAGTACGATTCATATTTATTCAATTCGCCAAAAACCATATTCTTTAAAATGGCCTCTGGATTTTCGTTGAAAAAGGCTTTATACTGTGCTCTGGCTTCAAAAAATTTGGCTTTGGCCGTGTCAAAATCGGGATGAATTAATTTTTCAACTTCGCCTTTTTTCATGGTGGGGAAATTGGTTCCCATGGGGAATTTCTCGTAATTGTATAAGGTGTTGTGCACTTTATCCAAAATCTTTTCGGGCGTGACAATGTCAAAATCCTGGATTTCTCCCGACATGATTTTATAGCCATGTTCCAAATGTTCCAACAGGTGCTGTGGCGTTAAAATGCCCCAACTTGGTTTTGAATTTTCAGTTAATTTATGGAGGCATTCAGCTATTTTTTCGTCGGTCATTTCAACCAAAACTTCCTGTTTCTTTTGCACCATCGTGAGAATGGTTGCCACAGCCACCAACTCATCGGTCGTATCAAACACCTCTACAAACCATTTCACAATGCCGCTCGGATGTTCAGCCGAAGCCACGTCACGATCTACTTTTTGTTTGCAGGTGAGGCGCACATACACGGTGTCGTTGTGGTAAATGGGACGCAAGAAACGGCATTCTTCCAAGCCGTAATTGGCAGCCACTGGCCCTTTGTTGGGGTAGACAAACAAGCCTGCTGCAGCGGCCAAAATAAAGTAGCCGTGAGCCGTTCGTTTCTTGAAAATACTGCCGTCAAGCGAAGTAATATCGGTGTGGGCATAAAAATGATCCCAGGTAATGTTGGCAAAATTGATGATGTCGGTATCGGTAACTGTTCTGTTGTGCGTACGCAACGACATGCCCGGTTGAATGTCTTCCCAATGGTACTGAAACGGATGTTGGGTAATTTCTTTGTAGGCCGAATTGGCTTGGTAAATTCCGGTAATTTCAGTTAATGTAGTGGGCGAACCTTGTATGGCGCAGCGCTGCATGTAATGCGTAATTCCGCGCACACCGCCCATTTCTTCTCCACCACCGGCACGTCCAGGTCCTCCATGCACCAACTGCGGCAAGGGTGAACCGTGTCCGGTACTTTGTTTGGCATTTTCGCGGTTGAGCACTAAAATTCTTCCGTGGTGTGAAGCGGCATTCACCACATAGTCTTTGGCAATCGCATCTGAATTGGTCACAATCGACGACACCAAAGAACCTTTACCCAGTTGCGCCAATGCAATGGCTTCGTCTAGATTTGCATAGGGCATCAAGGTCGAAACTGGTCCAAAGGCTTCGGTTTCGTGTACGGACAAATTGGTAAACGGATGGTCTTCGCGCAATACAATTGGGGATACAAACGCTCCTTTTGCATCGGCACCTATCAAGTTGATTTTTTCTAAATCGCCATAAACGAGTTGAGCCGTTTGGCTTAATTCCTGGACTCTTCCTTTCAGCACATTCACTTGGTCTTTGCTCACCAATGCGCCCATACGCACCTCTTTGAGTCGAGGATCGCCTACCGTTACTTTGTCTAAGGCTTTTCCCAAAGCAATTTGTACCTCATCCATTACGTTAGCTGGGACAATCATTCTACGAATGGCCGTACATTTTTGACCCGCTTTTACCGTGATTTCGCTGCGCGCTTGGTTGATGAATAAATCAAATTCGGGAGTACCAGGAACGGCATCTTCGCCTAAAATAGAAGCGTTTAAGGAGTCGGCTTCCATGGTAAAGGGGACTGATTCTTGAATAATTCGCGGATGTGC
>CAMBOW010000098.1 GCA_945869365.1 Flavobacterium psychrophilum | reverse complement strand
CGGTTACGATCATTTCATGATGAAAGAAATCTACGAGCAGCCCAACGTAATCAAAGACACTTACCGCGGTCGTTTGTTGGCCAACCAAGGCATTATTCAAATGGCTGGGGTAGAAGACAATTTAGAGAAATTCCTCCATGCCGAACGCATCATTATCGTGGCGTGCGGAACTTCTTGGCACGCGGGCCTAGTAGCTGAATACGTGATCGAAGAATTTGCGCGCATTCCTGTTGAGGTTGAATACGCTTCCGAATTCCGGTACCGTAATCCCATTATCAATAAATCGGATGTCGTAATTGCGATCTCCCAATCGGGAGAAACCGCTGATTCCTTGGCAGCGATCAAGTTGGCCAAAGAAAATGGCGCATTTGTGTTTGGCGTGTGTAACGTAGTGGGCTCTTCAATTTCTAGGGAGACGCACGCAGGGGCATACACCCATGCCGGACCAGAAATTGGCGTGGCTTCTACCAAAGCATTTACCACGCAAATCACCGTTTTGACTATGTTGGCTTTGCGTTTGGCAAAAGCCAAAGGAACTATGAACAATACCGATTACCACCGTTATTTGCAAGAATTGGAGTTAATCCCGGAAAAAGTGGCCGAGGCGTTAGAAACCAATGAAGTGGCCAAAGTGATTGCCGAACGATTCAAAGACTCAACCAATTGTTTGTATTTGGGACGTGGCTATAATTTCCCCGTAGCCTTAGAAGGCGCCTTGAAACTCAAAGAGATTTCTTATATTCATGCCGAAGGTTATCCCGCCGCCGAAATGAAACACGGGCCAATCGCCTTGATTGACGAACACATGCCAGTAATTGTAATCGCTCCCAAACAAGGCCATTACGACAAAGTGGTGAGCAACATTCAAGAGATTAAATCCAGAAGCGGAAAAATCATTGCCGTGGTAACCAAAGGCGACGTACAAGTGCGCGATTTGGCCGACTACGTGATCGAAATTCCAGAAACTTCGGATGCGTTATCGCCCTTATTGACTACGATTCCGTTGCAATTATTGTCTTATCACATCGCTGTATTACGCGGATGTAACGTAGATCAGCCTAGAAATTTAGCCAAATCGGTTACGGTAGAATAAGCAAAATCAAAATAGACGAAAAAAGCGAGTTGGAAACAACTCGCTTTTTTTGTTTCAATGAGTAAACTCTCAATTTTAAAAATCAATAAAAATCACCTACCATAAATAGGAATAGCAAAATTTTCGGCCCTTTTTTTAGTAATATTAAAAATAGTTGTATTTTGGCTTTCTAAACCAACAAAATTTAAAACCAATGAAGAGCTATTTAGTTATTTTGACGTTGTTTTTTTGCAGTCTCACCTTTGCACAAACAGCCCTATCAGGCGTAGTGTCTGACGCTAAAAAACAGCCAATTCCTGGAGCCAATGTAAAGATTGCGGGAGCTTCAAACAGCGCAAGTACTGATGTTGACGGTAAATTTACCTTAAATGCCGTGAACTTGCCTTGCAAACTAGAAATCACCAGTGTGGGCTATGCACCACAAACAGTTTCTGTTTCCTCTGCTTCTCAAGCCATTTCGGTGAGCTTGATAAACGAAGAAACCCAACTAAACGAAATCGTTGTTTCGGCGTCTAGAACACCAGAGCGCGTGTTAGAATCGCCAGTAACCATTGAGAGAATGGGCTTAGCGCAAATTAAAAACACGACTGCAGCCACCTACTACGATGGCTTAGAAAACATGAAAGAGGTGCACTTTAACACCAGTAGTTTCTCGTTTAAATCAATCAATACCCGCGGATTTGCAACCGTTGCAAATACCCGTTTTATGCAATTGGTAGACGGAATGGACAATTCCTCTCCCGCCTTGAATTTTGTATTGGGTAACTTAATCGGAATTTCAGAATTAGATGTAGCTAGCGTGGAATTATTACCAGGAGCATCTTCTGCTCTATATGGCGCCAATGCCTTTAATGGAATTTTGTTTATGAACAGCAAGAGCCCATTTACTAGCCAAGGCTTAAGCACCTACTTTAAATACGGACAAACGTCGCAGGAAGCGGCTGGAGTGAATGACTATTTTGATGTTGGGATTCGTGCCGCACATGTATTTAACAAATATTTTGCCGCCAAAACTAATTTCACGTTCATGAAAGCCACCGAGTGGATTGCAAATGATCGACGAAATGTTGTGGGAGGTGCATTATATACAGACCCTTCAAACATTGGGCATGATGTCAATCAAAATTATGACGGATTAAACTCCTATGGGGATGAGGTTACTACCTTTATTCCAAACGTGGGGCAAGTGAGCCGTACCGGGTATATGGAAAAAGACTTGAACGACAACACCATCAAGAATGTGAAAGCCGATTTCTCGTTGCACTTCAAGCCGTTTGACAACGATTTTGAAATTATTTTACAAAGCAAATTTGGTACAGGAAACACCATCTACCAAGGGGCTAATCGTTATGCGTTGAAAAACTTCTATATGAACCAAAACCGCATTGAAGTAAAAGGAAAAAATTTCTTTGCTAGAGCCTATATGACTGCAGAAGATGCTGGAGATTCCTATGACATGCGTTTTGCAGCTTGGAACGTAAACAGAGCCGCTAAGGCCGACACGAACTGGTTTACCGATTATGCGAGAGCGTATCAGTTGTCGAGCGCTGTGTTAGGATTGAACGGCTATGACGCATCCAATTATGCCCGAACCTTTGCCGACACAAATATTTCGCCGATATTAAATTTAACTCCATTTGTAGATCCTAACAATCCATCGGCACCCACATTGCCAAGATTTTTGGCTGGATCTCCAGAATTTAAAAATGCCTTAAGCACCATTGCCCAAGATCCTGATTTTACCAAAGGAGCCAAGTTTACAGACCGTTCTAAGTTGTACCACAGTGATGTAAATTACAACCTTAGAGATGTAGTTAAGGTGGCTGATGTGCAAGTAGGTGGTTCGTATCGTCAATATGTGATGGATTCAGAAGGGTCTATTTTTACCGATTATGATGCGCCAATTACCTATACTGAATTGGGAGTGTATTCGCAGGTGCAAAAGAAATTACTAAACGATCGATTAAAATTTACGGGATCCGTTCGCTATGATAAATCTCAAAATTTTGATGGAAATTTTTATCCACGTTTAGCATTTGTGTATTCGGCTGGAGCCAATAAAAACCACAACATTCGTTTGTCTTACCAAACGGGTTTTAGAAATCCAACTACACAAGACCAATATATCGGATTGGATTTAGGCCCATTTGCCCTAATTGGTTCTGCTCCTGATAATTTAGATCGATATGTAGAAACTAGAACTGTGAGCGCTGCCGGTCAAGCCTTTACAGGTGGTGCAACTAGTGTTTCATTGAGTGGACAAGACGCCTACTACAATTCCTACACCAGTACATCAGTTGCTGCCTTTGCTGCGGCTCCCAAAACCACTCCTGCACAACTTCAAGCAGCGGCCAATTTATTGCAAGTGGCTACACCAGGATTGGTTAAGCCAGAACAAGTTCAAGCAGTTGAATTGGGCTACCGTTCATTTATTGAAGACGTGTCTGTAGACATTAACGGGTATTACAATATGTATACCGACATGATAAGTAATGCCAACGTAATTACTCCTTTGTATGGGGATGTAAATGTGCCAATTAATTTGGGTGATGCAACAACTCTAGGGCCGTTGAGCGCTTTAAGCAATGGTGACCGTCGTGTGTATCAAGTATACACCAACTCAAAAGCTTCGTTAGAATCCTACGGAGTGGGATTGGGCTTAGGCAAGAAAATATTTAGTGACTATGAGCTTAATGCCAATTACAACTATGCCGGATTTATCTATAATGACGCAAACGAAGCTGGATTTGAAACCTCATTCAACACCCCAAAACACCGTGTAAAAGCATCTATTGGGAATCCAAGATTGTTCAAAAACTTTGGATTCAATACCAATGTACGTTGGAACACGGCCTATACTTGGCAGTCGTCATTTATTGACGGAGATGTTCCAGAAAACACAGTTGTAGACGCACAAATTACCTACGGAATTCCTTCTATGAAATCAGTATTTAAATTGGGCGCCAACAACCTAATGGGCAAAGATTACATACAAGTAGTCGGAGCAGGAGCCATTGGTCAACTTTGGTATGCTTCATGGACCATTAATCCTTAATCTAACGTACACGTAATAAAAATATAGAATCATGATAAAAAATTTCAAATGGCTGCTTTTGGTTTCGTTAACCTTTGCAGCATGTACAAATGACGATACTGCGCCTGTAGATGTGCCAGTATCTGCGGGAACCGCTGATTTCTCAAAATACGTTTCATTAGGAAATTCGCTCACCGCGGGTTACAGCGATGGCGCACTTTTCAAAAGAGGTCAAGAAGGATCATATCCAAATTTATTGGCACAACAATTTGCACAAGTAGGCGGTGGCGCATTCACGATTCCTTTTTGTGGAGATGATAATCTAGGAGGATTATTACTAGGTGGAATATCTATACAAGGAACCCGTTTATATTTTAATGGGGCTGCCCCAGTAAACGTGCCCGGAACTCCGGTTACTGAAATCACCAATTTATTAACAGGTCCATTTAACAATATGGGTGTTCCTGGTGCAAAAAGCTATCATTTGGCAGCCCCTGGTTACGGAAACGTAGCAGGAGTTCCTACCGGACAAGCCAATCCGTATTATGCACGTTTTGCGTCTTCTCCTTCTTCTCGTATCATTGACGATGCAGTAGCGCAAAACGCTACCTTTTTCTCTTTGTGGATTGGAAATAATGATGTGTTAGGCTACGCTACTTCTGGAGGTGCTGGGGTTAATCAACTAGGAAATATAAATCCGGCTACCTATGGTGCGAATGACATTACCGATCCTGCTGTTTTCGCAAATGTATATAGCGGATTAGTAGATGCCATGACCGCCAACGGAGCCAAAGGCGTAGTAGCAAATATTCCTTATGTTACTACAATTCCTTTCTTTACAACTGTTCCTTTCAACCCGGTACCACTTGATGCAGCAACTGCTGCGCAATTAAGTGCAGGTTATGCGGCTTACAATGGTGGTTTAGCGGCTGCACTAAACGCCGGTTTAATTTCGGCTGCCGAAAAAGCACAAAGAACCATCGCGTTCCAAGCCGGAAACAATGCCGTTGTAATGGTAGATAGTTATTTAACGTCATTGGCAGCCTTGGGATTGCCATCCTATCGTCAAGCTACAGCTGCTGATTTACTAGTATTGCCTTCTCGTTCATTTATTGGAACAGCAGTGGGTGGAAATCCACAGCAAGTGAATGGGGTGTCTGTGCCATTGGCCGACAACTGGGTGCTTTCTAAAGATGAAATCGGTGAAATTAAAGTAGCCGTTGATGCCTACAATGCTTCGATTAAATCGATCGCGGAAGCCAAAGGCATAGCGTTTGTGGATGCCAATGCGGTAATGAGTCAAGTGTTTAACGGAGGAATTCGTTATGGCAACTACCATTTATCAGCTGGTTATGTAACTGGAGGCGCATTCTCGTTAGACGGCGTACACCCTTCAGCACGTGGAGCAGCTTTAATTGCAAATAAATTTGCGGAGGCAATCAATGCCAAATACGGTTCTACATTTAAGCCGCTAGACTTGGCTGAATATCCTATTCAGTTTCCAGCGGTAATTAACTAATACAAACCGATTAAAGTTTATAAAACCATTCTCAAAAAGGATGGTTTTTTTATAGATATCGCAGGCAGCCAATATGCGATGTCCACAAATTAGAAATCAGCCTTTTTGGTGTAATTATTTTATAAAATT
>CAMBOW010000097.1 GCA_945869365.1 Flavobacterium psychrophilum | reverse complement strand
TTTTACTTTAATTATTATCATTGCCTACAGCAGTGCTTTAAATCAGTTAATTCGTCAACGCCAGATTTCTGAAATCAAAACCGATTTTATCAACAACATGACCCACGAATTCAAAACGCCTATTGCTACAATAAACCTCGCCTTAGATGCGATTAAAAATCCAAAGGTGATTCATGATGAGGAGAAAGTGGCGCGTTATTTGCAAATGATCCGGGATGAAAACAAACGCATGCATGCCCAGGTAGAAAACGTATTGCGCATTTCCCGTTTGGAAAAACGTGAATTAGAAATTAAAAAAGAAAATTACAACATACACGAACTCATCAACGAGGCCATCGAACACGTTCATTTAATTATTGAAGATCGAGAAGGAACTATCACCACAGCATTAGACGCCACGCGCACTACTGTTTTGGTGAATGATGTCCATTTTACCAATGTCTTGGTGAACATTCTGGACAATGCGATTAAATACTCGACCGAAAACCCCGACATTACCATCGTTTCTGAAAACGTAAAAGATTACGTAGTGGTAAAAATTACCGACAAGGGCTTAGGCATGAGCAAGGCTGCACAAAAGCGCATTTTCGAAAAATTCTACCGGGAACACACCGGAGATATTCACAATGTAAAGGGCCATGGATTAGGTTTGGCCTACGTGAAAAGCATTTTGGACGACCACAATGCACAAATTTTCGTCGAGAGCGAAAAAGGAAAAGGAAGTACATTTATCATTAAAATTCCCCTAATAAATTAAACTATACTAGTATGGAAACGACAAATAAAAAAATTCTATTGGTTGAAGATGATCAAAATTTTGGATCCATCTTAAAAGACTACTTAATGCTAAACGATTTTGACGTTGTTTTAGCGAAAAACGGCATGGAAGGGTTCGAGAAATTCAAAAAAGACACCTATGATCTTTGCATTCTCGATGTCATGATGCCATATAAAGACGGCTATACGTTGGCCAAAGAGATCCGCGAGAAAAACAAGGAAGTGCCAATCATTTTCTTGACCGCTAAGTCCATGAAAGAAGATGTGTTAAAGGGCTATAAAGTGGGTGCCGATGATTATTTAAACAAACCCTTCGATTCGGAAGTATTGTTGTTAAAAATCAAGGCCATTATACAACGCAAATCAACCGATGTAAAATCAGAGCCGGCGAAGTTTGAGTTTCAAATTGGTTCTCTTCACCTCAATGCCAAATTGCGTTTCTTGACCTATAAAAATGAGGAACCTATAAAATTGTCTCCCAAAGAAAACGAGTTGCTTAAAATGTTGGCCATATTCGAAAATGATTTGATGCCCAGAGAATTGGCCCTCACCAAAATTTGGCGGGACGATAATTACTTTACTTCACGAAGTATGGATGTGTACATTGCCAAATTGCGCAAGTACTTAAAAGTTGACGAAAACGTTGAAATCTTGAACATACACGGCGAAGGTTTCCGACTGGTGATTAAAAATAAATCCTAACAACTAAGGCTTCAAGAAATTGAGGCCTTTTTTAATTCCAATCCACTTGTGCCAAATAGCATAGCTTTTGGTCTTTGATAACCGAAAAGGTTTGTTGCCCGTTATTGGTCGTTGCAACCTGAATGTCCACTTCTTCGTGTAAATTCAATTCGCTCAAGAAATTCATTTCCAATACCCGAATCCCTCTAGTTTTGCTGCATTTATCGGATATAGCATCCAAACACCATTCCAGGTATTTTACGTTATTTACGTGATTGACAATGTCTAAATCAGACCATTGAACTCTTCTTTTGGCTGTTAATTCGGAAGCGGTAGGTTGATCAATTTTGCTAAACGGTAAAATCGTTCCTCTATTTTGCTCATACTTTTCATAGTGTTCGTGTGGTAAAGCCAAGTTTTCAGGCCGGCGAGTTTGCGTGTTGAATACCGCCCAAAAACTTTCGACACCGATTATTTTTATACCGTCTAAGTACACTTCCATGGCGCGAATGGACCGCGAATTTTCTAAAGACACAATCCAGGTTTTAATGCTGATTTCATCTCTCCAACGCGGCATTTTTTCTATTTCAACCCGCATTCTGCTCAATACCCAAGCCTGATTATGCACTTGCATGTCGCTAAAACTTATGCCACCCATTTCGGCGTGTTCGGCAGCTGTGAGTTGTAATAAATTACACAAATCGGGATATTTTAGTTTTCCGTCGGGATCACATAGGGTAAAATTAATTTCCCAATCTTTTTGAAATACAGAAGTAAAGTTGTCGGCGATGGGCATAGTCAAATTAGTTCCTAAGGGTGTTGATATAGTCCAATAAAGTCGATGTAGTCGATTGGTAGTCAAACCATTGTGTAGAGGGATTCCGCTTAAACCAAGTAAGTTGACGCTTGGCATAGCGCCGTGTGTTTTGTTTGATGGCATCTACGGCTTCAGATAAGGAGCAGTTTCTATTGAGATGGGCAAACAATTCTTTGTAGCCTACGGTTTGTAATGCATTGTTATCTTGCTCGGCTAGAAGTGTAGTTACTTCTTGTACTAATCCTTTTTCCATCATCTGATCCACGCGCAAATTAATGCGTTCGTAAAGTACTTCACGCGGAGCATCGAGTCCGATGAGAATTGGGGTGAAGTTTCGAATAACGCTTACTTGCTGTAAAAAACTCGAATAAGGTTTTTTAGTTCCTACACACACCTCCACAAATCGCATCAAACGCTGCGGGTTTTGTAGGGTTTGCGGATTTTCAGTTTGTATAGTTTGATAATATGCAGGGTCCAAGCGTTTCAATTCGTTTTGTAGGTATTCAATTCCTTGTGCGGCATAGTGCGCTTGAATTGACTCGCGGATGGATACCTCAATAGGAGGGAAAGTATCCAAACCATACAATACAGCATCCACATACAAACCCGAACCGCCTACCAAAATGGCTGTATTTGATTTGGTATAAAGTTCATCCAATTTGGCAATGGCCTCTTTTTCAAATTCACCTACATTGTAGGATTCACGAATAGATTTGTGTTGAATAAAATGATGCGGCGCAGCAGCCAATTCATCGGGTTCAGGAACTGCCGTCCCAATGCACATTTCTTTGTAAAATTGACGGCTGTCACAGGAAAGTATTTCACAACCTAACGCTTGCGCCAAGGCTATGCTGTGTGCGGTTTTGCCAATTGCAGTAGGTCCAACAACAACAATCAGGTAATTCATGAATAGGAAATAATTTTCATATTGGGGTTGCGTCGCAAATGGCCTTGAATAATGGTTTGCGTATCACGGTTATTTTGCATGGGTATCAAAAGGGTTTTTAAGATGTCCAAGTTGGTGATTTGGTAATTCAAATCGACAAAAGCATAGCCTTTATAAATGCCGTTTTCTATAAGTACTACGCTGCGTTCCCCTGTTTTTCTACCTCGATCAACGAGCGCAAAAGTTTTGGAATGAAAGTTATTTTTGGCTATAAAATCTTCTACACGGGCATTGTAGGTTTCTGGAGCGATCTTCCCAATACAGGCCCCGTCACATTCGCTAATGGTGTATTGAAAACAATGGGCTTTGGTTTCGTACAGTCCGGTGTATTTTTGACACAAATTATAATGCGAAGTGATGCGAAACAAGCCGTTTTTGGCGTCTTGTATGGTGGCAAACGAGGTGATTTCTTTTTTGCGGTAATCGGTTTTTTGCAGCGACAAACGAAGATACCCATCGGCATCTTGTTCCGGATATAAGGCCCATTGAAACAAACTTTTACGTTGGGAACGGTTGTGAATGGGTTTGTGTACCTTGATTTCGTCGCTTTCTTTGAGCAGAGCAATCAATTCGCTGCCGGTTTCTTCGTAGCGCACCTCGGACACTTCCAATTGTATTTTTTTACTCTTGTTGGTGATTCCTGTAAAATGCTGATTGACCCGTTTTTTGATATTTTTACTCTTGCCAATATATAAGATACTTCCGTCTTTTCGGTGCATATAATACACGCCAGTTTGAGAAGGAAGTCGGTCTAATAGAATCGCCAAGTTGGAGCTCACTCCTTTTTCGACGATGCTTTTTATCACTTCTTTGACGATGTTTTTATCTAAGTCTTTATCCAACAACAACTGAAACAATTTGGTTGTTGCCAAGGCGTCTCCATTTGCGCGGTGTCTATCGGCCATCGGAATTCCCAACGCACGGACCAATTTGCCTAAGCTATAGGATTCTTGATCGGGGATGAGTAGTTTGGAAAGTTCGACCGTGCAAATGGTTTTGGATTCAAAGGGATAGCCCAAACGGCGAAATTCGGTACGCAAAATTCGGTAATCAAACTCGGCGTTGTGGGCTACTAGTATGCAATCTTGGGTAATTTCGATAATGCGTTTGGCCACTTCATGAAACTTAGGAGCCGAGCGCAACATGGCGTTGTTAATGCCCGTGAGTTTCACCACAAAAGGTTGTATGGGTTTCTCCGGATTAACCAAACTAATGAACTGGTCCACAATTTGGGTGCCGTCGTGTTTGTATATCGCAATTTCGGTAATGCCTTCTTCATTAAATTGGCCACCCGTAGTTTCTATATCTAAAATTGCGTACACCTCTTTTTTTTTGATTTGTTAGCGATTGCCAAATATACTACTTCCAATCCGCACCATGTTGCTGCCACAGGCAATTGCCAGTTCATAATCACCGCTCATGCCCATCGATAAAATCTGCAAATTAACTTGAGCAGTTGGTTTATTTTTCAAGGAATCAAAGTGGGATTTCAGTTGGTTAAATTCGGCTTTGATTTGGTTGGTATCAGACGTAAATGAAGCCATGCCCATTAATCCTGCTATATTGATGTTGGAATAAGGTGCAAAGGAATTGGCATCAAAAGCAGCCAATAGTTCTTGTTCATCAAAGCCAAATTTGGTTTCTTCTTGGGCGATGTGCACCTGCAACAAACAATTGATAATGCGGTTGTTTTTGGTCGCTTGTTTGTTGATTTCGTCCAATAACGATAGTCGGTCTACTCCATGTATGAGCGACACATACGGCGCCATAAATTTCACCTTGTTGCTTTGCACGTGGCCAATCATGTGCCAAGAAATGTCTTTGGGCAAGTGTTCCCATTTCTCGGTCATTTCTTGAATTTTGTTTTCTCCAAATAGGCGCTGTCCTGCGGCGTACGCTTCCTGCAAATCGGCAATTGGTTTGGTCTTAGAAACCGCTACCAAGCTCACTTCTTGGGGTAAAGAAGCGCGAATTGCATGCAAGTTTTGCGCGATCGACATAGGCGATTTGTTGAGGCTAGTGCCGATTATTTCAAAAATTGCGCCGATACTTTCTCGGCTTTTTTGCTTTCGGCATAATTATAAAATCCTTCTCCTGATTTTACGCCCAGTTTCCCGGCGCGAACCATATTCACCAATAATGGACATGGCGCATATTTAGGATTTTTAAATCCATCGTACATCACATGCAAGATCGCCAAACATACATCCAATCCAATAAAATCAGCTAATTGCAAGGGTCCCATGGGATGAGCCATTCCCAATTTCATTACCGTATCAATTTCATAGACTCCTGCCACGCCGTTGTATAGCGTTTCGATGGATTCATTAATCATCGGCATTAAAATACGGTTTGCCACAAAGCCAGGGTAATCATTTACTTCAACGGGTACTTTGCCTAGTTGCTCAGACAATTGCATGATGGTTTGCGTTACGGCATCCGAGGTGTTGTATCCGCGAATAATCTCGACCAATTTCATAATCGGCACCGGATTCATAAAGTGCATCCCAATGACGCGTTCCGGATGAACCACCACTGCGCCAATTTGGGTAATTGAAATCGATGAGGTATTGGTGGCCAAAATGGTATCATGACTGCAATATTCGTTCAGTTTTTTGAAGATATCTAATTTTAAGTTTACATTTTCTGTAGCTGCTTCGACCACGAGATCTGCACCAATGACACCGTCTTGGATG
>CAMBOW010000096.1 GCA_945869365.1 Flavobacterium psychrophilum | reverse complement strand
CCAAAAGCAGTTTTGTTTTTACGAATGGTTTGCAGTGTAAAATCAATGGCGTCCAATAAATCAGCGCGGAGCATGCTCACTTCGTCAATTACCAAGAGTTCCATGTTGCGCAAAAGCGCTTTTTTTTGGCCACTCATTTTCACCATTTTACCCAAGGTAGATTTGGTTTCGAATCTAAATTCGGGGCTAAATTCGGGCGCCTGCTGATCGGGAATAAAGGCGTGAAAAGGAAGTTGAAACAAGGAATGAATGGTTACTCCTTGAGCATTTAGGGCGGCAATTCCGGTGGGCGCAACCACTACAGTGTTTTTGTGAGTCGTGCTGCGAATTTGGTGTAATAAGGTAGTTTTTCCGGTGCCTGCTTTTCCGGTAAGAAAGACCGAACGCTGGGTTTGGTTAATGAATTGTAGAGCATAATTGGCTTCTGTTGAATTGGTTTCCATGGCGTATATATTAGTTGGTATAAATGAGCTTGTATAAAAAAGCCTTCCACAAATATACTGTAGAAGGCATTTATTTTATGGTTGTTGACTATTTCTTTGCGGGAGCTGCCGTTTTTTTGTTTTCAGACTTGACTCCGCTTTTGTATTTGTCGTTTAATGACTTCACGATTTTATTGGTAATGTCATATTTGTCTTGGGCATATAATATAGAAACGGCCTCTCCTGTTCCGTAGATGTAATCATAGCCTTTTTCTTTTCCGTAGTCTTTGATGAATTTCTTTACGTTACTCACTAAAGAATCCATTTCTGTGCCGCTTTCTTGCTGCAGTTGTTCTAAAATGGCTTGCTGCGCATAACTTAACTGTTGTTCTCTTTTTTGCAATTCAGCGCCTTTTTGTTGGGCCCAAACTTGTCCGTTGGCTTGCGCGTTTTTTTGAAAACTAGCTGCTTCCGATTTAAACCGGTTTACTTCGGCTTCCAACTCGCGACCCATTTCTTCTGATTTGGCTTTGTATTTGGCTTCAATGTCTTTGGCTTCGGTGTATTCTTTTAATAATTTGGACGTGTCCACATAAGCTGTTTTTACTTCTTTGGTGGCTGTTGTTTGATTACAAGAAAAAAAAGCAAAAGCCAAGGCGGAAACAATAAGGGTTTTTTTCATTCTTCTGGTTGCTTTGAAAATTATAAAATAGGATTGATTTCAAAAGTAACTATTTTACTTTTGTTTGTCCTTGTTTTTTTTACTCGAATTAAAAACAAACTATAAGATTTTCTGATCTTAATTTAAAGAAAATTGTTTTTATCTATTAAATTCAACTTTAAATAAGGCGATTTAAGCGGCTTTTAGAGTTTTGATCTGGTAATTTATATTTAGACGTAAAAAGTTAAATTAGAAACGACGAGATTCGTTTTTAGCTATTTTTTATCACGTAAATGTGCGACGAATACTCCTTTGTTTGACTTCCTTTCCAGTTTGAATACAATCCTACCAAAAAGGCTTTGGGGTAATTCATTTTCCCGGTTTTGTATTTTTCTGATAACAACGACACATAAAACGAATCAAATTTCAGCGGACGAACAGAAACAACTTCCATGCCCACATGTTCAACCAATCGCTGTATACTGGTTTTAGAAAAATGCCACAAATGTCGGGGCACATCATAGGCTGCCCAAAATTGTTTGTAATAGCCCGCGTCAAATGATTTGTAATTGGGTACCGCTATAACCAAGGTGCCACTGGGTTTTAGCAAGCGTTGCAGTTCTTTTATTTGAGCTTCCAAGTTGGGCAAATGCTCCAAAACGTGCCAAAGCGTAATGGCATCAAATTGCTGATCAGCAGCTTCCGCGGTTCCCGATATAAACGTCACTCCTTTTGATGCAGCAATCTGCCGGGCCTTTTCGTTGGGCTCTATGCCCTGCACCAGCCAACCTGCTTGATGGGCTACTTGCAAAAAATCACCCGTTCCACATCCCATGTCTAGCAAGGTTCCTTTGTTGGGTTGCTGTTTTTCGAGTAGTTGTATTTTTTGATTCAGTGCTCGTTTTTTTACCCAATGATAGGCTTTCTCAAACAAGCTGCGTCTGGCATCGGTGTGAGAAATGTAATCTTCGCTTTCGTAGTAAGCGCCAAGTTCATCCAATTCCGGCTGCGGCTGCGTATGCAACAAATCTAAATGCGCGTCGTAATGCAAGTCAAATTTTTGGTGACTCACCGTGTGGTCTTCTACTTGATCTAAGAATAGGGTCTTTGGAGTTGTATTCATTGTTGATTGCAATAGTCGTCTTTGAGGTTTTTTAAATACGTAAGGGCAAGATGCTGATACAAAGATTGATCAGAAAGGCAGTCTTCGTTGGTGGATGACACCATCGAAAAAGCAATAAATTTAGGTTGATTTCCATACTTTGCGTTTTCGGGCTCTTGATTAATTTGCGCATAATTTCCGCTTCCTATATATTTTTCAAACTCAGCGGCATCATAGACCACAAGCTTAAATTTTGCCTCGTTTATGGAAATCCAAAACTGCTTGTCAAAATAATTGGACTGCTTGAATTTTATAGATAAATACTTTTCGATTGGTTGATTTTTTTGATTGTTTTCAAACACAAAAGCGGTTAAAGGAACATGGCTTTGCAGTTCTATTCCGTTGCCAACCAAAAGATAATCTTGAATTTGTACCGTGTTGCGCGAACCCGAACAAGCTGTAATCCACACCAATAAAAACAAGGCAAGGCCTGTGATTGTTCTGCTTCTCATAATTCGTTCCACGTGAAACATTATCGTCCCATATAAATTAACAACACCGAAATATCGCTGGGCGAAACCCCGCTAATGCGGGATGCTTGCGAAATGGTAACTGGGCGTATCTGAGTTAATTTTTGGCGCGCCTCGATTGACATCGATTTGATTTTGGAGTAATCAAAAAACTCGGGGATTTTCACGTCTTCCAAACGGGTAAGTTTGTTGGCGTTGTTTCGCTCTTTTTCTATATAACCCGAATACTTTACTTGAATTTCGGCTTGCTCCAGCACCTCTTCGTCCAACTGATTTATGGTTGTATATTCTTTTACTTTCTCTAAGCTGAGCATATCCTGTAAATCAATTTGTGGCCTAGAAAAGAGCTTAAACATTTTGTCTGATTGCGACACCAAAGCCGAATCTTTTTTAGCCAAAAGCACATTGGCTTCGGCTGCAGTTATGCTGGTCTCTTTGTAAAAAGCAACCATTTTTTCGGATTCATTCAACTTTTGTTCCATGCGACGCAAACGATCTTCAGAAGCCAATCCAAGCGCATGTGATTTGGGCGTCAAACGAAAATCGGCATTATCTTGACGCAACAAAGTGCGGTATTCGGCTCGTGATGTAAACATGCGATACGGTTCTTCTGTGCCTTTTGTAATTAAATCATCAATCAAAACGCCAATGTACGCCTCGTCTCTTTTTAGGATAAAGGGTTCTTTACCTTGTACGCTAAGCGCGGCGTTAATACCCGCCATCAATCCTTGAGAAGCAGCTTCTTCGTAGCCTGTTGTGCCATTTATTTGTCCGGCAAAAAACAAGCCTTTAACTAATTTTGTTTCTAAGGTGTGTTTTAATTGGGTAGGTGGAAAATAATCGTATTCAATTGCGTAACCCGGTCTAAAAAATTTTACTTTTTCAAAGCCCGCCACCGAACGCAGCGCTTTGAACTGTACGTCTTCAGGCAAAGAAGTAGAAAACCCATTTACATATACCTCTACGGTGTTCCAGCCTTCGGGCTCTACAAACAATTGGTGACGTTCTTTATCGGCAAAGCGATTGATTTTATCTTCAATAGACGGACAATAACGTGGCCCCAAACTCTTAATTCGGCCATTAAACATAGGTGAACGATCAAATCCTTCTCGCAAAATATCATGTACGTCCAACGAAGTGTAGGTCATGTGACATGATTTTTGAATTATCAACGGCTTGGTGAGGGGTGAATATGAAAATTTTGCAGGACGTTCATCCCCTTTTTCTTCGTTCATTTTAGTGTAATCCAGTGATCTTCCATCCACACGTGGAGGCGTTCCGGTTTTCATTCTACCCGAGGTAAATCCGGCGGCTATCAGATCTTCGGTAATTCCAAAAGAAGCGCTTTCCCCTGCTCTGCCGCCACCAAATTGTTTTTCGCCAATATGGATTAAGCCATTCAAAAAAGTGCCGTTGGTGAGCACGACCGTCTTGGCTTTAATTTTTATGCCCAACACTGTCGTAATCCCTGTAACAACTCCATTTTCTATTAGCAAGCCATTTGCCATCTCTTGGTAAAAATCCAGATTTGGAGTTTGCTCCAACATCAAACGCCATTCTTCTGCAAAGCGCATGCGGTCACTTTGCACCCGTGGCGACCACATCGCAGGGCCTTTTGACTTATTGAGCATCTTGAATTGTATGGCTGTTTTATCAGAAACAATTCCAGAATAGCCGCCCATCGCATCTATTTCACGCACAATTTGGCCTTTTGCAATGCCCCCCATTGCGGGATTACAAGACATTTGCGCTATGTTTTGTAAATTCATTGTCACCAATAGTGTGGAGCAACCCATATTTGCGGCAGCCGCAGCGGCCTCACAACCCGCATGACCCGCGCCAACTACAAGAACATCATAAACTTCTTTGAACATAGATTTATATTTTCTTAGTGTTCCACGTGAAACATTGCAAGTTTTTCGTTTTCTTTTTGACGCATCAACTGTTCGTCGGCTTCTGCTTTGTCTTTGTAGCCGCAATAATGCAAAACACCGTGAATAATTACCCTAAGTAATTCATTTTCAAATGATTGATTAAATATTTCGGCGTTTTCCCGCACCCGCTGAACCGAGATAAATACATCCCCACTCAATTCGTTGCCTAAAGAATAATCAAAACTAATTATATCCGTTAAGGTGTCGTGTTTAAGATAGTGTTGATTCAATTCCAACAAATAGGCGTCGTCACAAAAAACATAGGCGAGTTCTCCTTCTGATTTTTGTTCAGAGGCAATTACCCGGGCAATCCAGCTTTCTATTGCCGATTCGTTGGATAATTCAAACTCGGTTTCGTAATTAAAACTAATCATGGGTTTGGAAATAATCTTGCACTTTCTGGGTGAAATTTGGGCGCAAAGGTAAGCTTTGTCGGTTTAAAATCTCGACGCTTTGAATATATTGTTGCAAGGCTGCTGGTAATGGTGCTGCGGTATTTGAAAAATTAGATTTATTGGTTTCGGCCTGGCGTTTTTGTTCTTCGCCTTGAAGTTGCAATGCTTTGTCTAATTTTAAGAGTTCGTACTTTAAATTCATTGCTTTTTGTAGCAACTCATTACTAAATCCTTTATTGATTAACTGCCGCTCCAATTGTTTCATTTGGTCTAAGGCATTTTGCCCAGCACCGCCCATTCCTTTCTTGGCCAATTCTTGTTGCAAGGCTTCTCGCAGTTGTTGTTGCTCTTTGAATATTTCCATTATGGCACGCGCGTCTCCCTCGCCGTCTTGGCCGTTTTCTCCTGTTGATCCTGGACTAGAACCCGATTGGCCTTCTTTGCCACCTTTGCCTGATTTACCAGATTTCCCTTCCTGGCCTTCACCTGGTTTTTGTCCCTGACCCGGACTTTGACTTTCGCCTGGTTTTTGTCCCTTTTTCATTCCGCCTTTCATTTTGTCACCCAAGGCATCTTGTTTTTTAATAATATCAGGCAATTGCATGCCTTGTCCTTGCCCCTTTCCGGGTTTAGGTTTTCCTTGTCCCATACCCGACAAAGACATTTGCATCGAATTTAAGGTTTCGCTCAAAAAATCAGCGAGTTTGTTGGCGGCAGCAATCGTGTATTGTTGGTGAGAAACGCCTTTAGCTATTTGCGCTTCGACCAAATTGGCCAATGCTTTATCTAGATTATAGTGTACATTTCCGATTTCTTGTGTGATGTTTTCGGCAATTTTAGGATTGCGCAGCGACAAAGCAAATAAACTATCATCCACATGTTTAAACTGCAATTTCAAATCTTGTTGGGTCTTGAGTAGTTTGGTAAAAGAAGGC
>CAMBOW010000095.1 GCA_945869365.1 Flavobacterium psychrophilum | reverse complement strand
AAGCAACTTGAAACCTGAAACCTGACTCGAGTCCCGAACCTTCGGGACGAACAGATGAAGCGAAGCGGAATAAACCCACAACCTAACATCTACCACCTAATACCTACAGTCTTCCCCCGCATTAGGGACCGCAGCGAAAAGCCCACAGCTGCGTAGTGCAACGAAGCAGCGAGGACTTGTAGCGAAGGGCCCGACCCGAGAGATTAGGATGGAATCTTTTCATAACAAAAGTTGATCTCGAGGGGAATGCCCTAGTGATTGGAATAATTTGCTGGATTTTAAACGAACAGGCTAATCCATTTTCTGTGTTTATAGTAGAGAATAATCTTAAATTTTATTGGTAAAAAAGTTTAAAATTGGTGTTCTTTGTGCATCTTAAATTGAATCCATGAAAACCTATCAGTTGACTTTTTGTTGTGCCGTATTGGTAATTATAAATTCCTGCGCTCCCAATCCGTTTACGGGAAAAAATAACCTGAATTTTGTATCCAATAGCCAGTTGTTCCCGTCAGCGTTTCAGCAATACGATGCTTTTTTAAAGGAGAATAAAGTAATTACTGGAACGGTCGATGCCCAACGCGTAAAAGCCGTGGGTCAAAAAATAAAAGTAGCCGCCGAGAAATGGCTCAACGCCAACGGCCATTCCGAATACCTCAAGGAATACCAATGGGAATACAATTTGGTGGACAACAAAGAAATTAACGCTTGGTGCATGCCGGGTGGAAAAATTGTGGTGTATACTGGAATTTTACCTGTCACTTTTGATGAAGTTGGATTGGCAACCGTTATGGGCCACGAGGTTTCGCATGCCTTAGCCAATCACGGTGCGCAACGCATGAGTGCAGCCCAATTGCAGCAACTAGGTGCAGTGGGTGTAGCCTTGGCTACCGGAAATCAAAGCGACGAAAACAAACAATTGTGGCAACAAGCCTATGGCATCGGATCGCAAGTAGGGGTGATGTTGCCCTTTAGCCGCAGTCACGAATCAGAAGCCGATAAAATTGGCTTGTTACTCATGACTATTGCGGGCTACATTCCCGATGCAGCTATCTCCTTTTGGGAACGCATGGCTGCCCAAAAATCGGGACAAACACCCCCCGAATTTCTCAGTACACACCCGGCTGATGCCACTCGTATTGCGGCCATCAAGGCCTTGATTCCAGAAGTGAAGGCACAGGCTGCAAAATTAAAATAAAGACTAAATTGGATTTTGCAACACAGATTGAAGAAATCGTATAAATTGAAACAATTTATTTAATAAATTAGAAACGATTTGCTTGTTTGAAATTTAGAATATTATTGTTTATTTGTTTCAAGCATTTTCAAATTATCTAATTTCCACATTTTAATCCCGAGACTTCGGGACAAATTAACTCTATGAATCCACTCGCAAAAGGAGACAAAAAATTACTCAACGCCTGGGCCTTTTACGATTGGGCCAATTCAGTATATCCCTTGGTAATCACCTCGGCCATTTTCCCTATTTTTTACGAGGCCTTATTTTCAGACAGAAGCCATTACATCCATGTATTTGGCATAGAACTCAAAAACTCGGCACTCATTTCGTTTGTAACTGCCTTTGCTTTTTTGATCGTCGCTTTTTGTTCGCCCTTGCTTTCTGGCATCGCCGATTATGTGGGCAACAAAAAATCATTCATGAAATTCTTTTGTTACTTGGGCGCATTGTCTTGCATGGGCTTGTATTGGTTTAGCCTTCAAAATATTTACATCGGATTATTGTTTTACTTTTTGGGATTAATTGGTTTTTGGGGCAGCTTGGTGTTTTACAATTCCTATTTGCCCGATATTGCCCATCCCGAACAACAAGATGCCGTGAGTGCCAAAGGATTTTCGACGGGCTATGTGGGCAGTATTTTATTGTTGCTGATTAATTTGGCCATGGTGCTGCAACCCGAGTTGTTTCACATCACCGGCACCAAAGGAGAAGCGGCGATTAAGGCCATGCGGTATTCGTTTGTCATGGTGGGCGTGTGGTGGATTCTTTTTAGCCAATATTCCTACTATTATTTACCCAAAGGAAATCATTCTAACCGAAAAGTTACTTCTGCCGTTATTTACAATGGTTTTCGTGAATTGAAAAAAGTTTGGAATCAGTTGCAAACCAAACCCATTTTAAAAGGTTATTTGGGGAGTTATTTTGTCTACAGCATGGCGGTACAAACCGTGATGCTGATTGCAACCTATTTTGGTGCCCAAGAAATTTTGTGGGCCAATGATGGTGAAAGAACTATGGGGCTCATCGTCTGTATTTTGGTAATCCAATTGGTTGCTGTTGTGGGCGCTCAACTCACTGCAAAAGCATCCCATCGATTTGGAAATTTACCAACATTATTGGTTATCAATTGCTTTTGGTTGTTGTTGTGTGTGATGGCTTATTTTATTACTTTGCCCATACATTTTTATGCTATGGCCGGATTTGTGGGGATTGTAATGGGTGGCATTCAATCGTTATCGCGCTCTACCTATTCTAAATTATTGCCCGAGACCGAGGATACCGCTTCCTATTTTAGTTTTTTTGATGTAGCCGAAAAAGTAGGCATCGTGATTGGCATGTGTGTGTATGGTATTATCGATCAACTCACGGGTAGTCCACGATTATCCATTGTGTTTTTGGGGCTGTTCTTTTTTGTAGGCATTATCCTTTTGCTACGCGTACACAAAAAAGCACAAAAGGTAACGGTATAATTTTTACCGACTCATTTGGATGAATTAGCTATATTTGAAAATTAAAATTTTACCCTATGAAACGCATTGCAGTATTTGCTTTATTTGGCACACTTTTATTATCCCTTACTTTTAGTTCCTGCGAAAATGAACCTGTCGATTCGGCGATCAATTTAAATCCGGTTGACCCACCTGTTTTGCCGGCTACTTTTCGTGTAAATTTTGATGGTCAAACCTATATTGCTACCCAATTTAATGCGGTGATGAATGCCGGTGTTTTGTCTGTTACTGCCTACAAAGGCACCCAGTTGGAATCCTTTACCTTATCAATTAATGGGACAACGCCAGGAAATTATCCAGCCAACGTAAACAACATTTCCTACAGTGCCGGTACTGGCGCTCCAGTCTATCAGAGTATAAATTCTGCAGATGTCACTGCCGATACGGGTCAAATAAACATCACTGCAGTTAATGAAACAGATCAAACGGTTTCTGGAACTTTTTCTTGCACCGGGTACAGCGGAACCGGCACCAATGTGGCTACCAAAACATTCACCAATGGGGTGTTTACTAATATTCATTATTAATTCAATTTAGCAGATAAAAAGAGTCCGCTGTATAGCGGATTTTTTTGTTCCGTTAAAAAAAGTTGTCGGACGTCGATTTTATCTTTTTTTGCGATTTTGTTGTAGTATATTTGACTCCCTTAATTTCGTATAACCCGTTTTTGAATTTACCTATGTCCAACATCAATTTCCTCAGCATTGACCAATTGAATCTCCAAGAATTTGATTCCAATTCTGAACTCATTCCCTTATTGACTCCCGAAGACGAAGAAGAAATGAATAACGAAGAGCTCCCGGCCTCGTTACCCATTTTACCTTTGCGCAACACTGTCTTATTTCCTGGAGTCGTAATTCCTATTTCGGCGGGACGTGATAAATCGATTAAATTGATTAATGACGCCAATGCAGGTGATAAAATTATTGGGGTTGTAGCCCAAAAAAATGAGGACATTGAAGACCCTACCAAAAACGACATCCACACCATAGGAACTGTTGCTCGTATCTTGCGTGTCTTGAAAATGCCTGACGGCAACATCACGGTAATTTTACAAGGAAAAAAGCGCTTTGAAATAGACAAAGTAACTTCCGAAAAACCCTACATAAGTGCTTCAATTAAAGAGGTTGAAGAAAAGCGACCTGGCAAACACGATACCGAATTTGCAGCCATTGTGGAATCTGTCAAAGAACTAGCTATCGAAATCATTAAAGAAAGTCCAAACATTCCTACTGAAGCTACTTTTGCTATCAAAAATATTGAAAGCCATTCGTTCTTAATCAATTTTGTTTCATCCAACATGAATTTGTCGGTAATCGAAAAGCAGAATTTATTGGCCATGAATACGCTCAAAGAACGTGCACTAGAAACTTTGCGTTTCATGAACGTCGAGTTGCAAAAACTCGAATTAAAAAATGACATCCAGTCTAAAGTTCGTTTTGATTTAGACCAACAACAGCGTGAATATTTCTTGCACCAACAAATGAAAACCATCCAAGAAGAATTGGGTGGCGTGTCACAGGAACAAGAACTCGACGAAATGCGCCTGAAGGCCAAATCCAAAAAGTGGGACGATAAGACCAAAACCCATTTTGAGAAAGAGCTCACCAAGATGCAACGCATGAATCCACAAGCGCCCGATTTTGGGATACAACGCAACTATTTGGAGTTGTTTTTGAAGTTGCCTTGGAACGAATTCTCTAAAGATAATTTTGATTTGACCCGGGCACAAAAAATATTAGATCGCGATCATTTTGGATTAGAAGACGTCAAAAAACGGATGATCGAACATTTGGCCGTACTCAAATTGCGCAACGACATGAAGTCGCCGATTTTGTGTCTCACCGGGCCTCCCGGGGTGGGTAAAACCTCGATTGGAAAATCGGTTGCGGCTGCGCTAGGCAGAGAATATGTGCGCATTTCCTTGGGTGGATTGCGTGATGAAGCCGAAATTCGCGGTCACCGCAAAACCTATATTGGCGCTATGCCCGGACGCATCATTCAAAGTTTAAAGAAAGCCGGCACTTCTAATCCAGTATTTGTGTTGGACGAAATTGATAAATTGTCCAATAGCAACCATGGCGATCCGTCATCGGCTTTATTGGAAGTATTAGATCCGGAGCAGAATAACAGTTTTTACGACAATTTTTTAGAATACGGCTACGACCTGTCTAAAGTAATGTTTATCGCCACATCCAATAATTTATCGGCTATACAACCCGCCTTGCGCGACCGAATGGAAGTGATAAAAATGTCGGGCTATACCATCGAAGAAAAAGTAGAGATTGCGCGCCAACATTTGTTTCCCAAACAATTGGCTGCCCATGGATTGACGTCAAAAGAATTAACTATCGGTAAAAAACAACTCGAAAAAATTGTCGAGGGTTACACTCGTGAATCGGGTGTGCGTGGCTTGGAAGCTAAAATTGCCCAAGTGATTCGCCATGCTGCCAAATCGGTAGCCATGGAGGAGGAGTACAACCAAAAAGTGACTGATGAAGATATTGTCCAGGTCTTGGGTGCGCCCCGCATGGCACGCGATAAATCAGAAAGCAATGATGTTGCTGGAGTTGTAACTGGCTTGGCTTGGACCGCAGTAGGGGGCGATATTTTATTTATTGAATCTTTGCTGTCACCAGGAAAAGGAACCATGACCATTACCGGAAATTTGGGAACGGTCATGAAAGAGTCGGCAACGATTGCCTTAGAATACATCAAAGCTAACACCACGCTATTGGGATTGGATTCTGATGTGATTTCCAACTACAACATCCATTTGCATGTGCCCGAAGGAGCAACGCCCAAAGACGGTCCAAGTGCCGGAATTGCAATGCTCACGTCTTTAGTTTCTTTATTTACCCAAAAGAAAATCAAGAAAAACATGGCCATGACTGGCGAAATTACCTTGCGAGGAAAAGTATTGCCTGTGGGTGGAATCAAAGAAAAAATATTGGCTGCCAAACGCGCCAACATCAAAGAAATTATTTTGTGTAGTGAAAACAAACAAGATATTGACGAGATTAAACCCGATTACATTAAAGGCTTAACTTTTCATTACGTGAAAGAAATGAGTGAGGTATTGCAAATTGCCATCACCGACCAAAAAGTGAAAAACGCTAAAAAATTATAATGAAAAACGGCTGCCTAGTGTAGCCGTTTTTTTAGTAAAAATAATATCTTCGCAAAGGCGTTTGTGGTTTTGCATTTCGCTAATTCTACTCTATGATCAAAAACATTTATTTGTGCTGTTTTTTG
>CAMBOW010000094.1 GCA_945869365.1 Flavobacterium psychrophilum | reverse complement strand
CGCAAATTTAGCACTAATCGATTAGCGTGCAACATGTTTTAACGCTTCCTTTTTGCTTAATGGTTTTAAGGTGTGAGTAGAAACAAACTGATCAACTTCAGCTCAAATGCCGTTATACGTTCGGATATAAAACGCATAATTCCTGTAATTTTTGGGTGGAGAATTCCTGTACTTCCTGATAAAATTGCCGAAATTCCTGTTCAAACTCGGGGTAAAATTCCTGGAGTTCGTGTACTGAATTTTGCATCTGTGTGCCGCGTTGGATTCTTCGGTCCATTTGGCCCAATATGCGGGCAATGTCTTCGGTGTATTGGTAGTTAAACAACCAATCTTGTTGCACCATATATGGCAACATCTGTTGTGTTTTTTCGGTTAATACAGCGGTATTGTCTTGTAAAAAAGCATAAAAGTGTTGCGTAAAATCAGCCAAGGAAACAGCGCTGTAGTCTTGGAAATTTTTGGCCAAAAAATGGTCGTAAAAAATATCGACTATCACACCCGAATAATGGTGATACTTGGCATGCAAGCGTTTGGTGCTGCTGCGAAAAACGGGATGCGCATCGGTAAAGGTATCAATGGCGCGGTGCAACAAAATCCCTTTTCGAATTTCGATGGGATGCTGCAAGTAGTCTTTGCCACGCACCGTATCGGCCATGAAATTGCCGGTTTGTATCCATTGATTGGGTCCAGAAAGATGAATGTGAGCAAGAAAATTCAATAGGTGTAGACTTAAGCAAGTAAAAATAACAAGTTTTATCGAATAGCTTGGGTAGAATCCAAAATCTTAACGAGAATTTGAATCAAATTTTAGGAACTAATTCTATATTTGTGCACCCAATTAAATTAAATTTAGATGACGTTAATCAAATCAATTTCCGGCATACGCGGAACCATAGGTGGAGTAGTAGGTGATAATTTAACTCCGGTAGACGCGGTAAAATTTGCATCGGCCTACGGAACGTGGATTAAACAACAAGCGCAACCTTCAAATCCTACAACAGGAAAAGTGACTGTGGTGATTGGTCGTGATGCCCGTATTTCGGGACCGATGATTCATAATTTAGTAATGAATACGTTGATTGGTTTGGGTATAGACGTAATTGATTTGGGTTTATCCACAACGCCAACGGTTGAAATTGCTGTACCCTTAGAAAAAGCACAAGGCGGAATAATTCTTACTGCTTCGCACAATCCCAAACAATGGAACGCCCTGAAGTTATTGAACCACAAAGGTGAATTTTTGAGTGGTGCCGATGGAGCACAAATTTTAGCCATTGCTGAAGCAGAGGCTTTTGATTTCTCGGAAGTGGATGATTTAGGAACCGTTACCGTGAATGATGCCTATATGGATATTCACATTGACGAAGTGTTGCAATTGCCTTTGGTAGATGCCGAGGCCGTGGCCCAACGCAAATATAAAGTGGTGGTTGACGCCGTGAATTCATCGGGTGGGATTATCATTCCAAATTTATTGGAGCAAATGGGCGTTGAAGTGGTGAAATTGTACTGCGAACCCAACGGTCATTTTCCGCATAATCCCGAACCCTTGAAAGAACATTTGGGCGACATCTGCGAATTGGTGCTGCGCGAAAAAGCCGATTTTGGCATCGTGGTGGATCCCGACGTAGATCGTTTGGCTTTCATCTCGAACGACGGCGAAATATTTGGCGAAGAATACACACTCGTAGCCATAGCTGATTATGTATTGAGCAAAACCCCTGGAAATACCGTTTCAAATATGTCTTCTTCGCGTGCCTTGCGCGACATTACCACCAAACACAACGGATCGTACCAAGCCAGTGCGGTAGGTGAGGTGAATGTGGTAGAACTCATGAAAAGCACACAGGCGATTATTGGTGGCGAAGGCAATGGCGGAATCATTTATCCCGAATTGCATTACGGCCGTGACAGCTTGGTAGGCGTGGCTTTGTTTTTAACCTATTTGGCGCAACAAGAACTCACGGTTGCCCAATTGCGCGCCAGTTATCCGCAATACTACATGAGCAAAAACAAAATTGAACTCACACCCACCTTGGATGTAGATGCCATTTTGGTGGCCATGACAGCCAAATACCAACACGAAGAAATTTCTACGATTGACGGCGTGAAAATTGATTTTCCTTCCGAATGGGTGCATTTACGCAAATCGAATACCGAACCCATTATCCGAATTTATACCGAAGCTCCATCACAAGCAGCAGCTGATGCTTTGGCGTTGCGAATTATTGACGAAATTAAAAATATAGCCGGAATATAAGATGAACAATGTACACACCCCTAATTTGCCTACTGCTTTAGAACAGTACTTTGCTGCTTTTCGGGAGCAAATTGTGGGCATCGATCAAACTTTTGAATCGCCTTTTGGGGTGCAAAAAATTATTTATACCGATTGGACCGCCAGTGGTCGTTTGTACCGACCCATAGAAGACCGCTTGGTCGATCAATTTGGACCTTATGTGGCCAATACCCATACCGAAACCACCGAATCGGGTACCGCAATGACCAAGGCCTATCATCATGCCCGTCACCTCATTAAACAGCATGTAAATGCCAATGCCGATGACGTGTTAATAACTGAAGGCAGCGGCATGACAGGAGTGGTTAATAAATTACAACGGATTATGGGGCTCAAAGTGCCCGAACGGTTGCAAGCCCAATTTAAACTTCAGGCTGACCAACGACCAATTGTGTTTGTGTCGCACATGGAACACCATTCCAACCAAACCTCCTGGCTTGAAACCATTGCTGATGTCGTGGTGATTCCTGCCGATAGCGAAGGATTATTTTCCTTGACCGAATTGAGTTTATTAGTAAATAAATACAAAAATCGACCAGTAAAAATTGCGTCGATAACCTCTTGCTCTAATGTAACGGGAATTCAGACACCCTACCACGAAGCTGCCAAATTGATGCACCAACAGCAAGGGTTGTGCTTCGTAGATTTTGCTTGTTCAGGACCCTATGTCCATATAGATATGCATCCTGCTGATCCAGAGTCCTATTTGGATGCCATTTTTTTCTCGCCACACAAATTCTTGGGCGGACCGGGCACTTCGGGCGTTTTGGTGTTTAATTCGGCTTTGTACCAAAATACAATCCCCGACAATCCGGGTGGTGGCACCGTGGCTTGGACCAATCCTTGGGGCATACACAAATACATTGACAACATCGAAGACCGCGAAGATGGCGGAACCCCCGGTTTTTTGCAGGTAATTAAAACCGCATTGGCTATTCAGCTCAAAGAAAAAATGGGTGTAGATAAGATTTTGCAACGCGAGCACGAAATCCTAGATTACGTTTTTGTCACCTTGGCACCACATAAAAACATTGTGATTTTAGCACCGCAACACCAACATCGTTTGGGTGTGGTTTCGTTTTATATCGAAGATTTGCATTTTAATTTGGGCGTAAAACTCCTGAATGATCGATATGGCATTCAGACCCGAGGTGGTTGCAGTTGCGCCGGAACCTACGGCCACTATTTGCTCAATGTAGATCAAGAATTATCGAATGCCTTGGTGTGTCAAATTGATGCTGGCGATTTAATTCAAAAACCAGGATGGATCCGCATGTCGTTTCATCCCACTACCACCAATGCCGAAATTGTTTATGTGTGTCAAAGCCTTATTGAATTGGCACAACACCATCGCGAGTGGGCCAAAGACTATGTGTATGAGGCCAAAACCAATGAGTTTGTGCACCATAGTTTTGTGTCATCGGCCAACCAAATGGTACACGATTGGTTTGAATTGTAGGGAGTTAGACTTGTTCTTTGCGGTGTTTCCAACGTTTGTGGGTCCACAAATAGAATTCGGGCGCTTCTAGAATTTGTCGTTCCACTAGTTCCATAAAGCGATCCGAAATTTCGTAGTTTGGAATTTGCTTCACCTCTTCATATACTTTCACAATTTCGGCTTCATAAAATCCACGTTTTACTTTCGTGATTTTAAGAAAGGCCACATTCATGTCGTATTTTTTGGCCAACATTTCGCCGCCGGTATGCACGGGTACATACATGCCCATGAAATTTTTCCAGTGGTGTGCTGCATTCAATCGAGGCGATTGATCACTGGCAAACCCATACAAGCCAAAGTGTTTGTTTCGGGCATTTTGGCTAATTCTAGGAATAGCTTCTTTGTTGGTAATTAAGGTAGCCTTAAAGCGCGAGCGAATGCGGTGTACCAATCGGTCAAAATAGGGGTTGTTGATTTTTTTGTATATCGCAATGCCATCAAATTGAATTTTACGATTGATAGAAATAGTCCATTCGTAGCTGTTGTAATGGGCACAAAATAGGGCTACACTTTTTTCTTTTTTCTCTAAGTTGAGGTATGTATCAATATTGGTGTATATGAACCGCGCATTGATTTCTTCATCGGTAATGCTCAGGGTTTTCATCATTTCTAGAAACAAATCGCACAAGTGGTGGTAAAATTTACGTTCCACCTCAATGCGTTCGGACAAGGACAAATGGGGAAGGGCCAGCGCTATGTTTTCCCGTACGGTTTTTTTGCGGTAACGCACCACCCGATACACCAAAAAACAAATGCCGTCTGACAAAATATACAAGGCCCGAAACGGCAATTTCGAAATGCACCAAATGAACGGATAAAACAAAATATACAACAACAACTGCATCCCAAAAAATTTTGATCAAATATACGCTTTTACCCGAAATAGTTTGGTGAATTTCGCGTTGTTCCTGAAAACAATTCTATTTTTACGAATCTAAAATCGCAGTACATGAGCATGATCTTACTTCTCCTTATTGGCTTGAATTTACTCACAAGTTTCAAAGGCTTTAACGATTTAAGTTTTATTCGCAACTACCAATTTCACATCGGAAGTATACGTGCTGGTGAACAATACCGCATGGTTACATCGGGGTTTTTACACGCCGATATTGGCCATTTATTTTTTAACATGTTCACCTTGTACATGTTTGGTCCTGTGGTAATCAATTACCTCAACGAATTTTCTTTTGGACTCATTTATGCCGGTAGTTTGGTGTTTGGCAGCTTGCTCACTTTGTTGTTTCACAAAGACGATTACCATTATTCGGCAATTGGAGCCTCTGGAGCTGTGACTGGAATATTGTATTCGGCTATTTTGCTCAATCCGGAGATGAGTTTGTATTTATTTTTTATTCCCATTCCTATTCCAGCCTATTTGTTTGGTATTGGGTATTTGTTGTATTCGATTTATGGCATGAAGGCCAAAAATGACAACATTGGACACACGGCTCATTTTGGTGGTGCCATCGGTGGTTATGTATTGACACTGATAAAAGCGCCCGATTTACTCACCGAACATACGTTTATGGTGATTCTTTTGGCCATTCCTATTTTGTTATTATTTGTGTTGGTGAAAACAGGTAAACTGTAATTAAAAATTAAAAATTAAAAATGAAAAAGACAATCCTATTCCTCGCATTAGTCTTATTTGCAAACAGCTTTGCACAAGAATCTCAAAATCAAGCTTTGGTAACCGTAATGGGTGAAGGCAAATTGAAAATTGTCCCGGATCAGGTTTCAATTCAAATTGCAATCGAAACCAAAGGCATCGAAATCAAGTCGGTAAAGGAACAAAACGACAACAAAACAGCTGCTGTGTTAAAAAGCATTAAAAAATGGGGATTAGCTCCCGCCGATGTTCAAACACAACGCGTGAGTGTAAATCCAGCCTACGATTACGAAAGCAAGAAAACCTTTATTCATGCCAATCAAAGCATTACTTTGTTGCTGCGTGATTTAAGCAAATACGACGCCCTCGTAACCGATTTGGTTTCGGCAGGAATTACCACCATTTCTTCGGTGGAGTTTCAATCGTCGCAGCAGGCCAAATTGCAATCGAGTGTGCGCAAATTGGCCATGCAAAATGCCGTAGCCAAAGCCCAGGATTACCTATCGGTAGTGGGACAAAAAGTAGGGAAGGTACAGTCTATTTCAGATACGAATGTAAGTTCAGCTCCGCAACCTTTTTATAACACCAAAATGATGGCCATGCAAGCCGATG
>CAMBOW010000093.1 GCA_945869365.1 Flavobacterium psychrophilum | reverse complement strand
AATTCGCCATTGAGTCGCACGTCTAATCCTTGGGCAAAAGCAACTGCGGTATTGCTGGCCGCATAACGAATGCGGACGTTTTCGAGCGTATACGGATTGACATCGGTGAGCGATTTATAATAGGCCTCGGTAACCATTTTAAACGGTCGGTTCCACATCTTGAAACTGTAATCATTGCTGATCACAAAATGAATGGACTTTTGCGCCTTCACGTTGGGGCGCACAATGCCTAATGAATCGCGCAATTCCCGGTAAAAAGGCGGTTGGTAATAATACCCGCCCGACACACGAAATATCATGTCGCGATCCCAGTCGGGTTTGATGGCAAACTGCCCTCGAGGACTCACCACTGTTTGCGAAACACCGGTTGTTGGCGCACCGCTTACCTGCCATTGGTGCATTCGCACACCGGCATTGTAGGATACTTCACTCGAACCAAGTTTCGTTTTTAAACTCCATTGGGCATAGCCCGAAAACCGATTGATGTTGATGAAATTTTTGGCGCGCACATTGCGATACGGCACCAATGGCCCTACAAAAGGCGCATAAGGTTGGTTGTTGGAAGGAATATCCAAATCACGTGGATTTAAGGAAAAACCAGCCGAATCAATCACCTCCCATTCGATGATCCGGTCGCGGATGTCCTCGCGGGTGTACTTGAAACCCCATTCGATTTGGTGTTTTTTGATGTCGTGAAAACCCTTCACTTCGGCATTGACAATCAAGGCATCCAGGTCGTTGCGGGCATGATTGAGTTGTGAACCAATGGCTCGGCTGTAGGTTACATCGCCAAAGGTTTCTGAGCCAATGTTGCTGTCAATTTCACCCAAGGCGTAAGCCGCATCAATATCAAAATATTCTTGTTCTAAAGTATGGTAGGCCGACCCTATTAGCTTCAGCGTAAAATTATCACTGGCGTTGTAGGTGGTTTTTAAGGCACCAAAATAGGTTTCGTATTTATCTTTTTCTTGCCCTTCGTAAAAAATCAACAAGGCAATAGGATCTGACAATGTGCCAAAGTTGGTTTGACGAATTAAGGGTTGGTAATTGTATTTATTTTGAGCCACATTACCCAAGAAACTAAACTGCCATTTGGCTGAAGGCGTGAAATTAATATTGGTTTGCACATCGGCAAAGGTGGGGCGGAAATTGGTAGACGTTTCTTGACTATTCACCAATAAGCTGTTGTCACGGTAACGCAATCCGGCCAAACCCGACCATTTTTTATTTTTTGAAACGGCATCAACAGCTACACTTCCACCCAAAAAACTGGCCTCGGTAGCCAAGCCAAAACGAGAAGGTTTACGGTAGCTGATGTCTAAAACAGAGGACAACTTATCGCCATATTTGGCTTGAAAACCGCCGGCAGAAAAATCAACATTTTGCACTAAATCGGTGTTGGTGAAACTCAATCCCTCTTGCTGTCCGGAACGAATGAGGAACGGACGGTAAATTTCTACCTCGTTTACGTAGACTAAATTTTCATCATAATTTCCGCCTCGTACCGAATACTGCGTACTCAATTCGTTATTGGAATTTACTCCCGGTAAGGTTTTGATGATGTTCTCAATTCCGGCATTGGCTCCCGGTATTTTTCGGATTACTTCGGGATCAATTACGGTAATGCCTTGAATGCGTTTGCGATTGCCTGCAGTAACCGTTACTTCGCCCAAACTTTCGGCTTTATCGCTGAGTTGCGGATTGAATTCGTAATCTTCATTGGGTTTTAACTCTAATGAAACCGTGTATTTTTTTAAGGTAATATGGGTGAAAACCACTTGGATTTTCTTGTTGGCCGGAACCACCAATTGGTAAAATCCGTTCTCGTTGGTTTTGGTGCTTTTCTCGGCAGCCGTTACATTGACTTCACTAATAGCTTCCCCATTTTCACTGAGTATAACCCCTTTGATTCGGGCGTTTTGAGCAAAACTTAGTTGGCAACAAAAAAAAAGTAAAAACAGCAGGGATTTATAGGTATTCAACGGCTATGGTTTATTTTTTTGACTTCTAAAAAATGTGGTTTCAAAGATAGCAGAATTTCCTACATGATCGGTTACGATGAGTTTTAATTCGTTTTTTCCTTCGAGCAAAAAAGCGGGATCAAATTGGTGAATCAACTGATCGGATTTGTAATCGTATTCAAATAAAACCCAATTGGAATTGAGGTAGCCGTTGTAACTTTTAATGCCTGATCCCGCATCGGTGATTTCAAAACTCAACTGGTTTTCGTTGCTCATCCATCGGCCTTCAAGCGCTTTTGGTAGCTTGATTGTGGGGGCAATTGTATCAGTTTGCAGGACATAGGTGCCCAACTTTTTGACATACGTTTTGTAGGTATTTTTACTAAATTTTGTGGACGAAAATATCGTGTTTCCCTTTTCAATCAAAGCCAAATAGGTCTTATTCGGATAGGTGCGCATGCTGTCTACACAACTCAACTGAAAATTGGTATGCGCAGGCACAAGGTCTTCGTGAATACTCAAGGTGTCTTTGGTGGCCTTTATGCGCAAATTAAAATCGTCATAAAAGGTCTTTGCAGGAAAAAAAACAGTGAAATTTCCCTCCTCAAAAATGGCGTCTTGGTTGGCTTTTACAAGGTATTTGGAATTTAATTGTGGCGACGGAATGACTACCGAATCGGTTGCGTATTCGATCGGAATTTGTATGCTTGTGGTATTTGCATGAAAATCGGAAACTTCAATGCGAGCCACTTGATTTACATTGGGCAAAGGCGTGTAAATTCCCTGCGCGTTATCGGCTTTCAACAAACTCCAGTCATTGGGATTCTTTTGAAATAATTTTTGAACCCGCTGTTTTGTTTTCTTATAGCGAGCATAATCGAGCAAAGCATTGACATAACGGGTTTCTGCAAACGCAAAATCATCAAATTGGTACCCAAAATTGGGGGTGCCATTGCGGTAGCATTGTACTTTGTATATGCCATTGGTGTTGTAGGAGACATTGTCGTAATCGTTTGCTGTGATACCAAAACCAACCGAACCATTCACCCGCACCTGTTCAGAAATAAAGGTGCCGTCCTTTTGCAAAGACACATGTAAAACAATGGGGACATTTGATCGATTTACGGTGCTTTTGGGTGTAATTGGATAGGCTAATACGTTGGCCACAAATGGTTTTTTGGTGTCTTTTAGCAACGCATCAAACCCGAAAAATAAAGGATTGATAATATTTTCGGTTTGGGAATCCCGAATTTCAAAATGCAAATGAGGTCCTTCAGAACCACCTGTGTTTCCAGACCAAGCAATTGTATCTCCTTGTTTTACTTGTAATTCTTTGGTCAGTGGAAACAACTCGATTTCATATGATTTTTGATCGTAATGTGCTTTTTTGAGGTAGGCATCGATAGCTCCATTTGCCTTTTGTAAATGACCATATACTGTGGTGTAACCATTTGGGTGAGTAATATATAGCGCTTTGCCATAGCCAAAGGTGGAGATTTTTATTCTGGATACGTAGCCCGATGCGGCAGCCAAAACAGGCAAGCCTTCTTTTTGGTTGGTTTTGTAATCTAAACCTGAATGAAAGTGGTTGTTTCTCAACTCCCCAAAATTTCCCGATAACTGCATGGGTATTGATAAAGGTGACTTGAAATCATCTTTTGGGTAGTTGGGTTGTGCAAAAAAAGGCGTGTAAAAAAACAACAGGAGTCGTAAAATTTTCATGGAAATAGCTTTGCGCTAAGGTAAAAAAAATTAAGAAATGTAAAGTGTTTTTAAACAGTTGTAATCGGTTGATTTCATGTGCAATACCAGCACATCTGTTGAATTAGGTTTTTTTTTCTAAAAGTATTGGCATAATTCATTTGTAATGTTAACTTTGTGGAAATAAGTAAGGAATAGGATTTTCAGATGAGTGAAATTGTAGAAATTATTGATACTCTTGAAGGTAGACTAAAAAAACTAGTAGAAAAAATAGATTTTTTAGAAAAAACCACTACCCAATTGACGGTCGATTTACAAAAAGCTACACAAACCATACAGTTCCAATCGAATGAGATGGAACGCTTGAAAAAGCAATATGACACATTGAAAATCGCCAATTCTTTGCTTGGCAGTGAAGAAAACAAAAGAGAAACCAAGCTGAAAATAAATTCATTAATTCGTGAAATTGATTACTGTATAGCCCAGCTAGCAGAGTAAAACAGCATGAACGAAAAGCTAAAAATCAAATTGTCAATTGCCGATCGCGTCTATCCCCTCACGGTAGAAATGACGCAGGAAGAAGGGTTGCGAAGCGCTTGCAAAAAAATTGAGAGCATGATTAAGCAGTTTGAAGAAAATTACGCCGTTCGAGACAAACAAGATGTATTGGCCATGTGTGCCTTGCAGTTTGCCTCACAACTGGAGCAAAAACAACAAGAAACTTCGATTGATGGCACAGACACCATTGAGCGAATTCAAAAATTGAATGATTTTGTGGCTCAGTATCTCGACAAAAAAGACTGGTAAAAAAGTCTTATTTTATATTATCACGTTCTTAACATAGACTAAAATACTGCCTACATTAGTTTTTTTTGGTAAACTCAACGCTAACAATTTAGAATGAGCCTATCTTCGCTACTAAAGCATGCCTCGCTTCGGCCAGGAAACTTGAACAGTGAGTACGCTCAAAACTTGTCATTTCGAGTTTATACATTACACCTAATGTGGGCTTTTTTTATATAAATCAATAAATTAAACATGGACATTTTAACAATACTTATTTCGGGAATCGCAGGAATCGCAGGTGGATTTTCGGTAGCCAAAGTGCTAGAAAAGAACAACGTATCCAACCTCATTAAAAGTGCCAAAAAGGACGCTGCTTCTATATTGAAAGACGCCAACTTGGAAGCCGAAAACATCAAAAAAGACAAAATTCTTCAAGCCAAAGAAAAATTCATCGAACTTAAGGCTGAGCACGAAGAAGTAATTCTAGCCCGTGACCGCAAAGTAGCCGAAGTAGAGAAACGCACCCGAGACAAAGAATCTCAAATATCGAACGAATTGGGCAAAGCCAAAAAAATCAACGATGATTATGAGGCCAAAACTTCCGAATACGAAAGCAAATTAGAACAGCTCGAGAAAAAACAACAAGAGGTAGAACGCATGCACAAAAGCCAATTGAATCAATTGGAAGTGATCTCTGGTTTATCGGCCGAAGATGCCCGTGATCAGTTGATTGAAGGCTTGAAAGCTGAAGCCAAAACCAAGGCCATGGCGCAAATTCAAGACACGATTGAAGAGGCCAAATTGACGGCCCAACAAGAAGCCAAGAAAATCATAATCAACACTATACAACGCATCGGAACCGAAGAAGCGGTAGAAAATTGCGTGTCAGTATTTAACATCGAATCAGACGACGTTAAAGGCCGCATCATTGGTCGTGAAGGACGAAACATTCGTGCCTTAGAAGCAGCTACTGGTGTAGAAATTATTGTAGACGATACTCCAGAAGCCATTATTCTTTCTTGTTTTGACCCGGTGCGAAGAGAAATTGCCCGATTGGCTTTACACAAATTGGTTACCGACGGACGAATTCACCCCGCTCGTATTGAAGAAGTAGTGGCCAAAACAGCCAAACAAATTGAAGACGAAATCATTGAAGTTGGTAAACGAACCGTAATTGATTTGGGTATTCACGGTTTACACCCCGAATTGATCAAAGTAGTTGGACGCATGAAATACCGTTCATCTTACGGACAAAACTTGTTGCAACACTCGCGTGAAGTATCCAAATTGTGTGGTTTGATGGCCGCCGAATTGGGCTTGAATGTAAAACTAGCCAAACGCGCCGGATTATTGCACGATATCGGAAAAGTGCCGGACACCGAAAGTGATTTACCACACGCCTTATTGGGTATGCAATGGGCCGAGAAATATGGCGAAAAAGAAGAGGTGTGCAACGCAATTGGAGCCCACCACGATGAAATTGAAATGAAATCGTTGTTGTCGCCAATCGTTCAAGTATGTGATGCCATCTCGGGTGCACGTCCGGGTGCGAGACGCCAAGTATTGGATTCGTACATTCAACGTTTGAAAGATTTGGAAGAAGTGGCCTACGGATTTAGTGGTGTAAAAAACGCCTATGC
>CAMBOW010000092.1 GCA_945869365.1 Flavobacterium psychrophilum | reverse complement strand
CTACTGGGGAGCCAAGTTCAATCTTTATTCTCTGCGCATTGGTTTTGGTTTTTATGTTTGGCATGATGAAATTGAGTAGCAAAACCCCAAGTAAAGAAACCGAAAAAACAGAAGAACATGTTTAAGCCAGGCGATCGAGTAGCGGTGTTGGATGACGCCTATGAAGGCGTAGTGCTGCGTTGCGAAAACGACCAAATTACGGTAGAAACTACCGACGGTTTTGTGATGACTTATTTTGTCAAAGAATTGATTAAAATAAACAATTCCAGTGAGTTAGATAATAAAATGAAAAGTTTTAATTCAGCTACTATAAAAGCTGAAAAAGAAACGGTAAAGCGCAAGCAAAACCCCGTTGCGTTCAAAACATCTGCCGTAATTCCAGCGCCAGAATTTGATTTACACATCGAAAAATTAGTGCAACGTTGGCGACACATGAGCAATTATGAGATCTTGAATCTGCAAATGGAAACCGCCAAACGGCATGTAGAATTTGCCATTCGAAACCGCATTCCAAAAATCATATTTATTCATGGGGTAGGCGAAGGAGTTTTAAAATCCGAATTAGATTTTATGCTTGGCAGGTATGAGGAGGTTTATTTTCAGGATGCCAACTACCAAAAATATGGCCAAGGCGCCACAGAGGTTGGTTTTAAGCAAAAGAAATAAGGTAAACTAATTGGTGAGCAATGTCCCAATCAGGATGTCGTCACCATAATAAAAGGTACTTCCGGCTAATGGATTGGTAAACGTAACACTTTTCAGGTGTATGCTGTGTGAAAATCCGCTGCCATTGGTGCTTGTGGTCACTTCGATAATTCCGCTGGTGTTGGAAACGCCAGCTTGTCCGGTCCATTCTTCTTTAACCAATGGGTTTTCTGGAAGAGGAGAAGTACAAAAATAGGATGAATTCCCTCCTAAAGTTAATGCCAAACTGAATAGGCGATAGGTTAATAGGTTTTCGTTGTTGGTGTTAATGAGTGCCGTTTTGGCTGTTCCTAGCACGGAAGTGTCCAATAAGGTACTCGATAAATTCTGGATAAATAACCCTTCGATGCCACCATTTTGCGCGTTGTACAAGGTATTGCCATTGCTGCACAACTGAATCGAATCTGGATTGAAATTCATGGGCAGCGCAGTGGCGTTGGTGTCGTAGTCGCCAAATACAAATGTTTCGTAGATTTGGTTGCCGTTGGATTTGGCAAACGTGATGTTGTTGAAGGTAATTGCGTGACGGTATTTGATAATTTTTATTGCGCCTGTAAGCGCGTTTGCGGCGCTGTAAATAGCTGTGGTCTGTATAGAAATTGTTCCTGCAATGGCGTTCCATTCTTCGGTAACCGAAGGGCTTGCGGATGGAATCGTGGAGCAAATACTGGCAGAACTCACGGTGTTGTTATAGCCGCGGTAAATCACTTTGTTGTTGGAATTTATAGTAAAAGTTTTATCGCCAATTTTATTTTCAAAAGGCAGACTAGTTGCGGGAATTTCAATAAGTAACAATTGGTTGCCATTTATTTTATAAACTACATTGTTTAAACTGCATTCTTGTGCAATGGCACTGTCAAAATTGATGGTTTCTAGGGTTAAATCACCATCGTCGCAGCTGTTGAGTAGCGCAATAGAACAAAGAGAAAGCAATAGTTTTTTCATAATCGGCAAGGGTGTTGAGGGGATAGAATACAAAAAGTGGCAGTTAATTTGTACTTTAGCCTCGCAAAAATAGAATAATAATTCACAACTAGCAATCAATTTTCTTTACAATAGCAATTCGAAAATTGAACCTGACAACCTATGAAAAAAGTGTATTTTGATAATGCGTCCACATCGGCGATAGATCCAAGGGTAATCCAGGAAATGCTGCCTGCAATGGCAGACGATTACGGCAATCCTTCTTCATCCCATGCGTTTGGGAGGCAAGCGAAGAGTAAGTTAGAATTGGCGCGAAAAACCATCGCCAAACACCTCAAGGTTTCGGCTGCAGAAATTGTGTTTACCTCGGGTGGAACCGAAGGGAATAATTGGGTGCTCACCACGGCAATTCGCGATTTAGGAATTAAAAGAATAATTTCAAGTAAAATTGAGCATCATGCTGTATTGCATACACTTGACTATTTAATAAAAATATATAATATCCAACTTGACTTCGTGAAAATTAAGGATGATGGTTCGGTAGATCACAGCGATTTAGTGCGGCTGTTGTCACAAGAAATTCCCACCTTGGTTTCGTTAATGCATGTAAATAATGAAATTGGCACGGTACTCGATTTGGCCAAAACCAGCCGAATTTGTCAACAACATCAAGCCTATTTTCATTCGGATATGGTGCAGTCTATGGGAAAATTGAACATAGATTTTTCGGTAACATCCCTTGATTTTGCAGTAGCCAGTGCACATAAATTTCATGGGCCAAAAGGAATTGGGTTTGTCTACATTAAAAAAGGAATTCCTGTTCAGTCTTTATTATTGGGTGGCGAACAAGAAAAAGCCCTACGTCCAGGAACCGAAGCGGTGCCAGCAATTGTAGGCATGGCCAAAGCATTTGAATTAGCTAACGACGAATTAGACCAACACAGCTTGCAAATAACAGCACTAAAAGAGTATGCGATAGCCAAATTGGCCAAGCAGTTTCCGGATAGCAAAGTAAACGGAAGTGCACCTGGCATACACACAATTCTAAATGTGCAAATTCCCTGTGCCACGCATAAACATGATATGTTGTTATTTGCTTTAGACATGCAAGGCATTGCCGTTTCAAGAGGAAGCGCTTGTCAATCGGGTAGTCCAAAACCTTCTCATGTACTGGCCGAAATCCTATCAGATGAGGAGAAACTTCAGCCTTCCTTGCGCATATCTTTTAGTCATTTTAATACCAAAGAGGAAGTGGATTATTTCATTGATAAATTAAATGTCATTTTAAGCAATTGAAAGCTAACACATTAAAAATTTAAAGACCTTATTTAGGTCTTTTTTTATACATTAACCTCTAATGCATAATATTCTTATGTATATTTGCGTTAGTCTAACAAACAACACTATGTATTCAACCGAATTAATAAAAGGCACCTTGAAAACCATTGTGCTGAAACAATTGGAGCAAAACAAACGCATGTATGGGTACGAAATTACCCAGCGGGTAAAAGAGTTAACAGGCAATCGCATTCAAATCACCGAAGGCGCTTTGTATCCTACTCTGCATGCACTCGAGGCAGAGGGATTGGTGACTACCGAAACCGAATACATTGGCAAACGGGTTCGTAAATACTATAGTTTGAGCAGCAATGGCCAGCTAAAAATTGAAGAAAAACTGAACGAGCTAGCCGAATTTATGGAAACGCTTCGTTTTTTATTAGACCTAAAACCACAAATACTATAAATGTATACGCTTACTGATATACAACTTGATTTCATTCGCTTAGACCTTCGTGCACGAGGGATAGGCCGGATTGAACTGCAGGACGATCTGTTGGATCATGTGTGTTGTATTATTGAGCGCAACCTCGAACCGGATGGTGATTTCGAGAACTATTATGCACAAGTCATCACTACGTTTTACCAAGATGAATTGGCCGAAATAGAAAAAGAAACCATTCAATTACTAACCTTTAAAAATTATTATGCGATGAAAAACACAATGATTCGAAGTGGAAGTTTTGCCACTTTATTGCTCGTTATGGGCTTGGTATTTAAATTTATGCATTGGCCGGGGGCATCGATGATGCTAGTGGTAAGCATTCTGCTTTTTAGTTTACTTTTTTTACCACTTGTATTTATACTAAAAGCAAAAGATACTGCTGCAACCACTGTAAAATTGAGCTCCGGAATAGGCATTGCCGCCGGGATGTCAATTAGTTTGGGGATTTTGTTTAAAGTGATGCATTGGCCATATGCCAATATGCTTGTGGTCTGCGCCTTATTGGCCATCGTTTTTTTGTTTTTACCCATTTATTTCTTTACAGGTATTCGCAATCCCGACACCAAAGTAAATACCATAGTATCTACTATCGTAATTGTAGTAGGTTGCGGGATGCTCATTACGTTGGTTAGAAGTCCAAGAGCAACCACAGAAGAAGCTTTATCGTACACTTCTTTGTATTTTGGATATGAACAACAACTAAGTGCTTTAGCCAAAATACAAGTAGCCGATACAGTTTCAACCGAAGGCGAAATTGAAAGCTTGGCTTGGTTTGAAAAATCAAATAGTGTAAAAGAGTTGCTACTAAAACACACTATCGGAATGGCACAATTGCCTGCCGATTTTGAATCCAACCAGTTGTTCATTGAAGATAATTGGGTGAATGAACTTCCGGAAACAGAATTGAAATTGGTCGATTCGTTCAAAAAAGAAATCCTATCCAATAGAGATAAACTTTCCAAAGGCGAATTCGAAGTGCTTTCGAACTCTAGTTTTTTCAAGGCCAAAGATTGCCGAATTCGAGAAGCGCTACTGTGCTTGAATCAATTTCAGCTTAGTTTGTTGCTCAACTAAACAAAAAACTCCGTTCGAATTGAACGGAGTTTTTTTATGATTGAAATGAATACTGTATTATAAGTGAATCACTTCACCATAGGCATCGGCTACAGCTTCCATTACCGCCTCACTCATGGTAGGGTGTGGGTGAATGGCTTTCAAGATTTCATGTCCGGTAGTTTCTAATTTTCTAGCCACAACTGCTTCGGCAATCATATCGGTTACGCCAGCGCCAATCATGTGACAGCCCAACCATTCGCCGTATTTGGCATCAAAAATCACTTTTACAAATCCGTCTGAGGTGCCTGAAGCTTTGGCTTTCCCTGACGCAGAAAAAGGGAATTTCCCAATTTTTAATTCGTATCCTTTTTCTTTGGCTTGTTTTTCAGTCATTCCCACCGAAGCAATTTCGGGAGTTGCATAGGTACAACCGGGAATATTTCCATAATCAATCGGATCTACATGCAAACCGGCAATTTTCTCCACACAGTTAATACCTTCGGCCGAGGCCACGTGAGCTAAGGCTTGACCTGGAGTTACATCGCCAATGGCATAATAACCCGGTACATTGGTTTGGTTGTAGGCGTTTACTAAAATCTTGTCTTTGTCGGTGGCAATGCCTATGGCTTCTAATCCGATATTTTCGATGTTCGTTTTAATTCCTACGGCCGACAACAGCATATCTGCTTCGAGTACTTCTTCGCCTTTGGCTGTTTTTACATAAGCTTTCACGCCTGATCCACTGGTGTCAATGCGTTCTACACTTGAGTTGGTCATGATTTTTACGCCGGCTTTTTTCATGGAGCGCTCCATTTGTTTAGAGATGTCTTCGTCTTCTACCGGAACAATATTAGGCATGAACTCTACAATCGTTACATCAGTTCCCATCGAGTTGTAAAAATGGGCAAATTCCACACCAATTGCTCCTGATCCTACTATAATCATAGATTTGGGTTGTGCTTCCAAGGTCATTGCTTTGCGATACCCAATTACTTTTTTGCCATCTTGCGGCAAATTCGGCAACTCACGTGAACGAGCTCCTGTTGCGATAATGATATGATCAGCGCTATATTCGGTGGTTTTTCCGTCGGCGGCTTTTACGTCTACTTTTTTGCCTGTTTTCAAGGTGCCGTAGCCCTCAATCACGTCAATTTTATTTTTTTTCATCAAAAACTGCACGCCTTTGCTCATGCCATCGGCTACATTTCGGCTTCGTGCTACCACGGCATTGAAGTCTTTGTCAAAAGAAGATACCGTGAGTCCGTAATCGGAAGCGTGTTTTAGATAATCAAACACTTGCGCCGATTTTAACAGCGCTTTGGTTGGGATACAGCCCCAGTTGAGGCAAACGCCACCCAAGCTTTCTTTTTCTACAACAGCTACTTTAAAACCCAATTGTGAGGCACGTATGGCAGTAACATATCCGCCGGGTCCGCTTCCTAAAACGATGATATCGTATTTCATATTGATTGTATTTTTTGATTTAGTTTATGTGCTTTTTGGCAGCCCAAAAATAAGGATAAATTCTAAAATAAGGCTGAAAATTATCGCGCTATTTTGTGATTAATAGGCGTAGGTTAACCCCACGGTATAGGTACTTTTTGATTTGTCAAATAGCAACCCTACTTTTGAATCGTGGTAGGGT
>CAMBOW010000091.1 GCA_945869365.1 Flavobacterium psychrophilum | reverse complement strand
ATAATTTATTCAATCTGTGTTACTCATTTCATTATCAAAAATCGTTAATCTTAAATCGTTAATCCCTACTGCGTATATTTACCAAAAATTATTACCGTGAAAATTATCCTCCAAAATCAAGAACTTACAGTTGCCATACAATCCAAGGGAGCCGAATTGTGTTCGGTGCAATCCAAAGCCAACGGACGCGAATTTCTTTGGCAAGCTGATCCTGCTCACTGGCCCAAGCAGTCACCGGTGTTGTTTCCCATTGTTGGAAAAGTAAAAGAAAACATCTACACACACGAATGTAAAACCTATACGTTGCCACGTCATGGATTTGCGCGCGAAATGGAATTTTCACTTATTGAAGAGTCTGAATCTAAAGCTGTTTTTCAATTGTGCAGTTCGGCTGAATCAAAAGCCGTTTACCCATTTGATTTTGATTTTCGTATCTGTTATCACTTGGATCATAATGAATTGCATACAACCTATACGGTTACGAATAGTGGAAATGAAACTATGTATTACAATGTGGGTGCACACCCGGCATTTGCTCTACCGCTAGATTTCTCGGACTACAGCTTAGCCTTTCCATTGGACACTGAGTTGACTGCTTATGAGTTGGAACACGAATTAATTAGTGAAACTACCCATCAAATTCAGGTAGAAAATCATAGCCTACCCCTTTCTTACTCGCTGTTTGAAAAAGACGCCTTGGTCTTTAAACAATTGGAATCAAAATTGGTTACACTTTTTGAAAACGATCGGCCGTTAGTTCAAGTATCCTTTGCCGATTTTCCAAATTTAGGCATTTGGACCAAACCACAGGCGCCGTTTATATGCATCGAACCGTGGCTGGGCTATGCCGATACAATTAATGCCAGCGGAGTATTTCATGAAAAAGAAGGGATCCAAAAACTAGCTTCAGGTGAAAGCCGAACTGTACAATTTACAACCACTTTATTTTCTTAATTGATGCTTAATTTTCAGTTTACTCCCTTTCCAGAATTGACTTCGTCGCGCTTGTGTTTTCGAAAAGTATCGCTTGATGATATCCCCGAAATCATGAACTTGCGCGGCAATCCCGAAGTGATGCGTTACATTCCCAGACCTTTGGTAACCAACGAAGCAGAAGCAATTGCACACATTCAAGCCAATCTGGATGGACTAGAAAGCAACACAGCACTCAACTGGATTATTTGTCTGCACAACAATCCCAAAGCCATTGGAATTGTAGGCTTCTACCGACTCAAACCCGAAGATTACCGAGCCGAAATTGGCTATATGTTGTTGCCCGAATTTCAAGGCCAAGGCTACATCACCGAAGCCGTGGAGCGCCTCATTCAGTATGGATTTACCGAAATGCAACTCAACTCCATCGAGGCTGTAATTGCTCCCGATAATATCGCTTCGCAACGCGTGGTGTTGAAAAACAACTTTGTTCAAGAAGCTTTTTTTAGGGAATACGAATGCTACGAAGGTGGTTTTCTGGATATTCAAATATATTCGTTGCTCAAACGCAAGTACAGTCCTTCAATTTAGCGCTAACCATTCCGCTTTTCTGCTATCTTTGCACCGATGGTAAAAACCGTAAACATCCTCAACAAACGCGCCCGCTTCGATTATGAAATACTCGAAACGTATACAGCTGGTATGGTATTAACCGGTACCGAAATCAAATCGATTCGTTTGGGGAAAGCCCAAATTACCGAAGGTTTTTGCGAATTTCATAACCTCGAATTGTTTGCCATCAACACCTACATTGAAGAATATGCGTTTGGCAATCAGTTTAACCACAAATCGCGCAGCGAACGCAAATTGTTACTCAACAAGCGCGAGCTGAAAAGTTTACACAAAAGTGTACAAGTAAAAGGACTTACGATTATTCCGATAAAGTTACACACCACCGAAAAAGGCATTGCCAAACTCGACATTGGCTTGTGTCGCGGTAAAAAAACCTACGACAAACGGGAATCGCTCAAAGAGCAGGATACCAAACGGGATATTGATCGCATTAAAAAATCATTCTAATGCTAGGTGAAATCTTGCGCAAAGGACGTGAAGATAAGGGATATAAATCCTTAGAATTGGCGCGTTTAACAAAGATTGATGGTGCCTTGATTAGCAAATTTGAAAGCAGCCAACGCCTGCCTACACTCGCCCAATTGCAGCTTTTTGCACACACCTACGACTTAGATTTTGATCGCCTAAAAGTGCAATGGATCAAAGAAAAAATCTTAGCTGAGTTTGACAACGACACTCATTTACTACATGCTATCTCGAGTATTTTGACCGATAATAAGTATGTATTACCTGCCGCGAATGAACCAAAAATTGATTTGATTTTGGAAGAAATGGAACGTTTAAAAGATAAACTAAAACAACTCCGCTAGGGAATTCTTGTTTCATTTATTCTATTGTTTGACAAATTTTTTGATTATCGTTTTATCTCCATTAATAATTTTTACAAAATAAAATCCACTTGAAAGACCTGAAACTTGAATTGCATTTAGGTTAACATTACACAAATTTGTAGTTTCTCTGCCTGTGGAATCATAAATAGTATACTCGGCATTAGAAACACCTTCAATATATAAAGTTTGCTGCACTGGATTTGGAAAAAGCAAAATTGAATTTTCAGTAAATGAAGAACCACTTAACGGACTACACGTAAATGGTAGAGCGCTTTCCGAATTAAATACGCCATTGTTTACCGACCAATTTTCCCAACTTCCTCCACTTCCAACTCCATCTTCCCAAACATTAATATCAAAATAGTGGGTTCCATTCATGGTCCCGGGCACTTTATAGGCCCGTAAGGCTTGTCCACCATAATTCCATGTTAAGGCTTGTCCATCTTGACAGTTTTCAATTAGGTTAAATGAATCACAATTGGGTTGAATAAAATAGGCAAACTCATCATAATTTGGATAATCGCCATAAACATAGGCTCTACCATCATTTCCTATACATACAGCAACATACTCATTTGAAGCAATTCCATATATCGATGTGAATAACTTGATTCGCGCCATGAATGTTACATGTCTACCTTTTCTATCTCGATTGTCATAATGCGTATCTGTAATTACATTTCGCAAAAAAGGAACATTCAAAAAAGTGGGTGTAGGCGTTCCGTCATATCCTTCAAGAGTAACATTTGGATGGTAGGGATTACTCATGGCTGTGGCCGATGTTATTGTGCCGTTAGCTCCCGAAAAATATTTTCCACCTAATATTGCCATTCCGGCACTTGTACCGCCAATAGGCGCCTGCTTAACAGAAACGTGCTGATTAAGTAAATCTTCTAACGCATTATCCTTGAAAAACGAAACATAATTGTATTGATCACCACCCGCAAACCAGATCATTTCAGCATTGGCTACTTTATCTAAAACATATGGATTAATAGCTCCCTCAATCGATGTGATAACCAATGTCTCAACCGAATTTACCGGCACTCCCAATTCAGAATACAAATAATCATTATAGCCATTACTGCCCGAGGAACGCAAAACCACAACATCACCACCGTTGGCTTTTTGCAACAACCACCTCATAGCATTGTCATGTTCTGTTGCACCTCCCATGAGGCAAACACCAAATTCAGTATTAACTGTTATATTACTTGGATTTCCAGTAAAATAACTAGTATATCCTTGTGAAAAACCAAGAAATGGAATAAGTAAGAAAAGTAGTTTACGCATGATATTTAATTTTTATCTTCCAACAAGGGCACAAAACGGCATTCGCCATGTTCGTGTTTCTCAAATTGGGTTTCATTTTTTCGAATTAAGAGCGTCATAATTAGCTGGGTTTCGCCCACAGGGATTACCAGCTTCCCACCAATCTTTAATTGAGCCATTAAGGCCTGCGGAATACTAGGCGCGCCAGCCGTGACGATAATGCTATCAAAAGGAGCGTGATTGGGCAAGCCTTTGTACCCATCTCCAAAAGATAAATGTTTGGGACGAATGCCTAGTTTCGGCAACAAGATACTGGTCTGCTTAAACAATTCGTTTTGCCGTTCTATGCTGTATACTTTAGCGCCCAACTCACACAAAATGGCGGTTTGATAGCCCGATCCGGTGCCAATTTCAAGAATTTTATGATCTGGTTCAATGGCCAACAGCTGCGATTGAAACGCAACGGTATAAGGTTGAGAAATGGTTTGGTCGGCACCAATCGGAAAAGCTTTGTCTTGATAGGCATAATCCTCAAAACTTGAATTCAAAAACAAATGCCGAGGTACTTTGGCGATAGCTGCCAAAACCGCAGTATCGGTAATTCCTTTGCTTTGTAATTGAGCAACTAACTGATTTCTAAGACCTTGATGTTTGGCGGTGTTTCTCAACGGAATGGGATTAAACTGGGCGTAAAAATAACAAACAAAAGACAACTTGCCCAACAAAATGCAAGATAAAAAGCCGAAATTAATCCCATTCTTGCCCAAGCTATTCTCAATTAATTCCTATTTTTGCCTCAAATTTTATGGCTATGTTAAAAGTTGGCGTGTTGGGTGCTGGACACTTGGGGAAAATCCATTTGCGGTTGTTAAATCAATCAGACAAATACGAATTGATTGGTTTTTTTGACGAAAATGAAACCTATGCCCAACAAGTGGCTGCTGAATTTAGCTATACATTATTTCCCTCCCGAGAAAGTTTGATTGCCGCTGCCGATGTGGTGGATATTGTTACACCAACTCTAGCACATTTTAGTTGTGCCGAAGCCACAATTAAGGCAGGCAAACATTTGTTTATCGAAAAACCCATCGCGACCACCGTTGATGAAGCCGAAGCAATTATGGTCTTGGCCAACGAATACCAAGTAAAGGGCCAAGTCGGTCACGTAGAACGATTTAATCCTGCTTTTTTGGCCACCAAACATATGATCGAAAACCCGATGTTTATAGAAACCCATCGTTTGGCGGAGTTCAATCCGCGCGGAACAGACGTGCCGGTGGTGTTGGATTTGATGATCCACGACATCGATGCCATCTTGAGTGTGGTAAATTCGCCGGTAAAATCAGTACATGCCAGCGGAGTTTCGGTAATTAGTGAAACACCGGACATTGCCAATGCACGTATCGAATTTGAAAACGGCTGCGTAGCCAATCTAACTGCCAGTCGCATCTCGATGAAAAACATGCGCAAATCGCGGTTCTTTCAGAAAGACGCCTATATTTCGGTTGATTTTTTGGATAAAATCTGCGAAGTGGTTAAAATGAAAGACGCTCCCGAACAACCGGGTGATTTTGACATCATCTTGCAAAATGCCGAAGGGGTCAAAAAACAAATCTATTTTGCCAACCCCGATGTAACCCAAAACAATGCCATATTAGACGAATTGGAATCGTTTGCCGACGCCATTCAACAGCATACAACTCCAGTGGTATCTTTAGAAGACGGAACCAATGCCCTTCGGGTAGCCTATCAAATCATAGCCAGTATGGAACAACAATCTTAATTTTAAACTATGAAACAAATTGCAGTAATTGGCGCAGGAACCATGGGGAATGGAATTGCCCACACGTTTGCACAAAGTGGATTTACCGTAAAACTCATTGATATTTCGGAGCAATCTTTAGATCGAGGAATGGCAACCATAGCCAGCAACTTAGATCGCATGGTAGCTAAAGGAAGTATTACCGAAGCCGATAAATTGGCTACGATTGGCAACATCATTACCTATACCGACATCCAAGACGGTGTCATTGGTGCAGATCTCGTGGTCGAAGCAGCTACAGAAAATGTAAACTTAAAATTAGATATCTTCAAAAAACTGAACGAATATTGCAGTCATGATACCATTTTGGCCACCAATACGTCTTCGATTTCAATTACCCAAATTGGTGCTGTTGTATCGCACCCTGAGCGAGTGATTGGCATGCACTTTATGAATCCCGTGCCGATTATGAAATTGGTCGAGATTATTCGCGGATACAACACCTCGGATGACGTAACGCAAACCATCATGCAATTGTCTGAGCAACTAGGCAAAGTTCCTGTTGAAGTAAATGATTATCCCGGCTTTGTGGCCAACCGTATTTTGATGCCCATGATTAATGAATCCATCGAAACGCTATACAACGGCGTGGCAGGAGTCTATGAAATTGATACGGTAATGAAATTGGGGATGGCTCATCCCATGGGACCCTTGCAATTGGCTGATTTTATTGGATTGGATGTGTGTTTGGCCATCTTGCATGTGATGTACGATGGCTTTAAAAACCCCAAATATGCGCC
>CAMBOW010000090.1 GCA_945869365.1 Flavobacterium psychrophilum | reverse complement strand
GGAATAAATTGGCGCCAATTGAATTTATGATTGGCTTTCCAACTGTATTTATTTATTTTTTCTTCATAATTCATCATGGGGTCATAGACCATAAATTTGGCACCCACTTGCGCGGTTTGGATGCCGCTGCTTTTTTTATCTAGGTTGGTGATTAAGTCGGTGTAGGTTTCCTTTTGGTAGTTTATACTGCCGTAAAATTCCAGTTGTTCAAAAATGGCTCCGTATCGCAGCGCAATTTCTCCGCCCTGACTGGCTACTTGATAGTTGTTTTTTGAAAAGGTTTCTCTTGCACTTTCAAGTCCCATTTCGGTTTGAATGATGGTTTTTCCCACCGAAAATGCCGCCATTGATTGCCCCGGACGATTGGAGTTGATGACATCGGTAAATTGGCCCCAACTGCTTACGCAAAAAAGTAAGGAAAAGGATAAAAAAAAGCTTGTTTTTGGCATGGTAAAAGGAATTTAGGGTACTGAAAAAACCTTTCAAAAGTAGTGTTTTTTATCATTTAATTTAGAAAGATTCCCAAACTGATTTAGTATTTTTGGCAAAATTTTTCACATGGATACTGCTTCTTTCAACGGTTTATTGCGCACCTTGATGTACATCATTCTTTTTTATTATGCGTTCAAGTTTTTAGCGCGTATTTTTTTGCCGGTAATCCTAAAAAAAGTAGTCGAAAAAGCAAGTGAAAATATGCGCAACCAACAGTCTGCCTATCAGCAAACACCACCCAATTCTGCGCCTAAATCGGAAGAAAAATCCACCCCCAAATCTACCCAAAAAGTAGGCGAATACATTGATTTTGAAGAGGTCGACTAAGGACCTTTTTTTTACGCCTATTTGCAGCTTTATTTTCCCTATTTTTGAGCCTTACTATACCGCAGATTTCTTTATTTATGAAACAACTCAAATCGTTTTATCCGCATCTATTGGCCCTAGTGGGCTTTGTTTGTTTTGCAATACTATATTTTTATCCCGTTTTGCAAGGCAAAAAAATATTCCAATCGGATATCGTGCAATACACCGGCATGGCCAAGGAACAAATAGATTTCAAAAAAGCGAATAATGCCGTACTCTACTGGACCAATTCGGCATTTGGCGGCATGCCCACCTACCAGTTGGGGGCCAATTACCCGCACGAATACATCAGCCAAGTAGATCATCTTTTGCGCTTTTTGCCGCGTCCCGCCGATTATATGTTCTTGTATTTCCTTGGGTTTTATATCTTGTTGGTGGTCATAAAAATAGATCCGCTCAAGGCGTTTATTGGGGCTCTTGCCTTTGGTTTATCTACCTATTTGATCGTGATTTTAGGTGTTGGCCATAACGCCAAAGCCCATGCCATTGCCTATATGCCTCTATTATTGGCTGGTTTTTTATTGGTGTTGCGCCAACGCTATATTGTGGGCGGAATCCTCACCATGTTGGCGGCAGCGCTCGAGATTAATGCCAACCACTTTCAGATGACTTATTACTTTATCTTGCTGTTGCTGGTTTTTACGGTTTATTTTATCGTAAAATATTTTCGGGAGCAAAACTACAAACCGCTGTTTATTTCGCTAGGTGTATTTGTAATCGCTGTAGCGTTTGCAGTAGGGGCCAACGCGACAAATTTGATGGCCACTGCCGAATATGCTAATTACTCAACCCGCGGAAAAAGTGAATTGACGTTTACATCTGCAGGCAAAAAAGCCGCCAACAATAATCCGCTTGACTATACCTACATTACCGAATACAGCTATGGGGTGGCCGAGAGTTTTAACCTCATTTCCCCTCGCATATTTGGCGGATCAAATTCCGAAAAATTAGGGCGTGACAGCAAAACCTATGATTACGTAATTGGGCAAGGCGTTCCCGAAACCCAAGCTGCCGATTTTGCCAACAGTTTGCCCTTGTATTGGGGCGATCAACCCATTGTGGCTGCTCCGGCTTATATTGGTGCTGTGGTTTTTTTCTTGACGTTATTGGCCTTATTTGTTGATAAACGCAAAATAAAATACGCCTTTTTGGCCGGAATACTGCTGTCCTTATTTCTATCATGGGGCAAAAACTTTCCTGCCTTGACCAATTTTTGCATTGATAATTTGCCCTTGTACAACAAATTCCGTGCGGTTTCATCGATACAAGTGTTGCTCGAATTGGCCTTGCCTGCGCTAGCCATTATGGGCTTGCAAGCCTTTTTTCTGGCCGATAAAGACAAACAGCAAAAAGGATTGATCTATGCAGCAGCAACCGGCTTGGGATTGCTGACGCTTTTGTTTATCAGTAAAAGTTTCTTTTCCTACTCCGGCGGAGCCGACGACATGTATGCCAAAAATTACGGCCCAGAATTCATGAAAGCACTAAAGGCCGACCGAAGAAGCTTGTTCAAAGCCGATTTGTTGCGTTCGTTTACCTTTATTGCCGCTGCGGCTGCAGTGCTGTGGTTTTACCTGAAAAATAAATTGGCTTCGCAAACAGCCGTGCTAGCTGTAGGATTTTTGGTGGTGGCCGATTTGTTTTTCATCGCCAAAAACTACGTGAGCAGCGACGATTTCTTGGCTGCCCGCGAAGTAGAAATGCCTTTTCAAGAAACTCCGGCTGATGCCCAAATTTTGCAAGACACTTCGCAGTATCGCGTGTTTGAAGTGAGTGGAAATATGTCAAGTTCCCGTGCTTCTTATTTTCACCATTCAATTGGTGGTTACCATGCTGCCAAACCCCGTCGCATGCAACAATTATTTGATTACCAAATTGCCAAAAACAACTTGGAGATTTTGAATATGCTCAATGTGAAATACCTGATTCAAACAGATGAGAAGGGCAACGATCTGCCTTTGCAAAATCCGGATGTAAACGGCAATGCCTGGTTTGTATCAGCAGTAAAGTGGGTTAATTCTGCCGATGCCGAGATGAAAGCCCTTACCAATTTTAATTCCAAAGAAGTAGCTGTAGTCAACAAAACCGAATTTGGAAAGGCGTTACAGGCTGTTAAATTTACTAATGACAGCTCGGCCACTATTCAAGTGGTTGATTACAAACCGAACGCCATTCGTTACCAATCACAAAATGTCCAAGAAGGATTGGCTGTATTTTCTGAAATGTATTACGCAGAGGGCTGGAACGCCTACATTGACGGCAAGAAAATGCCGCACATCCGCGTAGATTACGTGTTGCGTGCGCTAGAAATTCCGGCTGGTACGCACCGCATCGACTTTAAATTTGAACCCGAGGTGGTGCAAAAAGGAAGCACCATTGCCTTGTACAGTTCGGCAGGAATGTTGGTGTTAATTGCCTTGGGATTATATTACGAAAGACGAAAGTTATGGTTTGCACCCATTGAACCCAAGGAATACTAGATGAAAAAAGTTCTGATCGTTACGTATTATTTTCCTCCAGCGGGCGGCCCAGGCGTGCAACGTTGGTTGAAATTCGTAAAATACTTACCCGACTTTCAGTTTGAACCTATTGTCTATATTCCACAAAACCCTACTTATCCCATCGTGGATGAAGGATTAATGTCAGACGTTTCCGATCAATTAACCATCCTGAAACATCCCATTTGGGAACCGTATCGATTGGCATCCTTGTTTTCTAAGAAAAAAATTAAAAACATCAGTGCAGGCATTATTCCTTCGGCCAAAAAACAAACGCGTTTAGAACGTTTGGCTCTGTTTGTGCGGGGTAATTTATTTATCCCAGATGCCCGTGTATTTTGGGTAAAGCCATCGGTAGCGTTTTTGCGAGAGTATTGTCAATCCAATCAGATTGATACTATAATCACAACTGGTCCGCCGCACAGTTTGCACATAATTGGTTTGGCTTTGCAACAACAATTAGGCATCAAGTGGGTGGCCGATTTTCGTGATCCTTGGACAACCATTGGATACCATAAAGCTTTGAAATTATTGCCTTGGGCACAACGCAAACACAAACGCTTAGAACAACAGGTTTTGCAGTCGGCAAATGCTATTATTGTAACCAGTGCCACGACCAAAACCGAATTTGAAACACTTACATCCCGCCCCATCGAAGTCATTACCAACGGCTACGACATTGCCACTGAACCCAGTTTACAGTTGGATGCCAAATTTAGTTTAGCACACATCGGTTCGCTTTTATCAGCTCGAAATCCGATTGTGTTGTGGGAAGCCTTGGCCGAATTGCTTCAAGAAGTTCCCGAGATGACGCAGCATTTGCAACTCAATTTTATAGGAACGACTAGCCAAGAGGTAAAAGATGCGCTTGCCAACTATGGCCTCGCCAATTACATGCAGGATTTTGGGTATGTGTCTCACCAAGAAGCGGTTCGGTTTCAGCAAGAATCCCAAGTCTTGTTGCTGATTGAAATTGACAGTCCCGACACCAAACTCATTTTACCCGGAAAACTGTTTGAATACCTGGTTTCTGGCCGACCCATTCTAGCCATGGGGCCAGCAGGTTCTGATTTTGCTTCGATAATTACCGAAACCCAAACGGGAGCTTTCTTTACCTATAATCAAAAAGCGGCTGTAAAAGCCCATATTCACAGTTGCTACTCCGACTATTTAGCTGGAAACCTGAAAGTAAGTCCGCAAGAAATAGAAAAATATGCCCGCAAGAATTTAACCAAACAACTGGCCCAATTGTTGACCAATTTATAAGTAGGCTATGGGAATTGTCATCAATCAATCAATCAAAAACACGCTGGTTACCTATTTTGGGTTTGCCATAGGCGCAGTGAATGCCTTGTTTTTGTACACCAATTTTTTGGGTAAAACGCATTATGGTATGGTCGCTTTTTTACTTTCGGCGGCCAACATCATGATGCCGCTCATGGCATTTGGCGTGCACAGTACGCTCATTCGGTTTTATTCGCGTTGCCAAACCGAAGCCGAACGAGAGAAGTTCATGAACTTCATGTTGGTCTTGCCGCTTTTTCTAATTATACCCATCACGGCCATTACGTTTTTGGGTTACGACCAAATTGCCTATTTCATTTTGAAAGAAAATCCGCAAGTAAAACCTTTTTTGTGGCTCATTCCTTTGATAGGGATTTGTATGGGTTATTTTGAAATCTTTTATGCCTGGGTGAAGGTGCACATGCAATCGGTGTTTGGGAACTTCATTAGCGAAGTATTGGTTCGCGTGGTGATCCTTTGCTTATTATTTGCCGTGCATTGGGATTGGATTTCCAAAGATCAGTTTATCTATGGCTTGTTTTTCGCTTATTTGCTGCAACTCATCGCCATGAAAATCTTCGCCATGTATGTGCGCATGCCCAAACTATCGTTTAAAGTGCCGCACAACATCAAGGAAATTGTGTTTTATTCGTCGTTCATCATCTTATCGGGTAGTGTAGCGGTATTACTCATGGATTTTGATAAGGTGATGATTCCGGCTTATGAAAACATCAGCAGCAATGCCTTGTATTCGGTGGCGATTTTTATTGCTACGGTGATTGCGGTGCCCAGCCGCGCCATGTTGCAAATAATCTATCCCATTACCGCCAAGTTGATGAGCCAAAACAAACTGAAAGAACTCAATGTACTGTACAAAAAAAGTGCCATCACGCTGCAAGTGATAGGTGGCTTGGTCATGCTGGGTATTTTTTTGAACATCAAGATGCTCTACCAATTGATTCCGGGGGAATATTCGGGAGGAATTTTGGTAGTTTTTCTCATTGGGCTTTCTAAGTTTTATGATGTGATCTTGGGAAACAACAACGCCATTATTTTGAATACCAAATACTACAAATGGGTGCTTTCGTTTGGCTTATTACTGGTGTTTATGATGGTGGGCCTCAACATGATTTTTATTCCCTTATACGGCATTGATGGGGCTGCCTTGGCCACCTTGATTTCGGTGTTTATCTACAATACTATTAAATTGGTTTTTGTGGTCAAGAAAATAAAGTTATTTCCTTTCACCATAAATACCCTGAAATCATTTGCCATAATCGTTGGCGTGTTTTTGGCGTTCTACTTTTGGGATTTTTCGTTTCATCCAATAGTGAGTATTGCACTTAAATCTATTTTGATTACGCTGGTCTATGGGTTACTCAACTACAAGCTCAAGATTTCTGAAGATGTCAATGGTGTAGCCGAGACCGTTTTGAGAAAATTACGGTTATAATTTACTTTTCAAATAGCTGCCCGTAATGGATTTCGGGTTTTTTGCTACTTCTTCGGGTGTGCCAGTAGCCAATAAATAACCTCCCTCTTCACCGCCTACAGGTCCCAAATCAATAATGTAATCGGCACATTTAATTAAATCTAAGTTGTGCTCTATGACAATTATGGAGTGTCCTTTATCAATCAA
>CAMBOW010000089.1 GCA_945869365.1 Flavobacterium psychrophilum | reverse complement strand
CACTTTTACAACCGATTTTCCGGCGGGAATTTCAAACGAATAGGTGGGATATGCCCAGGCCCAATCGGGCAAAGTGGTTCTTTTTTGGGTTAAATCGGGGTTTGGTTTTTCAAAGTGCATCATGCGCAGCGGAATGTAAAAATTTTCTTGGGATCCGTCGGCATAAAACACAGTCAAATCAATGGGCATGGGAATTCGCCCAATTCGTTCCAAGGTTACTTTAGTGTTGAGTTCTCCAGTGATCACTTCTTTTATGCCGTAATCAATCTTATTGGTCGTTTGCGTCCAATCGGTGAGGTACCAATCCAACTGTGCCCCACTTACGCGCTCGGCTGTGCGTTTAATGTCGTTGGGAGTTGGATGCTTAAATTTGAACTCGGCATAAAATCGCTTCATGGTTTTACGGAGGTTTTCTTGGCCGATGAGGTAGCCCAATTGCGCCAAAAACACCTCTCCTTTGCTGTAGGAACTGATGCTGTAAATCTTGTTCAAATCATAGCGATCCCCATGCGTAGACAAGGGTTGGTCTTTGCCCGAATTGGCCAAATAATAATAGCCATCATAGGCACCTTGGTGCGGATTAGTCAGTTTTTTCTCGGCCAACTCATTCATACCCAAGTCTTCCAAATAGGAGGCAAATCCTTCGTCCATCCAGGGGTGTTTGCTTTCGTTGCTGGCCAAAATATGCTGAAACCAAGAATGCGCCATTTCATGTGCAATCACACCCACCAAACCCTCGTAGGTGCCTTCGCCCAATATGAGTGTACACATGCCGTATTCCATCCCGCCATCTCCGCCTTGAATAACCGAAAACTGTTCGTACGGATAGTCGCCTATGGTTTGGTTGTAAAACTGCATCAACTGTTGCGTAACCGGCTGCGCTTTCTTCCAATTGTCGCTAATTTTCGGGTTGTTTTTGTACAGAAAATGCAAGGTGGCTCCACCGGGAACCTGAACCTTGTCGTGCACATAATTTTTATCGGCAGCCCAGGAAAAATCATGTACGTTGGGCGCAATGAAATGCCAGCTGAGTGTTTTTGTTTTTTTAGGATTGGTCACCACAACTCCGGCATCTTGGTAGCCGTGACCAATTTCGTTTTTGTTTTGCAAATAGCCAGTCGCACCCAATACATAGTCTTTATCAATAGTAATGTTTACGTCAAAATCACCCCAAACACCGTGAAATTCTCGAGCAATGTAGGGATCGGCGTGCCAGCCTTCAAAATCAAATTCGGCCATTTTGGGGTACCATTGCGCCATCGAAAATTCTACGCCTTCTTTGTTGTTTCGGCCCGATCGACGAATCTGAATCGGCACTTGCCCATCAAAGCTGAGGCTCAATTCGGTAGAATGGTTGGGTAAAATAGGCTGCGCCAAGGCAACTTCTAAAACCGTTCCCTTTTCCTTGGTTTGAACCGCAAGACCGTCTTGTTGTGCGTTGCTAATTTTTAAATACCCAATCTCATTGGGCTGTAAATTTTTGATGCGGCTTTCCTTAATCTCTTTGTCGCCAATTTTCACTTTGCGTACCATACGTCCATCTGGATCTGCAATCGACTGAATGCGCGCGTCCATTTCGCTGCCCGGTTGAAACGCATTGGGATACAAATGATAATATACTTTTCTGAGGGTATCGGGCGAATTATTGGTATAGGTGAGTTTTTGAGTACCTCGGTATTGGTAATTGGGTGCATCAACCACCACGTCCATTTTGTAGGCTACTTTTTGTTGCCAATAGCCAGCTGATTGGGCCCATCCACTAAAAGACGCACAACCAAAACCAACAAGAATCAAGAATTTTTTCATGGAAATAAATTAAAAAAGCTTGCCAAAAATAGGGTTTTTAGCAAGCTTATGAAACGAATTTGTTAGCGATTAGCCTTTTGTTTTTTTTGCGCCCTTTTTAGCTGACATCTTTTCTGCCAATTTAAAAGCGCTGTACGCATTCACGATTTTGCTCGATTTAGACAAACTGTCAAAGGGGCGTTTGTCGTCGGGATTGTCACCTACCACTACATTTTCTGGAATAGAAGTGCCTGAATTCATGAGGATGTTTTTTACTTCTTTGGCACTCAAATTCGGGAAATACGAACGAATAAGTGCCGCTACACCGGCCACATTGGGTGCCGCCATCGAGGTGCCTTGTTCGTATTTGTACTCGTTGTTTGGTGTCGTAGCATAGATTTGAACGCCAGGCGAATACACGTCTACATTCAGCTTGCCGTAGTTGGAGAAATCGGCAATTACCTTTTCGCCATACTCATAATTCAAGGCGCCAACCGTGATCACATTGCTGGCAAATTCTATTTTTTTGTCGTCTGAATCATTCGGAAAATTAGGCTCTATGTCAATGTCTTTGGCATCATTCCCTGCCGCATGCACAAACAAAACATCTTTGCTTTCGGCATATTTGATGGCGTCATACACCCATTGTTTGTGGGGCGAATAGTTTTTTCCAAAACTGCCATTAATCACTTTGGCTCCATTGTCTACCGCATAGCGTATGCCCAGCGCAATGTCTTTGTCGTATTCGTCGCCATTGGGTACACAACGCACTGCCATGATTTCTACATTGGTGGCAATTCCGTCTCCACCCAAATTGTTGTTGCGCGTTTGGGCAATAATTCCGGCTACGTGCGTACCGTGCAAGGCTTCTTTTTTGTCAGGCCCATACACGATGTTGTTGCCGTACTTGCGGTCTTTGATGTCTTCGGGGTTGTCGCCTACTACTTTTCGACCGTCAAAATCTTTGTTGAGGTTGTAGTTGAGCATGTCATATACTTGGTCTTTGTAGCCGTTTAATTCCTCCATAAAATTTGGACCAGCTTGACCGATTACACGCATCATGATTTGTTTGCAACGAATAATTCCGCTATCGGTTGATTGTATACCTTCTAAGTCTTGGAGGGTGTAGCTGTCTTTTTTAAGGAATTCTTCGAGGGTTTTGTTGGCATTAAACAAGAAATCAACCTGTTGTTTGCCTTGGTTGTTTTCGGCCAATAGTTTTTCGTATTCTTCTTTGGCGGCTTTGTATTCGGCTGATCCGTCATCGGCTTTTTTCAAGATGCGTGTCATTTCGAGGTTTTCTTTTCCGGCATCGCCCAAGAAATTCCACCCGTGAATGTCATCAATGTATCCGTTTTTGTCGTCGTCTATGCCGTTGCCTGCAATTTCTTTTTTATTGGTCCAGACTACCGATTTTAAATCCTCGTGATCAATATCTACACCGGAATCGACGACACCTACAATGACTTTTTTTCCTTTTCTCCCTTTGAGGAGCTCGGCATACACACGATCTACACTCATGCCGGGAATACTGTCTTTGCCCATATCCAGGTGACTCCAACGTTTCCGTTGTGATTCGGTGAGGGCGCTTTTTTTGGCAACAAAAGCAGACGCGTTGTCAGTTTTTTTTTCAGGTGTCTGTGGCGATTGTGCAGTTGCCGTTAGCGCAAAAAATAACGCAATCACAAAACCAAAAGAGAACATTTTTTTCATAGTGTTTTTTATTTCGTCTTCAAAAATAAAATACTGGGCTGAGGTTTTGAGCTGTCTTAACTTTATTTTAGCAGCTCTTTACAGGAAAATACTTCATGTAAACGCACGCCTTTTTCGGTTTGTTTCACCGTAATGATCTCGTTGTAAGCGTCGTGTTCTAAAAATAAATAGTAGTTTTTTTCGGCCGCTTGTTGAAAAAAATATTCCTTTTCGGGCAGCGTGAGTAGTGGTCGTGTGTCATAGCCCATTACATACGGCAACGGAATATGTCCGGCAGTTGGAAGCAAATCGGCCATGAAACAAATGGTTTTGTCTTGGTATTGAATTTGGGGAATCATCATTTTTTCGGTGTGGCCGTCCACAAAATAAATCCCAAATCCCAACTCGCATTTTTCAGTAAAATTTCCCGTAGGTTTCGCAATAAACTTCAATTGTCCGCTTTCTCGCATGGGCAAAATATTTTCACTCAGGAAAGAAGCTTTTTCACGCGGATTGGGTTGTGTGGCCCATTCCCAGTGGTTGGCGTTGCTCCAGTAGTGGGCATTTTTGAAGGTGGTTTCATAACCGCTGTGGTCTTTGTTCCATTGTACGCTGCCACCGCAGTGATCAAAATGCAAATGCGTTTGAAACACATCGGTGATGTCGTCGGGATGAAATCCGTGTTTGGCCAATGATTTTTCGATGCTGTGATCGCCCCAAAGTGAATAATACCCATAGAATTTATCGGATTGCTTGTGGCCCATGCCGGTGTCGATGAGGATGAGTTTGTTGCCGTCTTCAATGAGCAAACAACGCGCGGCCATATCAATGAGGTTGTTGGCATCGGCTGGATTGGTTTTGTTCCAAATGGTTTTGGGCACCACGCCAAACATGGCGCCGCCGTCGAGTTTAAAGTTTCCGCTTTCGATGGAATATAATTTCATGGCTAGATTTAAATGCGTGTGAAAATACTAAAATTAAGATTTATCAACCCAAATCGCCCCGTTTTTTTACAGGCAAATACGTTATAAAAATGTTAGCATTCTTACTAATACAGTAGTTTTTACGCTATATTTGCATCTTATTTAGACAAAATTAAAATAAGCCATGATTAAAGTTTCTGATACTGCCAGTAAAAAAATCATTGACATGATGAATGACGACGGCTTTGACGCGGCTCACGATTATGTGCGTGTTGGCGTGAAAAGCGGTGGATGCTCAGGTTTGTCTTATGAACTAAAATTTGACAAAGAATTGGGCGAAAACGACAAGGTTTTTGAAGATAATCACGTAAAAATAGCTGTGGAAAAAAAATCTTTTTTGTATTTAGCAGGAACCGTTTTAGAATTTTCAGGCGGCCTGAACGGAAAAGGATTTGTGTTTAACAATCCCAACGCGAATCGCACCTGTGGGTGTGGGGAATCATTTAGTCTATAAAGTCTAAAGTCATAAAGTCTAATGTCGAGTCCAAAAGTGAACGACTAGTTATTGATAAAACAAAAAAATGAGCAAATATACCGAAGAAGACTTAAAAGTTGAACTCGAAAACAAAGAATACGAATACGGTTTTTACACGAATTTAGATTCTGAAACCTTCCCAATAGGTTTGAATGAGGATATAGTTCGGGCCATATCAGCCAAAAAAGAGGAGCCCCAATGGATGACCGATTGGCGCATTGAAGCGTTTCGTGCTTGGCAAGAAATGACAGAGCCCGAGTGGGCCAATGTGCATTACCAAAAACCAGATTTTCAGTCTATTTCGTATTATTCGGCGCCCAAAAAAGCCGATCCCAACAAAACCCTTGACGACGTTGATTCCGAGTTGTTGGCCATGTACGCCAAGCTGGGAATTTCTATAGATGAGCAAAAAAAGCTCAACAATGTGGCCATGGATATTGTGGTCGATTCGGTATCGGTAGCCACCACCTTCAAAAAAACCTTGGCCGAAAAAGGAATCATTTTCATGAGTATTTCCGAGGCCATCCGCGAATATCCCGAATTGGTTCAAAAATATTTAGGCACCATTGTGCCCCAAAAAGACAATTTTTATGCAGCCTTAAACTCGGCCGTTTTTTCAGACGGTAGTTTTTGCTACATTCCCAAAGGCATCAAATGCCCCATGGAATTGTCCACCTATTTCCGCATCAATCAAGCGGGAACCGGACAGTTTGAGCGCACGCTTTTAATTGCCGACGAGGGCAGTTATGTGAGTTACTTGGAAGGTTGTACCGCACCGAGTCGGGACGAAAACCAATTGCACGCGGCAGTGGTCGAATTAATTGCCTTAGACGGCGCCGAAATCAAGTACTCCACCGTTCAAAACTGGTATCCCGGAAACGCCGAAGGCAAAGGCGGGGTTTATAATTTTGTGACCAAAAGAGGCCTTTGCGAGAAAAACGCCAAAATTTCGTGGACGCAAGTCGAGACCGGATCAGCCGTGACTTGGAAATACCCTTCGGTGGTGTTGAAAGGTGATAATTCGATCGGTGAATTTTATTCGATAGCCGTAACCAACAATTACCAACAAGCCGATACCGGAACCAAGATGATTCACTTGGGCAAAAACACCAAATCCACCATTATTTCCAAAGGAATTTCGGCCGGAAAATCCCAAAACAGTTACCGCGGTTTGGTGCAAATTGGCGCACGTGCCGAGAATGCCCGTAATTTTTCCCAATGCGATTCGTTGCTCATGGGGAACAATTGTGGCGCCCACACCTTCCCCTATATCGAAAGTAAAAATGCCTCGGCCAAAATTGAACACGAAGCCACCACCAGTAAAATTGGCGAAGACCAAGTGTTTTATTGCAACCAACGTGGCATCCCCACCGAGAAAGCCATTGCCTTAATCGTAAACGGATTTAGCAAAGAAGTACTCAATAAATTACCCATGGAATTTGCTGTGGAAGCACAAAAGCTTTTGGAGATTTCGTTGGAAGGATCGGTAGGTTAATTTGAAAATGTGGTCCCGAAGTTTCGGGATGAAAATTTGAAAA
>CAMBOW010000088.1 GCA_945869365.1 Flavobacterium psychrophilum | reverse complement strand
AATACAGCAGCCAGTATATTTCCTTGTCGGACAGCATGCAAAATATGGAGCGACAAACCCGCAATAAATTTGCCAAAATTGCCTTCGAAACCGATGAAATAACCAAAGAAAAAGAAGAAGTCGAAGAGCAATATTTCGTTGTCGTATGGGTTTGTTTGGCCATATTTATCATCGCTCTATTGCTATTTGTAATAGGCAAACAATTGTTGAAGCAAAAAGAATTTCGCTTGCAGCAAGTGCAACAAAAAGCCAACGAAGAAATTTACAACCTCTTGTTGGCTCAACAAAACAAAATTGATTCGGCGCGCAACAACGAAAAAGAACGCATATCCAAAGACCTGCATGATGGGGTGCTCAACCGGCTGGCTTCTACCCGAATGAACCTGGATTCTTTGCACAATCAACCTACATCAGAAAACGTGCAAAAATCAAAAATCCTGATTGACGGCATTCAAGATGTTGAGAAAGAAATTCGTAACATATCGCACGATTTAAACAAAGAAGTATTTGCCAAATCGGTGAGTTTTGTCAAGGTGATTAGCGCCTTTATGGAGGATCAATTTGAAGCAACTAAAACTCGAAATTTCTTGGAATTTGACAGCAATATAAATTGGGATCTACTCACCGGTGTGGTTAAAATTCACTTATACCGAATTGTACAAGAAGCAGTGCACAACACCAATAAGCACGCCCGGGCTCAATCGATTATCATTAATTTTTTGGCCATCGAAGGCGGAATTAAATTGGAAATTTTTGATGATGGGGTAGGATTTTTGTTAAACAAAAAGAAAAAAGGAATAGGTTTGCAAAACATTTACAGCCGCACTGCCTTGTGCAATGGAACAGTCTTACTAGAATCCCAAAAAGGAATAGGAACTACCCTTAAATTGTTTGTTCCGTATCAAGATTAATAACTAGAAAATTATGGCACAATTGGTTCGTGTATTAATGGTTGACGACCATCCTTTTATTATTGAGGCGTATAAAAATGCGATTAAAGGCTACAATACCAAGGGGTTATATGAATTTGACATCACCCAAGCCAAAGACTGTAAAACAGGGTATGAGGCTATTATCAACGAAGACAATGCACAATTTGACATTGCCTTTTTTGATTTGAGCATGCCCACCTACGAAGAAAAAGGGATCAGCTCTGGAGAAGATTTAGCATTATTAATCAAAGAGCGCATGCCGGCTTGTAAGATCATCTTGCTCACCATGCATTCGGAGATGCTCAAAATAAACACCATCATCAAAAACATCAACCCCAATGGGTTGGTTATTAAAAATGATTTAACCTTTGATGAATTGTTGTTGGCTTTTGACAAAATATTAAAAGACGAAAATTACTACAGCCAAACGGTTGTAAAATTGGTGAGCCAAATCCCGTTTGACTCCAATGAAGTAGATGTGTTTGACAAACAATTGTTATTTCATTTGTCAAAAGGAGTACCCACCGCCGATCTAGCTCAATTTGTGCCTCTGGCAGATGCAGTAATAGAAAAACGATTAACAAATTTAAAAGCGGTACTTGACATCCCTCAAGCTACTCATTCCGAATTGGTGCAAGAAGCCAAAAACAAAGGGGTTATTTAAGTTATTCTTCAGTCAAGGCGTTCCAGCCTCTCGCTTTTAATTGCATTTTTGTGTTGGCTCGGGTTATGAGGTGCATGCCTTCGGCGGCCTCAACCATATGACCAATTATGGTAAAATTGGGATTGCCTTTTAGTTTATCAAAATCGTCCATGCCCACAGTGAAAAGCAGTTCGTAGTCTTCGCCACCATTAATGGCAACAGTCGTGCTATCCAACTGAAATTCCTCGCAAACCGAGATCAACTGCGGATCTAACGGCAATTTATCTTCATACAAATTACAGCCCACTTCCGATTGTTTGCACAAATGCAAAATCTCGCTCGACAAGCCGTCCGAGATATCAATCATCGAAGTAGGTTTTATTTCTAATGCATGCAACAAGGTACGCACGTCGGTTCTTGCTTCGGGCTTGAGTTGGCGTTCGATGAGGTAGGAATAGGCTTCTAAATCGGGTTGCGAATTGGGGTTCACCTGAAACACTTGTTTCTCGCGTTCCAATACTTGCAAGCCCATGTAGGCCGCGCCCAAATCACCACTCACCACCAACAAATCATTTACTTTGGCGCCGTTTCTATACACCAATTCTTCGGTTGAAGCTTCGCCAAGAGCGGTGATGCTCAATATTAATCCTTTTTGAGAGGAGGTGGTGTCGCCACCAATTACATCTACTTTATAAGCCTTGGCCGCCAAGTTAATTCCGGCAAACAATTCTTCTAAAGCTTCCAACGGAAATCGGTTGGAAACCGCCGCCGATACGGTAATTTGTGTAGGCTTGGCATTCATGGCACAGATGTCAGAAACATTCACCACCACGGCTTTGTAGCCCAGGTGTTTGAGGGGCATATAAGCCAAATCAAAATGCACGCCTTCAATGAGTAAATCGGTCGAAACAACTGCTTTTTTGTCGGCAAAATCCAACACGGCTGCGTCATCGCCAATGCCTTTGAGTGTCGAAGCTTGGGTAATTTCAAACTGATTCGTCAAGTGATCTATTAAGCCAAATTCGCCCAATTGAGAAAGGCTGGTGCGTGCCGGTGATTTATCTTCTAGCATGGGAGTGTATGGTAAAAACCTTAGTCATTCAATTTCAAAACAGCCATAAATGCTTCTTGTGGAATTTCTACATTCCCCACTTGGCGCATGCGTTTTTTTCCTTTTTTCTGTTTTTCGAGCAGTTTTCGTTTACGCGAAATATCTCCGCCATAACACTTGGCCGTTACGTCTTTGCGCAAGGCTTTGATGGTTTCGCGGGCAATAATTTTGGCGCCAATTGCAGCTTGAATCGGAATATCAAATTGTTGTCTAGGAATCAATTCGCGCAGTTTTTCGCACATTTTTTTCCCGATGTTGTAGGCGTTGTCTTCGTGAATCAAAGCCGAAAGCGCATCCACCGATTGGGCGTTGAGCAGCACATCGAGTTTCACCAATTTGGAGGCACGCATGCCAATGGGCGAATAATCAAACGAGGCGTAACCTTTGGAAACCGTTTTTAATCGGTCGTAAAAATCAAATACAATTTCAGCCAGCGGCATGTCAAAATTCAATTCCACGCGCTCGGTTGTGAGGTACGTTTGGTTGGTAATCAAGCCTCTTTTTTCGATACACAACGACATCACATTGCCCACAAAATCGGCTTTGGTTATGATGGTTGCTTTGATATACGGTTCTTCCACGCGATCCAAACGCGAAGGCTCAGGCAAGTCGGAGGGGTTGTTTACTACAAAACCGTCCTCGGGTTCTTTTTTGGTGTAGGCCAAATAGGACACGTTGGGCACCGTCGTAATTACGGTCATGTTGAATTCGCGTTCCAGGCGTTCTTGGATGATTTCCATGTGCAACATGCCCAAGAATCCACAGCGGAACCCAAAGCCCAGCGCTGCCGAACTCTCGGCGGTAAACACCAAAGAAGCGTCGTTGAGTTGCAGTTTCTCCATCGAGTTGCGCAGTTCTTCGTAATCTTCGGTATCTACCGGGTAAATTCCGGCAAACACCATAGGCTTTACGTCTTCAAACCCGGTAATCATATTCGTGGTAGGCGTTTTGGCGTCGGTAATGGTGTCGCCCACTTTTACTTCTTTGGCTTCTTTGATGCCCGAGATTAAATAGCCCACATCACCCGCACCAATCATTGTTTTGGGTACCTGATTGAGTTTCAAGGTCCCTACTTCGTCGGCAAAGTACTCGTTGCCGGTGGCCATGAATTTTATTTTTTGTCCTTTTCTAATTTCTCCGTTTTTTACGCGAAAGATGACCTCAATTCCGCGAAACGGATTGTAATGCGAATCAAAAATCAAGGCTTGCAAGGGTTCTTGCGTGTCGCCTTTGGGCGCCGGGATTTTCTCAATAATGGCGGCCAATATGTTTTCTACTCCAAACCCGGTTTTCCCCGAGGCATGGATAATGTCTTCTAGTTTACAGCCCAACAAATCAATAATGTCGTCGCTCACTTCTTCGGGATTGGCGCTAGGCAAATCAACCTTATTCAAAACCGGAATAATTTCCAAGTCATTTTCCAAGGCCAAGTACAAATTCGAGATGGTTTGCGCCTGTATACTTTGGGCGGCATCCACAATGAGCAGGGCGCCTTCGCAGGCAGCAATAGAACGGGAAACTTCGTACGAAAAATCGACGTGCCCGGGAGTGTCAATGAGGTTCAAAATATAGTTTTCGCCTTTGTAGGTATATTCCATCTGAATCGCATGACTTTTGATGGTAATCCCGCGCTCGCGTTCCAAGTCCATGTTGTCGAGTAATTGGGCTTTTTCTTCGCGCGCTGTTACCGTTTGCGTGGCGCCAAGCAGACGATCGGCCAAGGTGCTTTTTCCGTGATCAATATGGGCAATAATGCAAAAATTTCGAATGTGTTTCATGAGTGTATGCGTGTGTTATTTTGGGCAAATCCCTGCATTGCATTTCGGGTCGGGCTTTTCGCATTGCGTGGCAATATGCTGCAATCCCTTTTGCATTTGAGCTGCAAATATAAAGCAAACTTTTCATTAATAATTTGGTTTTCCCACAGCCCAAAACAAACCGACAAAAAAGTGTAATTTTGGCCCAAATTTCAACGATGATTAAAATTGGTCCCATAGAACTCCCCGATTTTCCGCTGCTTTTGGCACCCATGGAAGACGTGAGCGATCCGCCGTTTCGACGCCTGTGCAAAACCCATGGCGCCGATTTGATGTTTAGCGAATTTATTTCCTCCGAGGGGCTCATTCGCGACGCCATCAAAAGCCGTCAAAAACTAGACATTTTTGATTACGAACGGCCGGTGGGAATCCAGATTTTTGGGGGTGACGAAGAGGCGATGGGTTTGTCGTCCAAAATTGTGACTACTGTAAAACCCGATATCATCGACATCAATTTTGGTTGTCCGGTAAAAAAAGTAGTGTGCAAAGGCGCCGGAGCTGCGGTTCTCAAAGACGTCGATTTGATGGTGAGACTCACCCAAGCCGTGATCAAAGGCACCAACTTGCCGGTTACCGTAAAAACGCGTTTGGGTTGGGACGAAAACTCTATTAACATCGACGAGGTGGCTGAGCGTTTGCAAGACATTGGCGTGCAAGCTTTGTCGATACACGGCCGAACGCGCGCGCAACTCTACAAAGGCGAAGCCGATTGGTCGCACATTGCCCGCGTAAAAAACAATCCGCGCATTACCATGCCCATTTTTGGTAACGGCGATGTAGATTCACCCGAAAAAGCATTAGAATACAAAAATAAATACGGTGTAGACGGCATCATGATAGGCCGAGCTGCCATAGGTTATCCCTGGATTTTTAACGAAATCAAACACTACATGGCCACCGGTGAACATTTGCCCAAACCTACCATAGCCGATCGGGTCGAGGCCGCCAAAAACCATTTGAGTTGGGCCATGGAATGGAAAGGCGAACGCCTGGGCATTGTAGAAACACGCCGCCATTATACCAATTACTTCAAGGGAATTCCCAACTTTAAAGATATTAGATCGCAGTTGGTTACCGAAGACAATCCAGAAGTGTTATTTGGTTTGTTGAATCGCGCGGCCGATACGTATCGCGATTTGGTGTTGTAGGCGAGTGAGCGGGTGAAGCAGCATCCTTTTGTGTCGCTCTAGCGCACAAAAGATACCGCGAAAAATGCGACCCGCAGGGGCACTCCCAACTTAATCGAGCATTTTTTTATTGATCCTGCTAGAGGCAATCCACGAAGCAGATATGCCCAATACACTTATTGTGGCTAAAACAATGCCCGCGTTTTCTAGTGTGAATACTACCGGATAGGCCAAGGTTGGAGTAATCATGATGAACTGAAATTGCTGCTGCAAGAGAACCAACAAAACGCCCAACAACAATCCGATAAGTCCGCCAAAAACACTTAAGAGTGAGCCCTGCCATAAAAAAATGCGACGCAAATCGCGCACGGGTGTCCCCAAATTGTATAAGGTTTTGAGGTTGTTTTTCTTGTCGAGGATCATCATGATGAGCGCGCCAATGAGATTAAACAATGCGATGATAATCACCAAGGTGAAGATGAGGTAGACCGCCACGTTTTCGGTGTTGAGCATTTTGTACAAACTGTCGTTGAGTTGGGCTCTGTTTTTGACGCGAACCTGAGGAAAAATAGTCTGTATTTTTTTGCTAATGTTGGCTTCATCGGCTTGTGGACTCAGTTTTATCTCGATACTACTGATGCGGTTTTGTGGGTATTCGAGCAGTGCCTGCACCAAATCTAAGGAGGCAAATACATATTTACTATCCAAATCTTCGCTGATGGCATATACGCCCACAGGAGCCAAGGTGGTTTTATTGAAGGCCTCGTCGGGGTTGTCAATGGCGCCTTTGCCTGGGCGCGGCACATAGACTTCCAGCGGATTATTGTAGTCATTTAGACCCAAAGACAATTTTTGACACAGCCCATAACCCACCACCACTTCGTTGGTTTGTGGCAAAATCCAATTGCCTTGGTA
>CAMBOW010000087.1 GCA_945869365.1 Flavobacterium psychrophilum | reverse complement strand
TTTGTGGCGAACATTAATAAAATCGAGTACCCCATCTAGGGTATAGGCAATGTTATTGCGGGAAATATTCTCAATTCCAACTACCGTTTCTTTGTTGAGTTTGCTCTGATTTATTGGGCCTTCCAGTGGAATGGAGTTGCTGCCAATTCGAATGTATTTCGTATGGGCAACAATGGTGTAGATGTTTTTTTTGAAATAAGACGGGAGTGGTTTTTTCTTCTTTTTTATGGTAACCAACCCAATTACTTTGTCTTTTGGCAAATTGGGAAATGGAACGTTTTCGTATTGGATTTCCGGTGGATTTTCTAAATAGGCATTGACCAAGTTTTGGATGCGACTGTCGTCAAAAAAGTCATCGCCAATGAGTTCGTTGTCTTGGTCTTCTACGCCCACCACGATGAAGGAATTATTGAAAAGATTGGAATTTGAAAGCGCGCAAATGTGTTTCAAAAACTTTGCCTTGCCTTCTTTGGTATGTAAATTGAGCTGTCTTTTTTTGTCATAAAAACTGGATTCATCGTGATTGGCCAATAAATTTTTTATTAAAAGACGCCGGTTTATCATGGGAATAAAAGTTAATCTCGTTTCACCAAAGTAGAGCTGGCTTGCGCGGTGCTGAATACAATTAAATCGGCTATATTCACATGATACGGTCGAGTGAGCACAAAGTGTATGATGTCGGCTATGTCTTCGGGTTGCAAGGGCTGAAACCCTTGGTATACTTTGGCGGCACGTTCTTGATCGCCTTTAAAGCGCACCTCCGAAAATTCGGTGGCCACCATGCCCGGATGGATGGCGCCCACTTTTATGCCGAAGGGATTTAAATCCATGCGCATAGCATGATTCAAGGCTTCGACGGCATGTTTGGTGGCGCAATATACGTTGCCGTTGGGATACACTTCTTTGCCGGCGGTGGAGCCAATGTGAATAATGTGACCGGCTTGGCGATCTATCATCTGCGGGATAATGGCCTTTGAAACATACAATAAGCCTTTCAGGTTGATGTCAATCATGGCGTCCCAATCGGCGATGCTTCCCGTTTGAATCGGATCAAGGCCATGTGCGTTTCCAGCATTATTTAATAGGATATCTATCTGGTTAAAAGGGGTTGGCAAAGAAACTATCGCTTCAACAACGGCTGCATTGTCGCGCACGTCAAAACACAGGGTATGCACTTGCGTATGGGCAGACAACTCCTGTTGCAAGGCCTCCAACCGGTCATTTCTTCGTCCGCAAAGCACCAATTTAAATTGGTTTTTGGCGAATAATCTTGCCGTAGCTCGGCCAATTCCACTGGTAGCTCCTGTAATGAGGATGGTTTTCATGGGCTGAATATAGAAGGGTTATGGGCTGAAAAAATCAACCCCTTTACTGGGGAATCAAATTGACTACTAAGGTTTGGGAAATTACATGGCATTCGTCGGCCGTTACCGTAATGGGTGCCGAGGTATACGTAACATATCCTGGTTTTGACACTGTAATGATGTAAGTGCCTTGTCTTTCGTAGGCGCCTGAAAAAATAGTGCTGCCTGTGTAAAAGCTGAGCGACTCACTGTAACTGCCTTCTGTAGCAGTTACACTCACACCTTCGGTTTCAAAAGTACTGCTGCCGGCCAATTGCACTTGCACGTTCAATCCAGCGCGGGCCTCGGTAGTACAGTAAATATCGTCTTGCGGAGAATCTTCGCAGGTAGATGCAAATAGAAAAGGCAAACAACACAACAGCAGTACTTTTTTCATCCTTTTTTTTGATTACAAATCAAACTTAATTCCTTGAGCCAAAGGCAAACTTGTAGTATAATTAATGGTATTGGTTTGTCTACGCATGTATACTTTCCAAGCATCTGAACCCGATTCGCGACCGCCGCCAGTTTCCTTTTCGCCACCAAATGCGCCACCAATTTCGGCACCTGAAGTCCCAATATTTACATTGGCAATTCCACAATCAGAACCCGCAACCGACAAGAACGCCTCGGCTTCTCTCAAGTTGTTTGTCATGATCGCCGATGACAAGCCTTGCGCCACACCATTTTGGATTTCGATGGCCTGGGTTACATCGCCGCTGTATTTTAATAAGTATAAAACGGGAGCAAAGGTTTCGTGTTGTACAATTTGGAAGTGATTTTGGGCTTCGGCAATCGCCGGTTTTACATAACAACCGCTCTCGTAACCGGCGCCACTCAACACACCGCCGGGCACAATTAATTTTCCGCCTTCGGCCACGACTTGATCTAAAGCACGTTGGTAGGCTTCAACCGCTTGCACATCAATCAGCGGACCCACGTGGTTGTGTTGGTCTAAAGGATTTCCGATGCGCAATTGTCCGTAAGCACCCACAATAGCATCACGCACTTTGTCGTAAATGCTTTCATGAATGATCAATCGACGGGTTGAAGTACAACGTTGTCCTGCTGTTCCAACAGCGCCAAAAACAGCGCCAATTACCGTCATTTTGATGTCGGCATCGGGAGTAACAATGATGGCGTTGTTTCCGCCCAATTCTAATAAAGACCTGCCCAATCGACCAGCAACCGCTTGGGCTACTAGTTTACCCATACGCGTTGATCCAGTGGCTGATACCAAAGGCACTCGGGTATCGGCAGTCATCAATTCGCCTATTTTGTAATCGCCATTGATCAAACAAGAAATCCCTTCGGGCATGTTGTTTTCTTTCAAAACCTCAGCAATAATATTTTGACAGGCAATGCCACAAAGTGGTGTTTTTTCTGAAGGTTTCCAGATGCACACATCGCCGGCAATCCAAGCCAAAGCGGTGTTCCAAGACCAAACAGCTACTGGGAAGTTAAAAGCCGAAATGATGCCCACTACGCCCAACGAATGGTATTGCTCATACATGCGGTGACCCGGACGTTCTGAATGCATCGTGAGCCCGTGCAACTGACGCGATAAACCCACGGCAAAATCACAGATGTCAATCATTTCTTGCACTTCGCCATAGCCTTCTTGCAAGGATTTCCCCATTTCGTAGGAAACCAATTTGCCCAAGGCTTCTTTGTGTTTGCGTAATTTATCGCCAAACTGACGCACCAATTCCCCGCGTTGGGGAGCCGGCATCATTTTGAAGGTTTTAAAAGCTGCGGTAGCGGCTTGCATGGCGCGCTCGTAATCTTCGGGTGTGGATTGTTTTACTTTTCCTATTAATAGTCCGTCTACGGGAGAATAACTTTCTAAAAGTGTTCCGTTTGAAAATTGATGTTGGCCGGTTGATGTGCCTTCGTTTATGTCTTTTACGCCCAATTGCGCCAAAGCTGCTTTCATGCCAAATTGGTCTGCTTGTGTATTCATCTTATCGTATTGTTTCGTTTTAATTTAAGGTTTGGTGTATCTTGGATCGGTGGGCATTTCGGTTCCACATTCGTTACACGTTCTCAAGGCTTGGCTGTTGTAAAAGTGGGTGAAATGAGGCAAGAAATCGGTCTCGATGTTGTGCAATTCAAAGTAAACCTCATACAGTTTATGATTGCAATTGTCGCAGTGCCATAGCAAGCCATCCGTGAAGCCTTTGCCGGCACGTTTGCGTTCTATCACCAATCCGATGGAGTTTTCTGAACGCACTGGGGAATGCGGCACTTTAGCAGGATGCAAGTACATGTCGCCGGCCTTTAGCTGCATTTCTTTGCGTTGGCCGTCTTCCTGAATCACTACCGTGATCGAGCCTTCTAATTGGTAAAATAATTCTTCGGTTTCGTTGTAGTGGTAATCTTTTCGGGCATTGGGACCAGCTACAATCATCACAATATAATCCCCAGAATCAACATAGATGTTTTTGTTGCCCACGGGTGGTTTGAGCAAATGCCGGTTGTCGGTAATCCATTGGTTGAGATTGAATGGGGGTGAAATGGCCATGTTTAATTCATTTGTTTAATGAGGTAAATATAGACCGGAAAATGATCGCTGTACCCAATTTCATTGGCTTGATGACGCAACGGATAGCCTTTATATTGCCCAGTGGTTTGAATCATAAAGGGCTTGTTGTATATGCCGGCTTTCCAATAGCGGTAGGAAGAATAGTCTTTCTGGATTAAGGTTTCAGACACCATAATTTGGTCAAAAATATCTCCGGCGTCGCGGTAAAATAAGGAGGCGTTTCCTTTGTAAAACATTTCTTCAAACGGGTTATAAATGCCAAATTCCTGCACTTCCTCTTTTTTGCGCTTGGCGCCAATGCCTTCTTTTACACTTTTGTTGTAGGTGCCGTCGTTTAAATCGCCCATCGAAATGATTTTGGCTTTGGGATTGATTTTATAAATCGAATCAATAATTCTTCGGTTGAGTTTTCCGGCTTCTTCCCGAAATGGACTACTTTTTTTCTCGCCTCCCGATCGAGATGGCCAGTGATTGACCAAGATGTTTATTTCATCCCCGTCCAAATACCCGGTTACTAAAAGTATGTCGCGGGTGTAAATTCTTGTGCTGGTGTCGTAGTCTATTTTGTCGGTATCGGCTTTGTCTTCTTCGGTTTCTTTGCTGTCCTTTTCGTTGGATTTAACCTTTTTGCTGTAGACCATCAGCGGAATATTCTTGGTGCTTATGGGTCTAAAATGCTGCTTTTTGTACAACAGTGCCACATCGATACCCCGTTTGTCGGGCGATTCGTAATGCACGATGCCGTAGTCGCTGCTTTGCAACAAAGGCTCTTTGACTAAGTCTTCTAAAACGCCTCTGTTTTCTATTTCAGATCCGCCAATAAAAGTAGGGGGTTCCTTTTGCTGTTCTCCGGTTCCTATTTGAACCAGTACTTGGGCTAAGTTTTGTAGTTTTTGTTTATACTTCTTGGAAGTCCAATTTTGAGCGCCTTCGGGCAACCACTCTTCGTCGTTGTTGGGGTTATTAATGGTGTCAAACAAATTCTCAAAGTTGTAAAAAGCAACGGTATGCACTGCAAATTTTTTTTCCTGCGCGCTGGTGGCAACTACCGCAAAAAAGAGAATAAAAAGGCCAATTGGTTTCGAAATACGCATAAGTAGGGTGTTAATGAATGATGAAGTTTGCTACAAACTTGGAAACAAAAGTAAATAATAATAATTTAAAAGGTACATTTGCTTTCGTTAAGAAATAAACAGTAAAAAATTATCTATGAAAAAACTTGTTTTTAGTACATTTTTTGTACTACAAGTGGTTTTCCTCTACGCACAATCAGTAACCGGAGTCTCTGGAAAAATTGTGGATTCGAAATCACAAAAAGCAATTCAAAATGTAGTGGTATCCATTCCAAACTCCAACCTGAGCCAGCTCACTGATTCAGATGGACGGTTTTCAATTGAGAATGTTCCCGCAGGAAATCAATTGCTGCAGGTGAAAACAATCGGCTACCGGGATCAACTGCTACAAGTGGAGATTGTTGCGGGCAAAATGCTTGATTTGGGCGTTGTGGTTGCGCAAGAAGACCAAACGGTAGAACAACAATTGGCTTTGGTTACCATAACCGAAAGCGATTTGGGTGACGACAACAGTGGCTCGGAAAGCACCTCCGGTTTGTTGCAAGCCTCTCGTGATGCCTTCCAACAAGCGGCAGCATTCAACTGGGGTCAGGCACGATTCCGAATCCGCGGGTTAGATAACGAATACAGCACCACCATGATCAATGGGGTGTCCATGAATAAAATATATGACGGAAGACCGCAATGGAGCAATTGGGGAGGATTAAATGATGCTACCCGAAATCAGGAATTCACTATGGGTTCTGCTCCTTCTGATTATACGTTTGGCGGAATTTTAGGAACCCAAGAAATTAATACCCGAGCATCCAGTTACAGAAAAGGATCAAGAATTTCATTCTCAGGAACAAACACAAACTACAGCTGGAGATCGATGGCTACCCACGCATCAGGTATGAATAAAAATGGATGGGCGTTTGTGGTGTCGGCATCCAGAAGATGGGCTGAAGAAGGTTTCTTCGAAGGAACCAATTATGCGGCTAATTCTATCTTTGCGAGTGTAGAGAAAAAAATAAACGAACGACATTCCATTAACTTCACCTCTATTTACTCCCAAAACAAAAGAGGTAAAAGCTCTCCCAATACCGCCGAAGTAACTCGATTGAAAGGCATTGAGTACAACTCGTTCTGGGGCTGGCAAGAAGGCGAAAAAAGAAACTCTCGCTACAAAGAAATAGAAGAGCCCATCAACATGTTGAGTCATTATTGGAAAATATCTGACAAAACAAACCTACACACGAACCTTTCCTACCAAACCGGTTTTGTTGGAAATAGCCGCTTGGACTTTCAGTTAGCCAACAACCCCGACCCAACGTACTACAAAAATTTACCCAGTTATTACCTAAATGATCCCTCGTATTCAGTACCTACTTATGCGCCAGACAACGTAACCATTATAGGATATACTAATCCTACTGCTACGACTGCAGCGAATAATTTTATTGGTGATGGTCAACTGAATTGGCGAAACCTGTACTACACCAATCAAATAATCAACGGCGGACAACGAAGCGCATATGTGTTGTATGAAGACCGAGTTGAGGATAGCCAATGGAGCGGAAGTTCGTATTTAAACTCCTCTATTGCCAACAACATCGTGCTTAATTCTGGTGTAAGTTTTAGAAAATTAAAATCAAACAACTTCCAAAAATTAATTGACCTCTT
>CAMBOW010000086.1 GCA_945869365.1 Flavobacterium psychrophilum | reverse complement strand
AATTATATTAATTTTTAAAATTTATTAATTAAAGTGTAACTAAATATAAAAAATAACGTTAGTGTTTGTAGATATATAGTTAAAACGTTAAATTATTCATGCACGTTTGGTTTGGTGATAGCGAGAATACGCAACCCAAAGGATTCTATACAAGGCAATCGATCATGGCCGATACATTATTTTTTTTAGCTCAACTAATGTCCAACCCTAAATAAAGTCCCATGAAAAAATCAACCAAAGTACGGCTCATTCTGCTCGGAGCAGTGGCCGTTGTTGCCGGTTTATCAGTCTACACTTGCAACCACAAAGACGAGGAAAAGCAGTCTAAAAAACAGACTAAAGCAAAGGAAAATTTCACATTCAATAAACCGTTTCCGGGAATTGATGTGCCGTTTGAAACCTTTGTTGTTCATGATCCCAATCAACCACAGGTACTCACTTCCAAGCGCGGCTCGCAACTTGTCATTCCGGCAAATGCTTTCCTAGACGCTTCCGGTCAGCCCATTACCACAGCAGTGGAACTGAGATTTCGGGAGTTTTTTAGCCCTTTAGAATTTTATGTTGCCGGAATCCCAATGGAATATGATGATGAAGGCAAAGAAACCGTACTGGAATCGGGCGGAATGATAGAGCTCAACGCTACTGCCCAGCAGCAAGAAGTTTTTGTAAATCCCAATAATAAAATAAAGGTCAATTTGCTCAGTTGGACCAAATCAACTGATTTCAATTTGTATGATTTGGACAAAACCACCGGCCGTTGGGTCGAGAATGGAAAGGATAGTGTTTCAGTTACATCCAATGCTGAAGATCTAATACCTATTCCTCGTAAACCGGTCTTGGCTTCAAACACCGCATTTGAAATCAAAGACGATACCGGAAATTACCCTGAAATCTACGAATACAACAATGTGTTGTTTGAACCGGTAAATCCTGCGCAATGCAAAATAAGTGACGCACAAGAAATGCAAGTAAAGCCTTTGCAAAATGGCGAATATGAAGTCACCTCTATTAAGGGCATAGGTGCGTATCAACAAACCCAGAAATGCACCTGTTATTTGGCTTTCAAAAAGGGAAAAGACTACAACGAGGCCATGCGCCATTATCAAAAAAAATATAAAAAATTGCTCCAAAAACAGGATTTAATCAGACAAAAATGGGATGATTATTGGGCATTAATTGATAAATACCGTCAAAATGAAGTACGCAAATTAAACCCTATCGAGAAAGTAATCCGAACCTTAGAATTAAACAGTTTTGGTTTTACAAATTGCGATTACCCAACGTCTTATCCATCGGGAGGAATTTTGCCGCCAAATTACATTGACGAATCAGGTGCGCGCATTTCTCTTCAAAATTTAGTTTTAGTACAATTAAACTCCAATACTTTATTCCGGTACACGGGTTCTGTACAATACAATCCAGCGGCTAAAAACTTGATCTGGGGAATCACCAAATCGGGCAATTTGGCGTATTTGAAAAACGAGGACATCAAAAAATTAGATCCCCATGATAAAACACAAAAAATTACAATGCATGTGCATCCAAAGCAGTTGAAATCGTATGAGGAGATTTATAAAGTGATTTTTGATTAACGCTTGCTTCGCTTGTTCGAGCAAAGCTCTCGGGTGTTGATTAACGATTTTTGATGATGAATAAGCCACACAGATCTATGAAATCTTTTTCGGTTTATTGAATTGCTCCTTGTAATTTGGTTATAAATTTTGCTAAATACATAGTTGTTGTAGGTTTAGAATTGAGTGAATTCAATTAGTTTTGCTTTGCATTATTAATTATCTGTTCTAATGCGCAAATTCCAACAACTTGGTTCCATTCAGCTGATTTATATCACTAAAAAAGCCACATTGTCTTAAAAATAGAATTATGAGTTTATTTTCTGGCCTTTTTGGCGCAAACACCACCTCTGAATCCTCCAAAGTTCCATGGATTCCTTTAATTTCCATGGAGCAATTGGCCGAGTTAATGGAACAATCTTTTGAAAAACGGGTGCTTATTTTTAAACACAGCACCCGTTGTGGCATCAGCCGTAATGTGTTGAAACAGTTTGAAAAGGAGTATGATTTAGCCACAGAAGTTGATGCCTACTACCTAGATTTATTGGAATACCGTCCAATTTCCTCGGCAATAGCTACACAGTTTTCGGTAGAGCACCAATCGCCACAATTGATTGTACTTAAAAATGGAATAGTTGTTCACCACGCCTCTCATTCAGACATTGATGCACTAGCGGTTAAAAACTTAATTTAGATTATTTACGCACAAAAGGCGGCAACAGTTTGCTAGAAACTTCCCCAAAACCAATGCGGACTTCTTGGTTTTCGCAATAGCCCTTCATGATTACCGTGTCGTTGTCGTTGATGAATTTGCGTTCGGTACCATCGGCGAGTTGTACCGGGTTTTTTCCGCCCCAAGTGAGTTCCAACATGGAGCCATAACTAGAAGGTGTTGGGCCCGAAATGGTTCCCGATCCCATCATGTCGCCCGAATTTACACGACAACCGTTGGAGGTGTGGTGCGCCAATTGCTGACTCATGGACCAATACATGTATTTAAAGTTCGATTGAGAAACTACTGTTTCTGTGCCATTTTCGGGTTGGATAGCCACTTCCAGATGTATATCAAACCCGTGTTTTCCTTTTTGTTGCAAATAGGGTAGCGGGGTTGGATCTTGTTTGGGTCCTTTGGTTCTAAACGGTTCCAAGGCGTCCATGGTTACAATCCAGGGTGAAATGGATGAAGCAAAATTTTTAGCTAAAAATGGTCCAAGCGGAACATATTCCCATTTTTGGATATCACGGGCACTCCAATCGTTGAGCAACACCATCCCAAAAATATAATCTTCGGCTTCATGCACCGGAATGTTTTCACCCATTACATTGGCATCGGTAGTAATAAAGGCCATTTCGAGTTCAAAATCAATCAAGCGGGAAGGGCCAAAAACAGGACTATCTTCGCCAATGGGTAAAGTTTGCCCCATGGGTCTATGCACCGGAATTCCCGAAGGAACTATGGTAGAACTTCGGCCGTGGTAGCCAACCGGTATGTGTAACCAGTTGGGGAGCAAGGCGTTGGCAGGATCGCGAAACATCATACCCACATTGGTCGCGTGTTCTTTACTGGAATAAAAATCGGTGTAATCGCCAATTTGAACCGGCAACTGCATTTCGACGTCGTCAATCTTGCAAATAATTTGTGCTCGATGAGCTGCATTGTCGCGCAAGCGTGGATTTGTTTCATCAAATATATTGGCGATGCGGTTGCGTACCAATCTCCAGGTTTTTTTACCGTCAGAAATAAAATCGTTGAGGGTGTCTTGCAAAAACAGATCTTCAGTCAACTCAAGACCATCAAAATAGTGCAGTTGTTGTAATGCACCTAAATCAATGGCATAATCACCTATGCGTGTGCCTATGGTGATCACATCAGTACATGTAATATACACACCAAAGGGAATATTTTGTATCGGAAAATCACTATTTGCAGGAATGTCTAACCATGATTTTCGGGCAGGATTATTGGCAGTTATCGGCATAAGAATTGTTGATTTGTTGTTGAAAATTCAATGATCAAATATATCATTATTGAATTATTTACCAAACGATTTTTGTATTTTTGGCTGTTAAAAATTTAAAATAAAAACAATGCGACACGACCAACAAATTTTTGATCTTATCCTAGACGAACAAGATAGACAACAACATGGAATTGAGCTGATTGCTTCAGAAAATTTTGTCAGTGATGACGTAATGGAAGCAGCTGGTTCTTGTTTAACCAACAAATATGCCGAGGGTTATCCGGGTAAACGTTATTATGGTGGTTGTGAAGTGGTGGATATAGTAGAGCAAATAGCGATTGATCGCGCCAAAGAATTATTTGGTGCTGCCTATGTGAATGTACAACCACACTCTGGATCACAAGCCAATACGGCAGTTTTTGCTGCTTGTTTGAAACCGGGCGATAAAATTTTAGGCTTTGATTTATCACACGGAGGGCATTTGACACACGGATCACCAGTGAATTTTTCCGGAAGAATTTATACCCCCTCTTTTTATGGTGTTGAAAAGGAAACCGGTCAATTTGATTACAATAAAATTCAGGAGATTGCTACCCGCGAGCAACCCAAAATGATCATAGCCGGTGCCTCAGCTTATTGCCGAGACATGGATTTTGCCCGATTCCGTCAAATCGCTGACAGTGTTGGGGCTTTGTTATTGGGAGATATTTCGCATCCAGCTGGTTTGATTGCCAAGGGCTTGATGAATGATCCCATTCCGCATTGTCACATTGTTACCACAACTACCCACAAAACCTTGCGCGGACCGCGTGGAGGGATGATCATGATGGGCAAAGACTTTGAAAACCCGTGGGGAATCACTACACCAAAAGGAGAAATTCGCATGATGTCTGCTTTGCTTGATTTGGCTGTATTTCCAGGAAACCAAGGAGGTCCATTGATGCACATTATAGCAGCAAAAGCCGTTGCCTTTGGCGAATGTCTCACGGACGAATTTTTCCGTTATGCCATGCAAGTTCAAAAAAACGCCAAAGCGATGGCCGAGGCTTTCATGAAACGCGACTACCATTTAATCTCTGGCGGAACCGACAACCACATGATGTTGATTGATTTGCGCAACAAAAATATTACGGGTAAAGAAGCCGAGAATGCCTTGGTAAAAGCCGAAATTACGGTAAACAAAAACATGGTTCCTTTTGACGATAAATCACCGTTTATTACTTCGGGAATTCGCATCGGAACACCGGCGATTACTTCGCGTGGTTTGGTTGAAAGTGACATGGAAACCATTGTAGCTTTGATAGATCGCGTGTTGATGAACCACACCGATGAGGCTGTAATTGAAGCAGTTGCTGATGAAGTAAACGAAATGATGAGTGATCGACCTTTGTTTGTGTTCTAAATACTAAAAATTATGTCAACTTTCCGTTTGCAATTGCCTACTGATCCCCGCTGGGTGAATATCGTAGAATCCAACATTGAAGAAATTCTTACGGATCATGCGTGGTGTGAACAAAAAGCCGCAACCAATGCCATTACTATTGTAACCATCAATTCAGAATACCCCGATTTGGTGACCGATATGTTGGCCTTAGCCAAAGAAGAATTAGAGCATTTTGAACTAGTGCATGATATCATCAAAAAACGCGGATTGAAGTTAGGTCGCGAACGCAAAGACGAATACGTGGGTGAGTTGGTGCAGTACATGAAGCAAAGTAATACGGGCAGCCGCGTGTCTGGTTTTGTGGAGCGCATGTTGTTTTCGGCCATGATAGAAGCCCGAAGCTGCGAACGCTTTAAAGTATTATCTGAGAATATTGAAGACCCCGAATTGGCTGCTTTTTACCGCGAATTAATGGAAAGTGAAGCGGCGCATTACACTACCTTTATTGGCTATGCCCGCAAATATGGCGAAGGCATTGACGTAGAAAAACGCTGGCGCGAATGGCTCGAATTTGAAGCCTCAGTCATCGTGAAATACGGCAAAAAACAGACCGTTCATGGCTAAGTCCGTTGAAATTCGGTTGGCCACCGCCGACGATTTTAGCACCATCGAATCTATTGCGCGCAAAACTTGGCCCTTAGCCTATGGCACCTTGCTCTCAAAAGAACAATTGAATTACATGTTGGATTTGTTTTACAGCAAATCGGCATTGAAAGCGGATGTTTTAATAAAAAAACACTACTACTATTTGGCATTTTCTCAAGGTGAAGCCGTCGGTTTTGCAGGTATAGAACACCAGTATTTGCCGAATACCACTAAGCTACATAAGTTGTATGTTTTACCTCAATTTCAACGACAAAATTTAGGCATACAATTACTTGATTTTGTGAGCGAAATCGCACTAGAGGCAGGTTGTTCAGCATTGACTTTGAATGTAAATCGGTACAATTCAGCCAAGAAATTTTATAAAAAAAACGGATTTACTGTAGTCAAATCAGAAGATATTGAGCTTGAGCACGGCTATTTGATGGAGGATTATGTGTTGGTAAAATCTTTAGTGTAATTTCAATCCTATAGTGGCTACAAGGCCACCCAATTTTCCCTGCGCAAAAACTGCCTTTTCTACCTTTGTTTTGGCTGGATTAATACTAAAATTTTCGCTGGAATAGAAATTTGCTTTTTGTGCCATGGCTCCCATAAATTCGGAACGGTGCAAATCACATCGATCAAACAGCACCTCTTTGATGTTGGCATTCATAAAATCTACGGCCAATAAACTACAACCGATAAATTGAGCTTTGTTGAGTGGTAGCGTGTAAAATTTAGCAAAATCCAATTGGCAGTTTTCAAAATACACCTCAAACAAAAGCCGATTGCACATGGCAAAATTCAACTGTTTTAAGTTGCATTCAATAAATCGAACCGAACGTAAGGACACATGATTTATTTGAGCGCCTTCAAATTGACAATTGGTAAATGAACATGAAATAAATGTAACACCCAAAAAATTACAGGCACGAAAAACACAGTCAATAAAACTACATTCTTCAAATTCGTTTAGGTTAAGTTCCTCACGAGTGAAGCATTTATTGATGGTTTTTGATTGATATGTATAGGATGCCAAAGTCATTTTGCTATTTTTTTGAGTAGGTTAATGTACGTTAGGTTAATGTAAACCACGGCGGTTTGTCAAATTTTAACATTTACTACATAAAATCTACAGCAACTGCAAATTGAGCCCCTCTATTTTTATTTTTTATATAAATTTTAAAATTCAACTAC
>CAMBOW010000085.1 GCA_945869365.1 Flavobacterium psychrophilum | reverse complement strand
GGAGCCAAGACATTGTTGCGTTGGGTGCCGTAACCATAAGGCAAAAAGCTGCGGTAGCCTTTACCATCTATGGGATCAATGTAGTTGTTCCCGCGCAAAACAAAGGCCAGTAGCGGCTGAACCACCAAACTCAACCGGATTAAAATGGGCCGGGGAATGGTATTTAGGATAAACTTAAAGCTCGATTTTAGCATAAGGTAAATGGTTATTTTCTTCGGAATTCGTCTTCTTCATTACTCACAATACCCAAGGCTTCGTAGATGTATTGAAAGGTTGAAAGCAACTCGGGTTTGCCGTCTACCAAGGCCACATCGTGTTCAAAATGCGCACTCGGTTTGCCGTCAGCGGTGAGTATCGTCCAGCCGTCCTTGAGTTGTTTGATGTTGCGCGTACCCATATTAATCATGGGCTCAATGGCTACCACCATGCCTTCTACAAACAATTTGCCGCGTCCTTTTTTGCCATAATTGGGCATCTCCGGATCTTCGTGCATTTTTTGACCCAAGCCGTGACCCACCAATTCGCGCACCACCCCATATCCATGGGCTTCGGTATATTTTTGAATGGCATTTCCCACATCTTCTACACGATTGCCCGCGCGAAATTCGCGAATACCCACATACAAAGATTCTTTGGTGATTTGCAATAATTTTTTGGTTTCTGGGGCTACTTCGCCAATCTCAAACGAATAGGCGTGATCGCCGTGAAAGCCATTTTTGTAGGCGCCACAATCAACCGAGATGACGTCGCCTTCTTCCAAAGGTTTGTCGTTGGGTATGCCGTGTACCACTTGGGCATTGGGACTCATACACAAACTATTTGGAAAACCGTACAATCCCAAAAAACTAGGAATAGCACCGTGATCCCGAATAAATTCTTCGGCCAATTTATCTAAATATAAGGTCGTTACTCCGGGTTTAATTTCTTTGGCAATTATGCCTAAGGTTTTGGAAACAATCAAGGCACTTTCGCGCATTAACTCAATTTCTTCTCGGGTTTTTGGGATAATCATACTGTAAAAAATAGGTGTCCAAAAGTAGGCAAAAAATCGAATAGTTTGTGCAGCGTAGCGCCATCTTATTTGGCGGTAAATTGGTTGTAAACCATGAGAAAAATCATTTTTTGAGTGAATTGAGCAAGGTATCTTTGGTCAAAATTCAAGGTATGAGTAAGTATGTTTCAGCCGCAGAAGCGATGATTCGCATCGCGCATCCCAATCACAAAGAAGGAATCGAAAGGGCCTATTATGAGCTGTTCAATTCGATTTAAGTGAACAAACAAAAAAGCTCCTGAAAAGGAGCTTTTTTATTAAAAATCAGTCCGATTACAACAACGAATGTTGCGTCATCACAGCGGGTTTTTCGATTCCCATCAACTCCAAAATAGTAGGGGCAATATCACCCAAAACCCCGTCGTGTATAGATTTGAGTTCTTTGTCTACCAAAATAATCGGCACCGGATTGGTGGTGTGTGCGGTATTGGGGCTGCCGTCGGGATTAATCATCGTTTCGCAATTTCCGTGATCGGCAATAACTAAGGTCGTATAGCCATGAGCCAAGGCGGCGGTAATTACTTTCTTCACACATTGATCTACTGCTTCGCACGCTTTTATTGCGGCTTCCATTACACCGGTGTGTCCCACCATGTCGCCATTGGCAAAGTTGAGACAGACAAAATCAACGGTTTCTTTTTGAAGTTCAGGAACCAAAGCATCGGCCAATTCGTAGGCACTCATTTCGGGTTGTAAATCGTAGGTGGCTACTTTGGGTGAATTTTTTAAGATGCGACTTTCGCCTTCAAATTGCTCTTCGCGTCCGCCCGAGAAAAAGAAAGTTACGTGCGGGTATTTTTCGGTTTCGGCGATGCGAATTTGCTTTTTGCCTGCTTTTTCAAGGACTTCACCCAAGGTTTCGGTCACGTTGTCTTTGTTGTAGATCACGTGTACGTTTTGGTAGGTTTCATCATAATTGGTCAAAGTCACATAATACAAGTTGAGTTGGTGCATGTTGTGTTCGTGAAAATCTTTTTGCGAAAGCGCTTCGGTCAATTCCCGGCCGCGGTCGGTGCGGAAATTAAAAAAGATTACCACATCATTTTCCTGAATTTGGGCCAAAGGCTGTTGGTTTTCATTCACCACCACAAGCGGTTGAATGAACTCATCGGTAATCCCTTGGGCATAACTTTCTTCTATGTTTGCCAATAGATTTCGGGTTTTGTTGCCGGTTCCGTGCACCAGCAAATCGTAGGCTAGTTTCACGCGTTCCCACCGTTTGTCGCGGTCCATGGCGTAATAACGGCCAATAACCGAAACAAGTTTGGTTTGGGTTCCTTGTAAAAATGCAGTCAAATCGCTCAAGTATTGTTTGCCCGATTTGGGATCTACATCGCGACCGTCGGTAAAGGCATGAACAAAACTATTTTCTACGCCATAGGCATTTGCTGCTTCGATCAAACCACGCAAATGCGACGTATGCGAATGCACACCACCATCCGAAACCAAACCCAAAAAGTGTACGGCTACTTTGTTTTCTTTTGCATACGCAAAGGCTTTTTGCAGTTCTTCTTCTTTGGCGAGGGTATTGTTTTTTACGGCCAAATTTATCTTAGCCAAATCTTGGTACACAATACGTCCGGCGCCCAAGTTCATGTGTCCCACCTCTGAATTTCCCATTTGGCCTTCGGGCAAACCCACATGCAAACCATCGGTACGCAGTTGAGCACTAGGGTATAGGGTATACAAACTATTTATAAAGGGAACATTGGCGTTATCAATGGCCGAAACCTTGGGATCGGGTGATTTTCCCCATCCGTCCAAAATCATCAAAATTACTTTCTTATTCATGGGTAGCTATTTGTCGCAAAGATAACGGAAATCAACACGAGCCTTAAAAAAGTAGTCATTCGAATTTGCTAAAAATTAGCCAGTTTTCTTGTTAATTTTTCAAGGAATTGTAATCTATAAAGTAACGTACACTCACCGAAAAAACATGATTCAAGAAGTTATTGTCAATGGCTTTGTTGAAATTGCTACTAAAATCCCTGCGAAATTCATTTTCATAAAACGAAGAACTGTTGCGGTACAAGGCCGAGATTTGGCTGCCCGGTGCAAACCACCACGAATAGGATAAATCCATGTTCCAAGTGTTGAAGTTAGAATCGTTATTGGCTATGTAATTATTTTCGGGGCTAATGTCTCCACTGTCTTGCAAGGCATAAAAAGCGCTGTTTTTGGCATACGACCAATAATGACGTATATTCAAATTGACACTCATTTTTTCGTTGAGGGCATACTTGCCAGAAAGTGTGTTGGTAAACGTAGTGATGTTGCGTTTGGCCATGATTACTTCGTCTTCGGTAAGTGGATCATTATCGGCGTCAAAATTGTCCGAAAAACCAATGTTGTTAAACGATTTATTGAATCGGAAAGAGTAGGCCAACGAAAAATGGTCACTAAAGCGGTATTTGGGCTCTACCATAAAACCAATTCTACCTCGCCCTTTTTGATTACAAATGGCAAAATAGGGATTGACATCAATTGAAAACGGACGGTTGTAGTTGGACGAAAAGTAAAACCAACTTCCAAATAGTTGAGGGATTTTTAAAAATTTGCTGTCGTCGGGCGTGCGGGCTTCATAAAAATCATAGGTTACCGTTGGGCGTAAATCAATTCCATAGCCATAAAAATCATTTTTTTTATCGGCCGATTCCACATTGAAATTGATCGAATTGTCTTGTACTTTACCTGTTCGGTTCTCAAACGAAGTCTCCGAATAAAACTGCACATTAAAGGTGTTGTAATTTTTTGTTGGATTTAATATTCGGTAACTCAATTCAGACATAAATCCGTGGTAATGCGTCTGAAAATTAATTCCCAAATCATTGTTGTCAAAGTCTTTGGATACATACTTTCCGCCCATACCGTAGCGGAAATTACCACTGGTTTCGGCTAAATAGATGGAGGTATTTACTCCTTTTTTGTCTGCGCCCAGATCGCTGTAATTCAAATGACTGTATTTAACATCGCCCTTGGCTGTAAAGGTGTTTTTGGTCGTATTCAAATCAAACAAAAAAGCCGAAACATTGGCGTCTTTGGCTTGCCCATTTCGGGTCACGTTGGTGTTGATAAAGGTAACCGAAGAGTTTTTTCGGAATCGCTGATCAAGAACGACTACATTGTAGTTGGTGGCCGGTTGTAGTTCGGCTTTTCGCTCTACACCAGTATCGGTATTGGTTACCTGTACACTCGTATTTTCGGTTACGGCGTTCAAAAAACCCACGCCTAAGCCGTCTTTAGATCGTCCGGAAATTTTTACGGCATTGATCAATTGAATGGTGTTGGGCAGTTTGGCTGTTTCGTTGTCGGCCAAACTAATATCGGGTGTTTCGCCAATTCGGCGGGAATAGACCAAATCACCTTTGCTAAACAAATCGGTACCTTCGGTAAAGAACGGTCGGTTTTCGGAAAATTTTTGTTCAAACGGACTTAAATTCAATTCGACATTGTCAAATTTGGTTTGGCCAAAATCGGGCACCAAAATGGCGTCCAAGGTAAATGCATCACTTATGCCGTATTTGATGTCCAATCCGCCTTTGAGTTCGCCATAGGTTTTTTGGGTATGGCTGGAATTTAAGTAAAACGACGAATACGGAATAAAGAACAAGCGAGTAGGGGGTTCGATGTTTTCGATTCCATCTAAAATCCCCGATTGTGCACTCTCGTTATTGATTTTGGTGTCGATAAAATTCCAGGTAAACAACTGTCGATTGCGGCGAATTTCGCGGTAAAAATTTACTCCCCAAATTTGTTTGCTGGCTTTAGAGAAACGCAATGCAGCATAGGGAATTTTCATTTCTACCACCCAGCCAAAATCGGTAAGTGCAATGTGGCTTTCCCAAATGGCATCCCAGCTAAAATCTTCCCCGTTTTGGTTGGTAAAAATACAGTCGGCTTGCACCCCTGCCGAACTCACATAAAAGCGAAAGTCTTGTTGTCCATCGTTAAACCCGTTTAAGAAAATACCAAAATTTTCACTCGATCCAAAGTTGTCGCGAGGCGTAATTTCGGTAAGCATTTTTGAAGGTTCGTTGTCAAATAATTTGGCGCCAATGTATATGGCGTCATTGGTGTAGGCTATTTGTACCTCGGTTTTGGTTTTATCCGAGATAGGTTTGCCGTTGTCGGGGGCAAACATGGTAAAATCAGTGGCAACCGGTGCTGAATCCCAAATGGATTCGGAGAGTTTGCCGTCTATTTGCATTCTGTCGCCCGTTTTAACAGCAGATAAGCGTTTCTTTTGGCTAAAAGAGGTGGCGGTAAAAAGGACAAAGGCGTATAGGATAATATAAGAGTGGTTTCTCATAAACTGGCATTTAACAAAAGCAAATTTAGCCAATTAATTGAATCACACAAGTAGCCACCGCAAAAGTGACTTAGTCTTTCAATTTAACCAGTACATAAAGTATGCCGATGTCACCAATAGTAAAGGGTTGGCCTATTTTTTGGTAGCCCATTTTTTCATAAAATGACAGGGCTCTTTCGCGTGCATTCAACCATAAAAAATAGGGTTTTTTGACCGGGATTTGAGCTTCTGCATACGCCATCAATTGTACGCCAATTCCTTTGTTTTGGAAGGGTGCTAAAACGGCCATACCTCTAAACTGCATTTGACATGCAGCAGTAATCCCTTCATTCGAGGCAACAAACAAGGAAAGCACACCAATAATTTTTTCGCCATCATAAATGCCAAAATGGTGAGTTGTTGGTAAATCATCTCCTGCAAAGCAGCAAGTTTCAAGGGGTTTGCCTGGACGCAAAACCGGATGCCGCACCAAGTAGGTTTCAGGCGTGCTAATGGTTTTCAGCTGTACATGCTCTGTTATTTTAGGTTTAACAAATTCACACTGTTATTGTTAGCTTTCTGTTGTTGAGTTCCGTGCTACTTTTTGAAAAAAAACTTGCAACTAAGAAAACTTATTCTATATATTTGCACCTCATTATTGCGGAAGTAGCTCAGTTGGTAGAGCTCCAGCCTTCCAAGCTGGTTGTCGCGAGTTCGAGCCTCGTCTTCCGCTCTGAAAAAAAACCTCTAGTTTTACTAGAGGTTTTTTTATGTAATTAAGGCGAGAAGTAAATCCCGACCCTTCGGGAAGCCTCGTCTTCCGCTCTGAAAAAAAAACCTCTAGTTTTACTAGAGGTTTTTTTATGCCCAATTCCAATCGCCCATTTCGGTGCCTGATTCTACCTCTTTCGGAACTTGGCCTTGTTGAAATAAGCGAGCAGATAAATCGCCTTTTAGTGTGATAGCCTCTCCTTTTACAGCTAGCCAACTTCCTTCGCGCAAGCCTAACACTGATGTTTTGTGATAGACGTGAAATTCTTGAATGCGCATTTCGCGGGTTTCTCCCATGTGTTTGGAATGCGTATCTGGATCTAAATAATGCGGATTTAAATTAAAGGGAATCAATCCTAAGGTTGTAAAATCAGGCGGATAAGCAATGGGCATGTCGTTGGTGGTGTGCATACTTTGCCCCAATATGTTGCTGCCTGCACTGGTTCCCAAATAGGGTGTGCCCTGTTCCAACTGGGATTTCAGCACTTCAATAAGTTTGTTATGGTAAAGTTGTTCCACCAACACAAAGGTGTTTCCTCCGCCAGTAAAAATGCCTTCGGCTTCTTGGATTGCTTTACTAGGGTTCTCAAATTCATGAATGCCTTTTACCGCAAAACCCCAAGATTCAAAGGTAGATCGCACTTTTTGGGTGTACTCGTCGTGCGAAATCCCTCCGGGCCGGGCATACGGGATAAATAAGATCGTTGTACATCC
>CAMBOW010000084.1 GCA_945869365.1 Flavobacterium psychrophilum | reverse complement strand
TGTTTGATCACGGCACGCATTTGCGCGAAAAAATACTAGACTATTCAGCGTTTGAAGCGACGTTTGCCCATGAAACACTATTGAATTGTGGAATTATTGGAGCAAATGCTGCCTTATTCTACCAATTTATTGAACAGTTGTGTGCGTTTCACGAATTGGGAAATCGCGACAATAAAACCGCATTTACCGGCGATATGGGCATATTTAATTTTGTGGCCCGAACGCAATACAATGCTCAGTTGATGCATGGAAAACCTGTAAATACGGTATTTAAAAACTACGAAACCAAACTTACGGATTGTTGGTTTAGGCACAAATGAGGGAAGTGGGAAGTTGGGAGTTGGGAGTTGGGAGTTGGGAGTTGGAAGCTAGAAGTTTTTGTGGTAGTATACTAAGTACGTCATTGCGAGGAGGAACGACAAAGCAAACTTTTCGCAACACAGATTTATATAATTTTGAGAAATAAAATAAAATTTTTTAGATTATGTGTATTTCTATAATCCGTGTTCAAAAAAACTCTTTGCGTACCGAAGCTTTGGAAACAATCCAAAAAATTTCGGGCAATTATTTTAGCAACACAGATTTATATAAATTTGAGAAATAAAATAAATGGCATAAGAAATATTCGTGAATTCGTGGCAGAACAAATTCATCCAATAATTTAGAATTTTTTAATTGCAGTTGCTTTTATAGTATCTTAGCTTCAAACTTATTTATCTATGTACAAACAATTACTTAGTGAAACCACTCAAAAATGGAGTGAACGTTTATTCTTAAAAATTGCTATCGCATCATTTTTGATTCATTTGGCGGTGATTACTTTAGTCAATCTAGATGTCATTCACATCAGTACATCATCCAACTTTTTTGTAAATCCAATTGCAGCAATCTATACCCCATTTTCATTTATTTTGGTGTACGAAGTATATTTATTGCTGTATTATTTGCCGCGATCACTCACCACTTATATCCATAAACAGTACGAAATTATTCTACTGATCATTATGCGTAGACTGTTTAAAGATCTCGCCAATATTACCATCTCAGCAGATTGGTACACCATAAAATATGATTTGCAATTTACCTATGACATTGTTACCTCTCTTATTTTGTTTTTCTTGATTTATTTATTCTATGTGGAAAGCAAAAAAAGGGTTGAAAACGTGCACTATTCTGCCGAACAAGAAGAGGGTTTAAATACGTATGTAAAAATCAAAAAAACCATAGCTGCCTGTCTTGTTCCCGTAGTTATTCTATTGGCAACTTATTCTTTAGTTAATTGGTTGACGCAAACAATTATTACACTAGAAGAGTCTGATGATTTATTTAAAAACATCAACAATGTATTTTTTGAACAATTTTTCACCTTATTGGTAATCGTAGATGTGCTGTTGCTGTTGGTTTCATTTTTTCACACCGACAAATTTCACAAAGTGATCCGAAATTCGGGTTTTATCATTTCAACCATCTTAATTCGACTTTCGTTTACCGTTGAAGGATTGATGAATAATATTTTGGTAATCGTGGCCATCTTGTTTGGGTACTTTATTTTGATCATTTATAACAAATTCGAAAAGAAGATGCAATTGGAATCTACTGACTGAAATAAACAAAAGTAACATCGAGAAGTAATCAATTTAGGATTTAGATTTGCACGGCATACAACGAAGGTTTTCTACAATGGATTTATTTACAAGTGCATCAACCACTTCAATCAACCAGCTACCCTATGACGGAACGGTTGAATATTATGGTTTGGTAGTTAATCAACCAACTGCCAATCACTATTTTGAACAGCTGTTGCACACCATACAATGGGAACACGATCAGGTGCGGATGTTTGGTAAAGTAATCGTGACCAAACGCAAAGTGGCCTGGTATGCTGATGCTGATTTTTCCTATACCTATTCCAACCAAACCAAAAAAGCACTTTTGTGGACACCCGAACTGTTGGAACTAAAAAAACAAGTCGAAGAAACTACCGGCGAACACTACAATTCTTGTTTGTTGAATTTGTACGCATCAGGCAAAGAAAGCATGTCCTGGCACAGTGACAATGAAAAAATGTTGAAAAAAGGTGGAGCGATTGCCTCGTTGAGCTTTGGTGCTACCAGACGATTTTCATTTAAGCACAAAGCGACCAAAAAAATTGTTTCTTTGTGGTTAGAACATGGAAGTGTATTACTCATGAAAGACGACACACAATCCAATTGGCTTCATCAACTCCCGCCCAATACAAAATGTGCAACTGCCCGAATTAACTTGACTTTTAGAACAATTACTAACTCAATCTAATCCGAAAATAGTTCCTATGCGTGCACACATTTGCCTTCTATTTATTTTTTTTAGCAGCGTTTGTTTGGCGCAAATCGTTTCTATTCCCGATATCTTTTTTAAAGCCAAATTACTAAGTGCTGATGCCACAAACCGCATTAACCAAAACTTGTGATGAGCATTATGGTCATTCCCTTGCTAGCTATGCAATTTATGGGAGATTTCAGTTGGAGTGTAGCTGATTTTGTACTAGCGGGATTCTTGCTTTTTTTTACGGGTTTGGTGGTGCTGTTTATCCTAAATAAGGTTTCCAAACGCAGTTGGCGCATAGGTTTAATTTTAGTTGTATTGTTTTTATTGCTACTCCTGTGGGCCGAACTGGCCGTAGGATTGTTTAACAGCCCATTTGCAGGAAACTAGTCTTTTCACTTTACATTATATTTGTCCTAATCCTAAACAACAAAACATGAATTACACCTTTGATTACCAAGTAAACGAAGATCACATCGACATACAAGGCATTATGGATGGCTTATACTATCCGTTCTATATGGAAGATTGTCGCCACAAATTTGTGAAAGACGTGTTGTGTTTTGATATTGAAGAAGAAGCCAAAAAAGGCATCAATATGGTCTTAACCGGCTATACCTTAAAATTCTTGAGACCACTCAAATCGGGTGATGCATTTCAGGTTAACTGTGTGTTGTTGCGCGACCAAAGTAGCACCGCCAAATTGCACCTCAAACAAGGCATTTACCTAAATAACAAATTATACACCGAGGCGGTATTTACGGCAACTTGTGTTCCTGCAGCGGGTGGCCGCCCATTTTTACCCGAGTCAATTATTGCCTTATTGGCTGAAGTCCCTGAACTTGATTAGAACTAATTCTTGTCAAAACATAATATAAAAATGAATCCAAAACTCAGGAATAGCTTAATTGGAGGTGGGTCACTCTTTTTGGGAGGCCTATTAAATATGAGAATTATAAGTAGTAGTGGTTATCTTATTCCTCCACCTGTAGGTTCTGATCTCACGACCGAAGCCGGACTTCAAGCTGCGATGCCACTCATGCAACCCATCCATTTTTTATTGCCATTTCTGGCCCATGCATTGGGAACTTTATTGGCGGCATATTTGGTGAGTAAATGGGGAATTATGCACCAAAAACAATGGGCAATTGGGATTGGATTTTGGTTTTTATTGGGTGGAACGATGATGGTGTTTTCGTTGCCTACTCCACTTTGGTTTGCAGTGGTCGATTTGGGATTGGCCTATATTCCCATGGGGTATTTGGGGTATTATCTGGGATCAGCCAACAAAAATTAATGCACTTCTATATCCAAAGATTCTAATAATGCCATCAAGTAAATGGTTTCGTTGGCGTCGTATTTTTCAATACCGCTTTTGTACCATTGTTCGATAATTTGTAATTGATGGGGATTGTATTGCGCATATTCAATGATCATACCCAACATGCCGGCCAACATAAATTCTTCTAAGATTTTATCGGTTAGGATGTGTTTTGGAATACCCATTGATATTTTTCCGTTCAATCGTTCGTATTCTTCCCGGCCATATTGAAAGCCAGAGTTGAACGCTCTGTTTGATTGATCAACCATGGGATTTTCTACAATGGGATTTAATCCTACCTCAAACCCCTGCATGTATTCTTCACGGTAAATGGGGTTATAAAAATCTTCCATATAAGTATTAGTTCTTAAATTCAAAACAAACATATTACCTGTAGTTGAAACAAAAAATAATATTCGTTAAACGGACAAAAAACTCTATAAAAACCACACACCTTGTCGTTAATCGATAAAAGCGCAGGATTTTTTTGGCCTAATGTATAATTTGTTGAATCATTTTATTTAGAAGTTCTGTTCCTACAGCAAATTAAAACACTTAAATTTGAGGTGACTTAATTTATCTCGGTTATGAAAAATACTATTCTCCTTTTGCTGTTGTTTTTTGCCGCCGAATCTTGGTCACAACCCGTTGTTGTGTTGGCGGTTAATGATACTCTTCAACACCCAAAATATCAGCAATTCATATACCTTAGCCCTTCCGCTTCGGTAGATCAGGCTGTTTTTGTAGCCAAAATTAAAGCCAATGGAAGCCTTAAAAACATCAGCGACTTGTTTGATAAAATAAAAATAAAAGCGCAAGCCTACGGAGCCAATGCGTTTCAGTTTGTCGCGTTTACCGCAGCCAATCCACAAGAAGGCGAACTTACGTTGGCTACCTATTATGCCGAAGACGCCCTGTTGGATAGTAATTTTGAGTCACTTCCCAAAAACAAATTGTATGTCTATGGGAACGATAATTTTTTGGAAACCAAATCCCAATCCTATAAAGTACAAGGCCAAAAACAAGAAATTGCTTCGGGTCAATACCAAGTATATGACCTGACCTTGCAAAAAGAACTACGCATAAACAAAGGCGGATTTACAGGCATGACTTTATTTCTCTCCAAACAAACCGAAGGCTATTGCTACTTTTTGAACTTTGGCGGCATCGGGCTCGCCGGAGCAGCTGTAAATACCTATGGCGGCGTTGGTGTTTCTATCACAACCGGAAGTATCAGTCACGTAGAACCCAACTTGGCCTTGTTGCTGCTGCAGCTATTTACCGAAAAGGCTAGGAAGTAGTGGTTTTAAAAACCAATTTTACTATATTCGTCAAAACTAAACCTAAAACTCCTGCCCGCATGGAAAAATGCGGGGGCGATATCCGAAAAGCCAAATGAGTAGGTCTACTTCAAAAAAACTAAATTGTATGAGTACCGCAAACACCGTATTAATGCAACAAGCACGCGAATCTTTGGCAGGCAAATGGGGACAAGCCATTGGCGCTTTTGTCGTGTATATGTTAATCATGATCGCCGTCCAGCTAATTCCCTTTGCAGGACCAATCATTTCTCTTTTAATTGGCGGACCAATGGCCATCGGATTGGCCACTTATTCTTTGGCTCTGGCCAGAGAAGAAGACGCCAATATCAATCAACTTTTTGAAGGATTCAATAAATTTGGATTAGCCCTAGCAGCCTATTTTTTGATGGTTGTATTTATTATCCTGTGGATGTTGTTGTTAATCATTCCTGGAATTATTGCTGCACTTTCCTATTCCATGACGTTCTACATCATTGCCGATGACGAATCGATTGATGCCATGGAAGCCATTGACAAAAGTAAAGCCATGATGGACGGCTACAAATGGAAGTACTTTTGCTTAGCGCTTCGCTTTGTGGGTTGGGCTTTGTTGTGCATCCTTACTTTAGGAATTGGATTCTTGTGGTTAGTGCCCTACATGCAAGTGAGCAATGCCAAATTCTACGAAGACGTAAAAGCCAATTATATGAATCATCAAGCTGCTCCAGTAGCTGAAGTTGAAATTCCAGTAGCTGTTACAGAAGAGCCAACTGCACCAGAAGAAGCCTAAGCCAACTTAACCAATACAATCCCTTAGCTATTTTTTTAGGTAAGGGATTTTTTTTACTCATAACACCAACTTCATGAATACACCTAAAACAAACCAGTTAAAAAAAGTCCTCACGCCTATTCATTTATGGGCCTTGGGGGTAGGCATGGTTATTTCTGGCGAATATTTTGGCTGGAATTACGGCTGGAATTCGGCTGGAACCATGGGATTTCTGGTGGCTACAGTTGTTGTAGCGGTCTTGTACATTACGTTTATTTTCAGTTACACCGAACTCACCACGTCAATTCCCCATGCGGGAGGACCATTTGCCTTTGCCTACAAAGCTTTTGGGCCCTACGGTGGACTCATAGCCGGCTATGCCACCTGTGTAGAATTTGTATTGGCACCCCCCGCGATTGCTTTTGCCTTGGGCAGTTATTTGCATTTTTTATTGCCGGAAATCCCCGTATTGGGCACCGCTATTGGGTGTTATGTAATTTTCTCCCTAATTAATTTTTTTGGGATCAAAGAATCTACGCAGTTTAATTTGTTGGTTACGGTTTTGGCTGTGGCCGAATTGCTGCTCTTTATGGGCATAGTTACGCCTTCGTTTCAACTGAAAAATTTCACCCACAATGGCCTGCCTTTTGGCGTTTCGGGCATCTTTGAATCCTTGCCATTTGCAGTGTGGTTGTTTTTGGGAATAGAAGGATTGGCCATGGTAGCCGAAGAAGTAAAAAACCCGTCAAAATCGATTCCAAAAGGATACGGCTATGCGCTGGCTACTTTGGTTTTTTTGGCCATAGGCGTGATGGTTTTAGCCGGAGGAATTGGCGATTGGACACAACTGCAAAACCTAGATTACCCCTTGCCCGAAGCCATAAGCCAAGTTCTGGGTCGCGACAGCCATTGGTCAAAATTATTTACAAGCATTGGATTATTTGGGCTCATCGCTTCGTTTCACAGTCTAATCACCTCCTATTCCCGACAATTGTTTGCCTTGTCGCGCAGCGGCTATTTACCGGCCAAATGGAGCAAATTGCATCCCCGTTTTCGCACCCCACACTGGGCCTTGTTGGTAGGCGGATTAGTGGGATTGGTCGCACTACTCACCGGCACAACTGCCCAAGTGATTCTTATTTCGGCGTTAGGCGCCTTGGTCATGTACCTCATCAGCATGCTTAGTTTGTTTAAATTGCGCCAACAACCGCAGTATGTAGCGTCCTACAAAACGCCATTTTATCCCCTATTTCCCGCAATTGCCCTACTGCTATCGCTGCTGTGTTTGGCCTCAATTGTCTACTTCAACCTGCTCTTGTCCCTAATTTTTTTGGCGGGAATGGTCGCGTTAGTAATAGGATTTAAGCTAGTTGGAAATGTAGAAAAAACGGCTTTACTTCGTAGTGAAATTTTAGACGAAGACTAAACCCGAGCTTATGTACCGGTTTACCAAAAATAATATCTCCTTTACATTTCCCGATCTAAAGACGCTTTTGGCCAAAGCAACTCCCTATCGTTCGGGCGATGCGCTGGCCGGATTGGCAGCAAATTCCTATACCGAACGCATTGC
>CAMBOW010000083.1 GCA_945869365.1 Flavobacterium psychrophilum | reverse complement strand
TTTTTATGTCCCATAATATGCGGTTTAGGCCTTGTGTGTGATTAAAAATTCAATTTCATGCCTTCAGAAATGGCGTTGGCTCCGTCGGTAACAATAAGGTCTTTGGGGTTTAATCCGCTTAGAATTTCGGTTACATTATTGGCCGATTTTCCCGAAGTAATAATGGTTTTTTTGGCGATGGCGGTATTGCCTTTCACCGCTGTTGCGGTAAACACAAATTGATTGCCTTGTCCGTCTTTTTGAATGCTGTTTGAAGGCACCGTTAGGGCTTTTGGATTAACATAATCGGTAATTTTTAATTTGGCCACCTGGTTGGGACGCAATAAATTATCGGTGTTGGGAACGGCAATTTCTATCCCAAAACTGCGGTTGCTCGGGTTGATGTTGCTGGCCACTTGACGCACTTTTCCGGCATAGGTTTTGCCCAAGGCTGATAGCTTTACTTCTACTACCGTGCCTATTTTTAATTTGCCAATATAGGTCTCGGGAACCATAGTTGACACATACATATTACTAAGATTAACCAAACGCATCAACCCACGTGGGTTGGCACTCACTACTTCGCCTCGTTCTACAAATACTTCGTCAATAACGCCGGTAAATGGCGCTTTAATTACGGTTTTCCCTAATTGGGCTTTGAGTTGAGCTACGGCTTTTTGGGCGCTTACCATTTGTGTTTGCGCATTCAAAAATTGAATTTCCGAACCAATTTTTTGACTCCACAAATTCTTTTGACGCTCAAAGGTGGTTTTGGCCAAAGCATATTGGTTTTCTATACTCGCCAATTGTTCGCTCATGCCGCCATCGTCCACACGCCCCAACACTTGTCCTTTGCTCACGGCCTGTCCTGCTTTTACATGTAAAGCAACCAAGGCGCCCGGAATTTCGGGTTGAATGAGTACGTTTTCTTTGGTGTTGATGTTTCCTTGTATTTCCAAATAATGGGCAAACAAACTGTCTTTCACCGGTTGAATAGCCACCAACACTTCTTCTTTTACGGTGTCCAATTTGGATAACGCTTCTTCTAGTTGGGTAATTTGCACTTGCAATTCGGCTTTTTTGGCTGAAATGGTTGCGGTGTTATTGGATGCAATAATTGATTCAATGCTTTTGTTGTCGGCCTTTCCACAAGAAAATAAGAGAAGGGCTAAGGTTGGGAGTAGGATAATTTTTTTCATCTGTTTTTTATTAGAAGTGTACAAGGTTAGATTAGTTATTTAGCACGGCTGCCAAGGCCGCTTTTTTGTTGATGATGTTGGTCATGGACTGCAAGTAGCTTTGCTGTGCTGTATACAATTGACGTTGGGCCTCATTAAATTCAAAACTCGAAGACAAACCTTCAGCAAATTTGATGGCTTGTTTTTTCTCAATGCGTTCGGCTAAGCGCAGGTTATTTTTGGCGCTGTTGTATTCTTCGATGCTAAACTCGTAGTCGCTTTTGGCTTTATCAAACTGCAATTGTAGTTTTTGTTCGGCTTCTTTGAGTTGGGTTTTGGCTTTGTCAACGGCTATGCGTGCTTGTTGAGTTCGGGCGCTCCGCATGAAGGAGCTAAATATTGGCACACTTAAGCTCACGCCCATGTTGGAGTAATTCATCCATTTTTGATTTTCGGTAAAAAATGCAAATTTGTTATTGAACGCGTTGTACCCAAAATTTACATTGGCATACATCGACGGCAAGGCTTTAGATTTTTCTAGTTTGAGTTCCAATTGCCGTTGTTCGTTAAAATTTTGTGCAATTTGGTAATTGGTGTTATTGGCCAGTTTAAATTCGGTTTGGGCAAACGCCAAATCCATGTTGGCCACACTCAGCTGATCCAGTTTGTCGGTGAGCACCAAGCTGTCTGTGAGTTCCATGCCCAGTGTTACTTTGAGCATTTTGCGTGCAATTTCTACCAAGCGGCTGGTGTAGGTGAGGTTGCTGTTTATGGTCGCCAAGGTAATTTGCAGTTGTTCAACATTTTCTTCTTCGATTAAGCCATTTTTAAAGATCTCGTTGGTGTCAAACAAGGTTTTCTCTAATGTTGCTTTGTTTTTTTGTAGAATGCCCAAGCTTTCTTCGGCCAACAACACATTGCCATAGGTGTTAATTACCATTTCTTTTACCGAAACCACTGTATTTTTTTGTGCGTTTTCGTAATATTTCAAGTAGGTTTTTGATGCTTGCAAGGCCACGATATAGGAACCATCAAAAATAATTTGACTCCAAGTACCCCGGGCATTCATGTTGTGTTTGGTTCCAAAGGCTATTTCGGCAAATTCACCCGGTTGTCCGCCAAAAAACTGAGCTGGAATTAAGGATTTTTGTAATTCGAAATTGTTTTGGTAATCCAGGCCCGCGCTAATTTGTGGCAATCCCATGGCGGTGGTTTCCCATTTTTTCTTTTTGGCCATGGCAATGTCACGTGTGGCATTTATAGCCGAGTAATTATGGCTTAACGCATGGCTGATGGCTTGGTCCAAACTAAACGAATAGCTTTGGGGCGCATCCTGTGCTTGCAGTAGGCCGCTGATAAAAATTAAAATAATAAGTAGGTTGTTTTTCATGGTAGTGCGATTAAAATAAGGGATTTAATAATTGTTTTTCGAACTCTACTAGGCCTGTAGGAGTGGCAATTGCTCGGGTATGGTATTCCAGTGCTTTGGCTTCTAGTGCTTTGGCTTCTTTTTCTAAGAGCGTGTTTTCATTGATCGAAAAAATCAAGGTATAATAAAATTGCACGGCGGTAGGAATGTCAATTTCTGGGCGATACAATCCTTCTTGGATGCCTTTTTCGATATTTTGTCTAAACAAGATGTTGCATTCGTTTAGTCGAATCGCCATCATGCTGTGGTATATTTCGGGATAATGTTTTTTGAGTTGGTAGGCAGGCGTATGATCAACCGATTGAAACATTTTCTTGAAACTTTTTCGAAACTCAAAATTTTCGGCAATGGCATTGTATTTCTGCGACACAATTTCATTCATCATCACTTGCATTTGTTGGTGCACGGCCTCGGTTCCTTCTTCGATGAGCACCTCTTTGTTTTGAAAATACTTGTAGATGGTTTTTTTAGAAATGCACAATTCACAGGCAATATCATCCATAGTCACGCTCTTAAAACCCAGTTTTAAGAACATTTCGGTTGCTTTTTGAATGATTTTTTCTTTCATGTTATAGGTATTCTTCGCGAGGGTTATGCTAATCCCACCTTGAATAGCGCGGGCAAAACTACGCCGGAAACTTTAAAAACAAAAATAGTTTCCTAAGTTTTATGATTTTTTAACATTTGCCTTTTATCCTGCCTTGAGAATCCCACTCGAATGCCTTAAATTAGCCAAAAAATTTACCCATGCATTCCATCGCTCAATACCAAGAATTTATAGCTCAGTATGTACAGACACAGTCTATTGCCAAAGAACCGGCAAACTTGTACGAGCCAGTTTCCTACATTATGGGCTTGGGTGGTAAGCGATTGCGTCCGGTGCTCACCTTATTGGCCTCCGAATTGTTTGAAGCTAATTACCAAGCGGCTTTACCGGCAGCATTGGCCGTTGAGGTGTTTCACAATTTTTCGTTGGTGCACGACGACATTATGGACGATGCTCCCTTGCGTAGAGGCCACGAAACGGTGCACGAAAAATGGGACATTAATACCGGAATTCTATCGGGAGATGCCATGCTCATTATGGCGTATCGCTATTTTGAACACTACGAACCCGCCGTATTTTATGCTTTGGCCAAACTCTTTAGCCAAACCGCATTACAAGTTTGCGAGGGCCAACAATGGGATGTCGATTTTGAGCAACGGGACAATGTAACCCTGCCCGAATACCTAAAAATGATTGAATATAAAACCGCTGTTTTGGTGGCCGCAGCCTTAAAAATGGGTGCGATTATTGCCAAAACTTCGGAGAAAAATGCACAACTCTTGTATGATTTTGGACTTAATTTAGGATTGGCCTTTCAGTTGCAAGACGATTATTTAGATGCCTTTGGCGATCCGGCAACCTTTGGCAAACAAGTAGGGGGCGACATCATCGAAAACAAAAAAACCTATTTGTACCTCAAGGCGATGGAATTTGCCAAGCCCCAAGATAAATTGCAATTGGCGCAATTGTTTTCCATTCAGCCCACCGATAATACCGATAAAATAGAATCGGTAAAGCGATTGTTTGAGAGAACCGGTGCTAGCAAAGTCACACAAGACGCCATCGAAATGTACACCCAAAAAGCCTTAGAATTGGTTGATACTTTGCCTGTAGACCAAACCAAAAAAGACCTGCTCAAAGCTTTCGCACAGAATTTAATGCGCCGTACGGTATAAATAAATCATACTTTCATGTCATTTCAATATCCCATTTCGGCAGCTCAATTGTTGGATCAAGCCGAGTCTGAGCAATTGTATCACAAGTTAGTGGTGCAACTCAACAAAGATTTTACCTTGGCCAACGAACCTGTTGATTTTGATTTAGACATTGCGCCGCAGCAACTCAAAGCACAGTTGCACGACAAAATTTACCGCCTGATTCAATACAAGTTTGCCGAATATCTGAATTTATTATACATCGTAGACGTGCCCGAGGAGCAAATCAAACAATTGGACGGTACAGATTTGGTGGTGTTGGCCGAGAAAGTTTCTTTTATTTTACTCCAACGCGAATGGCAAAAAGTGTGGTATCGCGCCAAGTATTCGAGTTAAGTTGCTTGGCAATTACTCAGGTTTTGTTTCCTCAACAACCAATTTCACATACTCCAATGGCGTTAGTCCCGACACCTCTTTGAATGCCACAAAAAAACCGGTCTTGGATGTAAATCCAGCTTTTACCCAAATTCCTTCCATAGAATGTGACAGCAACATGCCGTTTTGCAATTCTTTTTTGGCTAGCTCTACCCGGAGTTCTTTTTTTAGAGTAGCCAATTTGGTTTTCAAAATCACAGCAAAACAATAATTCACTTCCTCCTTAGTGAGTGTTAAGGTGCTGCAAATATTGTCAATTCCAAAGTTTGGATCCATTAAATTGGCCTCTTTTTTGATGAATTCGAGCATTGAATCTGCTTTTTTTACCAATTCATCGTGGTTTTCATACCGTTCAAGCTCTGCTTTTTTGCTGCTGCGCTTGTTTTTTTTCACATCATATAAAATCTCTGGAAAAACAAGCATCAAAACAGGTAAAATACACAACAAAGCATAAATCAAATAACTAAGCGGTGATTGGTTTATTTCTTCTCTATTTTGTATGTAACGAAGGAAAAAATTTATCGTCAACAAGCTATACAGCGTACTGATGAGTACAAATAAAGAAGAGATAATTACCAACCACTTGAGTTGGGGTTCACTATGTTTTAGAGAAAATTTTTGTTTTTTAAGGGTTAGATTTCTTTGAATGAAAGCCAACGAATAGATAGAATAAGCAACCAAAAATAAAGGTCTAGCAAGAATATTCCAATAACTCGGGTAAAGCCAACTGAAATTTACGTGCGTAATCATGCTGTTCGGATTTTGGACGAGCAGTTGGGCGAGTTTTAATTTGGAATCAAAAGCAGTAAAATAATACGGGAAAACAGAGGCGAGTACCAAAACAAAAGGAATGTAATGCAAAAAATCATTTTTCAGAAACACGACCTTTCCCGTTGAGGCATTTCGGGTGTAGAAATACAAAAAAGGACCCGTGAGAAAAGCAAAGGGCAAGATATGCCCCGAGAAGATTGCAATCCAAAAAACATTGGGCTCAATAATTGTAAAATGATGCAAGATGGCAAACATGCTCATGCACATCAAACTACCACAGATGTATAATGAATTTTTGTTTTTAGAAAAATTATTATAGATCAGTAGTAGACTTAACAAAATGACGGCAATCGAAACAATAAGAACCATAATTCAACATAAAAATTCAAAATTATACTTTTAGAACGGATTAATTAAACAAAAGTTAACATAAGTATAAAATGCCATACAAAATTTGAAATTTGTTTAAACAGTTGCGCCTTTAATTTTGTATAACTACTTTATAATCATGTAATTATACATAAAAACGAAGTCGATAATTCAAAAACCATCATTTTTTTGATTTTATTTATTAGTTCAAAAAGCAATAATTTGAACTAAAGAAAGGCGGTTAACCTCATCGTTTGAGGTTTTGAAAGCTATTTTTGCTCTGTATATATTTAAATTAAATCTACATCTAAAGATTAACTTGTCTTTAATCGTGCAATCAATTGCTTCATTTATTTTAGTAATGTTTATAATGCTTTTTTTATCAAGATTTTGAAAGTATTTTGGGGATAAACGCGATTGCACGATTGACAAGTATTTTTATAAGCAGTTAAACCAGTATAGGACTAAACTGCTTTTTCCTCCCTAAGGTATTTTTGCAAACAGTTAGGATAATTAAGGCTATCAATTTTTTATATAAACTAGTTTTAGTTGAAAGCTAGCCTAATCAACTGCTGCATTATGTTGTATTTTATTACCGCTATTTTTTTAATTTTTGGGTTGTGGGATTCCTCCTCATGAACAACGTCTGGCCCATATATGTATTGTTGGTAGCGGCTATTGTATCCGCTTTGTTGCAATATTACAGCGAGAATCAATCAAATAAAAAGCCAAGAAACTAAATTTACTGATTTTACAGGATGTTGTTTGCCTAAGTAAGGGATATCGCTAACCGCTAAAAATACAAGCGAATAAACGGCATATAGGGATCGGCATAGATGCGGTCTTTTTCGTCAAAAAGAACATTGTATCGCACACCAAAAGTGAGGTTCTCTGATCGAAAACCAACACCCAAAAACAGGGCCGTATTCCAAAAATCATCTTTCAGTTGGAGGTTGTTGGCAGTGATTTGTTGTTGCACATGCATTTGTTCTAATTCGCCAGAAAGCTGCACGTTTTCAAATGGATTCACCAACCCTATAAGGCTTCCTCCAAGAATTTTACTGCTATAGGATTCGGCAAAATTATTTTTTGAGTTTACAAAACTACCCATCATACCCACGCCTGCAGCAAAATAATCATTGATCGGATAGATCGCACTTGGCGCTACCAATACGTTGGTATAATCGCGAGAAATTCCCAAACCAAAGCCGCCGCCATATTGCACGTCGCCCCAAAAACCAGATCGCCCGCCTTGGGCACATAGGGATTGAGTAAAAACCAAACCAATTAACACCAAAGCGAGCGTACAAAAAAATGAGGGGGATATAGTTTTCATGCTAAAAAATCAAGGATTTAGGCTATAAAAGTACATAAAAAATTAGCGCGGGTATTTTCAATTAGTGTACTTTTGCGAGACTATTTTACAAATCAGGATACGCAATACGATATGGATAGGTTTTCCTTTTTAAATGCTGCACACACGCAATTTTTTGCCGATTTATACGAACAATATACCCAGAGTCCCGATGCTGTAGAACCCAGTTGGCGAAGCTTTTTTCAAGG
>CAMBOW010000082.1 GCA_945869365.1 Flavobacterium psychrophilum | reverse complement strand
CTGAAGCTAAGCCCATCGCTTGGCCCATATTGGCCATGCCAGCAAATCCGTTGTCTGCAATAATTTGAGCAACGATTGCTTCAACTTCGGCTTCGCTGAGTTGCTCCGGTAAGAATTTTTCGATTACAGCCACTTGCGCCAATTCGGGCTCAGCCAAATCAGGACGGCCTTGTTCGGCATAAATAGTTGCGCTGTCTTTGCGTTGTTTAATGAGGCGTTGAAGCAATTTAATTTCGTCATCGGCAGCAATTTCTTCTTTGGCACCGCTTTCGGTTTGTGCCAACAACAAGGCTGATTTTATAGCGCGCAAGGCTTCTAAGGCAATCGTATCTTTGGCTCTCATGGCGGTTTTCATTTCGTCCATGATTTGGGCAGCTAAACTCATAGTGTCAAGTATAATAGGTTACACAATTTGTGGGGGCGAAGATAAAAAAAATAACCCGAAAAATGCAGTGATCTTTCGGGTTATACTTTTTCGAGTAGCGCAATTAGTCTACGTTATCGTGCAAAAAGGAATTATTAGATCGCAACTGCATATCGTCATTACTGTCTACGCCCACCGAAGTTCTCGAGGTGTTATTCAACAACGGATTGGTGGTTACATCAATTCCCGATCTTTTGTAGGCGGGTTCACGTTCAAATTCGTCAATGCGCGAGCTGCTGTTGCTGAATTTGTAATTGAACTCCTTCAATTTGCGTCGACGCTCATCTGCTCGGTGTTTAAGGGTTTCCTCGATAGACATTTCTATAGGAGAAACTTCGTCATAGGCAGGAGAAAAAGCAACCGGTTCAGCCACTTTCATGGTGATGTCCAATTCTGGAGCAATTGGCTCTTGTACTTCGGCCGCTGGTTTGGATGTCAATAAATCACTTTCGAGTTCCATATACTCTTCTAGCGAATATTTAATCACCCCATTTTCGTTTAATTCAGTCATGGGAACCACTTGTACCGGCTGATTCACGACGATGTTTTTGGTTTCGTTGGTTAGCTCAAACAAGATTTTGTTTTCGTCCACTTCGGGTTCAGCTTTGGCAAGCGGCAAATCAAAGGTAAAAGCAACTTGCTCTTGTTTGGCCACAACTTGGTGCTCAAAAACCGGGATTTCATTCACAGCGGGTAACACCGATTCAATTTCGAATGCCAATGGCTTTGCTGGCGATACTATCTCAAAGGTTACATCTAAACTTTTGATGTATTCGGAGATAAACAACAACTCATTTTCTTGAATTTCGGGTTCTTTTTCAGCTACAATTTCTTCGTCTTCGAGTAATTCAAATACAATTTTTTGGGCAGATTCTTGAATGATTTCATCCAAAGGATTGGCAAATGAATCTACGTTTTTGGTGGTTAGATCTTGTACCAATTGTTGTTCGCCATCAAGCGTATGGATGATTTTATTGGGCGCGGTATTGATAATTTCTTTTTGTTGTTCGGCATTAAATCCGGTCGCAATAATAGTAACTGCAACAGCCTCCCCCAACGATTCGTCTTCGCCAACTCCCATAATAATGTTGGCGTTAAATCCAGCTTCGGCCTGGATATGGTCGTTGATTTCACCGATTTCATCAATGGTAATTTCATTGGTTCCAGAAACGATAAGCAACAATACGTTTTTGGCTCCGGTAATTTTATTGTCGTCTAATAGCGGAGAATCCAAGGCCGCTACAATGGCATTTTTAGCTCGGTTATCTCCCGTAGCAGTTGCCGATCCCATGATGGCAGTTCCACTATTGGACAAGACGGTTTTGGCATCTTTTAAGTCGATGTTTTGGGTGTAGTGGTGCGTGATTACTTCGGCAATTCCACGAGAAGCGGTAGCCAAGACTTCGTCAGCTTTAGAGAAACCGGCTTTAAAACCTAAATTGCCGTATACTTCTCTTAGTTTGTTGTTGTTGATCACGATCAACGAATCTACTTGTTTGCGCAATTTCTCCACACCCAACAAGGCTTGTTCGTAACGCACTTTTCCTTCAAATTGGAAAGGCTTGGTTACAATACCCACCGTAAGGATATCGCGTTCTTTGGCCAATTGTGCAATTACCGGTGCAGCACCTGTTCCGGTTCCACCACCCATACCCGCAGTAATGAAAACCATTTTGGTGTTGCTGTCCAACATTTTTTCGATGTCGGCAATGCTCTCAATAGCTGATTGTTGTCCAACTTCGGGATTTGCCCCTGCCCCAAGACCTTCAGTGAGGTGCACGCCCAGTTGAATTTTATTTGGTACTGCACTATTTTCTAGCGCTTGTGAGTCGGTGTTGCAGACAATAAAGTCTACCCCTTTAATTCCTTGCTTAAACATGTGGTTGATGGCATTGCTTCCGCCGCCACCTACACCGATCACTTTAATCACATTTGATTGGTTTTTTGGTAAATCAAATGAGATACTTCCAAAATCTGAGTTGCTTGTCATACTTTTTGGTTTTTTTGAATTCTTTATTTTGGTCTTGAACTATTCTGCGTTTTCTAGAAAATCTTTCAACTTGACGAAATAATTGTTGAAAATGTTTTTTACTAATCCTTCTGAGGACTCGAGCTTGGCCGGTTCCTTTACTACCGCTTCTACAGGAACTTCTTCGGCTACAGGAGCGGTTGTTTCTGTTTGTTTGAGTTCTACAGCCGACACCTGAGCAAAATCATTTGGCGGCGATACTTTTTCTGGCACGCGTTCGATGCGAACCGCACTTTGGGTTTTGTTCTCAATGCTGTTCATCATCAATCCTACTGCTGTGGCATACAAGGGACTTGAAAATTCAACATTGGAGTTTCCGGCCAAATGTTCATTGGGATAGCCAATGCGGGTATCCATTCCGGTGATGTATTCTACCAATTGTTTGATGTGCTTCAAATTGGCTCCACCACCAGTTAATACAATACCTGCAATCAATTTTTTACGGGGATCTTCATGTCCATAAGCGCGAATCTCAGCAAACACTTGCTCGATGATTTCTACTACGCGGGCATGGATGATTTTGGATAAATTTTTGAGGGATATTTCTTTCGGGTCTCTGCCGCGTAAGCCGGGGATAGATACAATTTCATTGTCTTTGTTTTCTCCTGGCCAAGCCGATCCAAATTTAACTTTGAGTAATTCGGCTTGTTTTTCGATGATCGAGCAGCCTTCTTTGATGTCTTCGGTAATGATGTTTCCGCCAAATGGAATTACAGCAGTATGGCGAATGATGCCGTCTTTGAAGATGGCCAAATCGGTGGTTCCACCGCCTATATCGATCAAGGCAACTCCTGCTTCTTTTTCTTCTTGACTCAAAACGGCGTCGGCTGATGCCAATGGTTCTAGCGTTAATCCTGACAACTCAATTCCTGAATTCTGAATACAACGACCAATATTTCGAATAGAAGAGGCTTGGCCTACAACTACGTGAAAAGAACTTTCTAAACGTCCACCGTACATCCCAATCGGTTCTTTGATGTCGGATTGGCCATCTATTTTAAATTCTTGCGGCAACACGTGAATGATTTCTTCGCCGGGTAACATGGCCAATTTATTCACTTGGTTGATTAACAACTCAATGTCTTTCCCGCCAATTACTTCGTCAGAATTTGGTCGACTGATGTAATCGCTGTGCTGTATACTGCGAATGTGTTGACCGGCAATACCCACCACCACATCTTTAATTTGATAACCCGAGTTGTTTTCGGCTTCCAAAATAGCTTGCTGAATAGATTGAATAGTTTGCGTAATGTTATTTACTACGCCACGCGCTACACCCAAACTTTTGGATTTTCCTACGCCTAAGATTTCCAACTTACCGTACTCGTTTTTCTTGCCAATCATGGCTACGATTTTGGTCGTTCCGATATCTAAACCTACTGCAATGTTTTCGTTTTCCATATGCTATTTTTTTATGCAAACCACTTGTTGCGTAAACTTTAAATTAATTCTCTTATACTTGGTTAAACTGCTGTCTAAAACCGCCTTCTGAAAATAGGCCTTGTAACAGGTAAACTTACTATCAATGCGCATCGGTTTTCCAAACTCAATCTCGTAATCGTAATTCCGATTGAGCATACGCAAACCCGAAACAGGAACCAGTTCTACCCCAATAATATTTTTCTTCAGAAACGAATCTTTAAAAATATATTGCAGTACTGGAACGATTTGCTGAAGCGATTTGGGGGTGGTTATTCCCGACACTACGGGCACGCGTGCCGTGAACTCTTCTGACAAAGGCATTTTCCTACCGTGATAGTCAATATAATAAGAACTTGAAGCGTCAAAAACACGGGCTATGGGTGTTTTTTGCTCAACTTTGGCCGTCAAAATTCCATCGATACTTACATAAACTTCTGATTTCTCAATCATTGGATTATGGGCTATGGATTTTTCCAACTTGTTCAAATCTAACGTAACTTTTTCAATGGCTGAGGCGTGTGTTTTATTTTCTATTAACAATTTATTAACCGATTCTTGTTTAATGAAAAGCGAATTATCTTCAACAAAAAAAACAGCTGAGCCCTTTATTTTCCTCGATTCGTTGCGAAGTGAGGTAAACGAAAACAGAAAAATCACCAAGGCTATCATGAGCCCTAATCGCAGGTTTGTCCAATTAAAAAAAGTACGCATCGCTTGGTCAGTTTTAGGTTCTACTATTTTGTTCTAATGCTGTTTTTATTTCCTTCACCATTTCGCCAACATCGCCTGCTCCAATCGTTACGATAACCGATTCTTGTGCGGCACACAATTCGGCAACCAAATCTGATTTTGACACGATAGATTTGTTTGGATTTTCAATCTGATTGCACAGCCATTGGGCATTAATTCCAGCAATAGGCAACTCCCGTGCTGGATAAATTTCTAATACAATGATCCGATCAAACTGATTCAAACTTTTGGCAAAATCGGCGCCAAAATCTTGTGTTCTACTGAATAAATGCGGCTGAAAAACAGCCAATACTTTTTTGCTAGGATACAATTCCCGCACCGCCTGATGCACCGCATTAATTTCGGTTGGATGGTGTGCATAGTCGTCTATATATACCAAGTCATCCGTTTTAATCTGAAATGAAAAACGTCGGCGAATCCCGCGAAACGACTGCAAGGCACGGGCTATATTTTCAGTTGAAACTCCATAATTTTTGGCCATCGCCAACGCCATCAAGGCATTGGTTAGATTGTGTGTGCCCGGCAAACTAAAATGCAAATCACGGAGCAATTCGGTTGGGGTTTGCACATCAAACACATAGGCGCCATTTTCGATTCGCACCTGACAAGCGCGGTAAGCTGCAACTTGATTTACTGCGACTAAAGTGCCTTCTATGGGCAACCCAGTCGCCACAAACAAATTGGATTTATCAGTAATTTTATCTGCAAATTCTTGAAACGAAGCTTCTATCGCCGAGGCATCTCCGTAAATATCCAAATGATCGGCATCGGTTGAGGTCACGCAAGCCATATTGGGATGCAAGTGTAAAAACGAACGATCAAACTCATCGGCTTCTACCACAGTTACTGTTTTTCCCCGGCCGATTAAATTGGATTCATAATTCTCTACTATTCCGCCCACAAATGCCGTTACATCAACCCCGCTTTCAAATAAAATATGTCCTAAAATAGCAGAAGTAGTGGTTTTTCCGTGGGTACCTGCCACCGCAAAAGTGAAGGTGTCTTGGGTAATTAATCCCAATACCTCGGCTCTTTTTTTGATTGCATACTCGCGTTCCACAAAATAGTTCCATTCGGCATGGGTAACGGGCACGGCAGGCGTAACTACAACCAAGGTGTTTTCGGTATAAAAATGAGTGGGAATCTGTGCAATATTATCTTCAAAATGAATGGCAATTCCCTCGGAAATCAATTCATCCGTGAGTAGTGTTGCCGTTTTATCATACCCCACCACTTCTTTGCCTATGTGTTTAAAATACCGAGCCAAGGCACTCATTCCGATGCCACCGATCCCAATAAAATAGACGTTTTGTAGTTGGTTGATATTCATTTTGTGTGTTGTGTCTGGCTAATATAGTTGGTTAGGATTGCTTAATGAGTTTGACGATTTCTTCTACGATTGCTGCTGTTGCGTTTGGCTTGGCTAGTTTTTGGATGTTGGCACTCAATTTTTTTTGCAGCGATTCATCTGCAATTAATTCTCCAAATACTGTTTCAAATTTGGTGTCCAATTCACTTTCTTTCAACAGTAATGCACCTTCTTGAGACACCACAGCTTGGGCATTTTTGGTCTGGTGATCTTCGGCTACATTGGGCGACGGAATAAATAGTGTGGGTTTCCCTACCAAACACAACTCCGACACCGAGGATGCTCCCGCGCGGGAAATCACAAAATCGGCTGCGGCATAAATCAAATCCATGCGATCGATAAAGGCCACCACCTGCACACCGGCTTGGGCATTGTATTTTTGGTACTGTTCCCAATATAACTTTCCACATTGCCAATAGACTTGAAGTCCTTGACTCGCGAAAAAATCCAATTCTTTTTCGACCAATTGATTCAAACGTCGGGCACCCAAACTTCCGCCTAAAATTAGTACAGTTTTCTTTTTGGGATCAAGAGTAAAATGAGTGAGTGCGGCTGTTCGATTGGCATGCACATCGACTAAATCTTGCCGCACCGGATTTCCGGTGAATACCAATTTGGATGCCGGGAAAAAGCGTTCCAACTGATCGTAGGCCACGCAAATTTTGCTCGCTTTTTTACTCAGTAATTTATTGGTAATGCCCGGATAGGAATTTTGTTCTTGAATCAGGGTTGGAATACCACGACTGTTGGCCATTTGCAACAAAGGTCCGCTAGCAAATCCGCCGGTACCAATAACCACGTCGGGTTTAAATTTTCGTAAAATGCAACTGGATTTCCACAAACTACTCAATAACTTGAACGGAAACAGCAAGTTGTCTAGGGTTAATTTGCGTTGCAAACCAGCAATCCACAAGCCTTGAATGGCATAGCCTGCTTGCGGCACTTTTTGCATTTCCATTTTGTCTTGGGCACCCACAAACAAAAACTCAGCAGAAGGGAATCGCAATTTTAAGGCATTGGCAATCGCAATGGCCGGGTAAATATGCCCGCCAGTTCCGCCTCCGCTAATGATGAATCGCAAGCTGCTCATTTTTATTCTTTTGAAGATGAATGATCGGTGATAGAAAAATTTTCTTCGGCCAACAAAGCAGCTTCTGCAGCTTCTTCGCGCGCTATTTGGGCATCGATCATGCGGCGCAAGGCTTCTTCTCGACGTTCTTTATCGGCTTGTTCTTCGGCAATTTCTTCTTCTTTTTTGGTCACGCCTATGATGATGCCCAAGGCAATACAGGTCATCCAAATGGAACTCCCTCCACTACTAATGAGCGGCAAGGGTTGGCCGGTAACCGGCAACATATCTACCGCCACAGCCATATTAGTTAAAGCCTGAAATATAATCGGGAATCCCAAGCCCACAACCACCAATTGACCAAATTTGGTATTGGCTTTTTGGGCCGCAATTATAAAGCGGATGAACAATAATATATACAG
>CAMBOW010000081.1 GCA_945869365.1 Flavobacterium psychrophilum | reverse complement strand
ATTGTATAATTAACACTGGTTAGAAAATGAATAAATTGGGATGGCATGCCCACATACAAACCCGATGCTTTTATTGTAGTGGCCGATTCAAAGGCAATTGATTTGTTCAACAAACCACCGCGCACCGAGAAGACGTGGTCTTGGGCTTGAACGGCAGTAATTACGAGCGCAGCAAAAAAAGTAAAAAATAATTTCATGGTAGGGATTTAAAAATAAAGGCGCAAATATAGGTCTACACGACGCTATTCCATAAAACAAAATCAATAAAATTATTTGCGGGGATGAAACTTGTGCAGCACCTGCGTGAGGTGTTTTCGGTCTAAATGCACATAAATTTCGGTGGTGGTGATGGATTCGTGACCCAACAGCAGCTGAATTGAACGCAAGTCGGCACCGTTTTCTAACAAATGCGTCGCAAACGAATGGCGCAAGGTGTGCGGACTAATCGTTTTGTGTAACTTGATCTCTACCGCCAAGGATTTGATAATGGTGAACACCATGGCGCGAGAGAGTTTTCGGCCGCGGCGGTTGAGAAACAAAGTGTCTTTGTGGCTCTTTTGAATGGGCAAATGGCTGCGTTTTTGTTGGTAAAACTGGATGTATTTTTGGGTATTGGGCCCAATAGGCACAAAGCGTTGTTTATTCCCTTTTCCGGTTACTTTGATGAATCCTTCGTCAAAAAACAAATCGGATAGTTTGAGTTCGACCAATTCGGATACCCGCAAGCCACAGCCGTAGAGTGTTTCTATCATGGCCCGGTTGCGTTCGCCTTCGGGTTTGGACAAATCAATCGCGGCTATTAAAGCATCAATTTCAGAAACGGCTAAGGTATCAGGTAATTTTCGGCCGATGCGCGGCGCTTCAATGAGTTCCATGGGATTATCGGCCCGGTAATCTTCGAAAATTAAATAACTAAAAAAACTCTTCAAGCCTGAAATGATGCGCGATTGCGAACGCGGATTGACTTCTGTAGAGATCGCGTAAATAAACTGTTGGACTTGTTCTTCCGAAATCTTGATGGGTGAAATCTCCATTTGATGTTCTTCCAAATAGGCAATCAACCGCTCGATATCAAAGGTGTAATTGTCAATGGTGTTTTTTGACAAACCCCGTTCGATGCGCATATAGGATTGAAAATGCTTGAGTAACGTTGTCCAGTTCATTGACGCAAAGTAACAGTAAAATATAGACATAAAAAAAGCCCCGATTAAGGGGCTCCTAACAAACATTATTTATGCTAACTAAAACTTGTAGCCTGTGCCAATTAAAAAGTGACTCACCTTCAAATCTCCTGTTAAACCCATGTCGTAACGGGGTTCAATAAAAAATTGATCTGTAATATCATAGGAAGCCCCTATACCTAAATTAAAGCGCGTTTTTTCAGTATCTGCTGAATCCATGCTGTAATACAACGTAGGCCCTGCCAATAAGTTTAATTTATCTGACATATTGTATTTGGCAATAACAGGGATGCTTAAATAATCAAATTTAAAACCATCTTTTGAAGCTGTGTGGTAATTTAAACCGGGTTGTAAAACAATTTTTTCTGACATTTCAAATTCGGTAAAACCACCAAAATAAAATCCAGATGCATTGGCAGATCCGTATGTTGATTTAGCCGAAACCATATCAATACCGCCTTTAATTCCTAATTTCATGTCTTGTGCGCTCGCAATGCCAAAAGCGGCAATTGCTAAAACTGTAAACGTAATTTTTTTCATAGTTTGTTTTTTTGAGTTAGTTAATCCGAAACCAAAACTTGATTTCTTTGATACAAATAGAACCATTTAATTCGCCCGAGTAAATACCCATTAATAGGTATTTTAACTAGAGATCTTACTTCATAGTTAATATTTTTTTTAACATTTCCGAGAGTAAACGAGCTTCTTCTATGGTGCTGGTTTGAATGTTAAAAGTGTTTTGGTAGTTTTTGATCGCACCGTCTTCGTAGTATTTGATAATTTTCTCCATGTAATTGGTAGACAAAGTCACATTTACTGCAGTTGAAGAGGTATTAAACGCAACCGTCACCGGATTAATATCGTTGATATTAAACTCATACACCTTAAGCTTGCTGCTTTTTTCGCCAATTTCGGTGCTTTTAAATTGCAAAATCGGATCGTCTTTGAGCTCCAATTGCTGCTCGTAGGTGAGCTTGTTTTCGGTGACCTTACTGATGTTGTTTTTTATTTGATTCAAGAGCTCTTTTTTGCTGCCTGAAACGCGTATTTCTTGGGCTTCACACAACTCAACCAAGCGCTCAAGCACGGCACGACAGACGATTGCATCCTCTACCTCGCCCAGTTGAAATTCAATTTGGTTGGTATAATTTTTAAGTTCTTGGTTTTCGGTACACTTGATAAACTTACTGCCAGCCTTGGTTTTGCAATTGATGACCACATTTTTTCCTTCGGTGTTGTAGGCAATCAAATTCTTGCCCAAATCCCGTAAATTCAGTTGATAGATATTGTCAGTCATTTTGGATGGCGTAGCTTCTTTTTTGGTAAAGCTCAACACGCAATCGCCTGCCAATTGCTGGGTAAAGGTCACCTCGTTAATGGTTACCGATTTTATCTTCGAATTCAGGATATCGATGCCTTCGCCAACCGATTTAATTTTGGGAATCATCGCGTCAATTTTGTCTTCCGAGAGCAACACAGCTTCTTTTAATACCTTTTGTAAATCGCGTGATTTTTCGACACTTTCACAGTAAATATCAAAATCCTTTACATAGTCTTTTTGCACTGTGGTGGCAAACGCTTTAATCACGTCTAACTTGCGTCGGGTTTCGATATGCACCACAATTACATCGCCTTTTACTTCGGCAAAAATGGAATTGGGATTGAGGTTGGCCAAGTTAAACTGAAACGAACTATTTACCGATTTTCCGCTAGAAACTTGGTCTATTGTAAATTCTAATCGTCCGGGAATTTTGGCAGAACTGCTCAGGGATTGCACATATTGCTTGTCTAACAAATTCACTTGTTTTGTATTGGTCTCCAACCAACTGATGTGTTCTTGGTAGGTTTTTAACGAAAGTCGCTTATCAATTATAGATTCTGAGATTGGCACTAAGGCTTTAAAACCCTCGACCAATTCGCGGCCATTGTCAATGTTTTTGGCATAGAAAAACACTTCTTGCTCATAATTTGATTTTTGGCTATCTGTTGTTTTCTTAATAAATTTTTGCTTCTTGGCTACCAAACATTGCACCTGAATTACGTCTTTGTTGGTAAAGGCCCGAATGGTATTGATGTCGATGTCAGCCATATTAAACTCATACACTTCTTGCTGAGATTTTCCGTCTTTAATAGTTGTTGTGGTGCAAGTATAAAGCAATACACCCGGCTCCTTTTCCTTCAGGGTTTGGGTGATCTGATTTTTGTTGTTTTCAACGGTTTGCAAGACAGTTTGCATTCCTGCTACAACAGAAGAAAATGATTGCGCTTTTGCAAAATATGTGCAAGAAATACTCAGGAATATAAATACATAAATTTTCATAGTTCACTTAATTAAATTAATTAGCAATATAAAAAAAACTTGGATAAAAATTACCCAAACTTTTAACTACAAACCAATTCATTTAATTTATCTACATCCAGCGTGCATACTCACCAATTACAATAAGCGTGCCTTTTTTGGTTGTGAGGACTGTACCGTTTTTTATTACACGCAAAGTAAAACTTGGGGATGATCCATCGGTTCCTCAATCATTAAAATATTTCACCCAATAATCGTATTAACCAGAAGGAACCGTTCCGTCTAACCAAAAAATATTTTCGTTGGGTCCGTTGGCACAAGAACTAAATCGGCAATCTACATCCAAGCTACCCGCATCTGCATTGCGATTTGAATATAAGATTACGAATCCTGATGGCGTGCGCACATATAAATCAAAATCGACGTTGTCGGCATTTGTAATTTGTAAATTAAAACGAGGGTTCCCGTCTTGTCCAACCAAATTTGTAGATCCATCTGATTCATCTTATTCCGAATCACACACAAAGAAAAGTGTACCTGCAATTAAAATAAAAAAAATCGTTGCGCAGTAAAAAGATTTAAAAATTTAATTGAAACAAATTAACTAGTTACACAAGCTAGAGTCAATACCCATTTATGGGTAAATTCAACGAAAAAATTAGTTTCTCGGCAATTTAATTTGCACCACGGTACCTTGACCACGCGTGCTAGTGAGCTCAAAAGAGCCGTGGTAATTTTCTATTCGTTTTAGGCTGTTTTCCAAGCCAAATCCAAATGATTTTTGATCCGATTCAAAACCTTGGCCATCATCGGTAATCTGAATGAGGTAGTGCGAAGTATAACCATAAAATTCAATCAGGATAACGGTGGCCTGTCCGTGTTTCACCGCATTATTAATCAACTCCAAGGCGATCAGGTACACATCATAAATCCATTCCTCTTCAATTATCTCCGGGAAATTGTATGAATATAGCTCAATTTTAGGGATTGCCACGGTGCGCGAACGGCTTTCAATTTGGTTATGTAAACTGGAATATAAAGCGCCTTCATCGAGCGATTTGGGAAGAATTTGGTGGGAAATCATACGAATATCATTTGATAAATCAGATATCGAATCATTAACCTGATTGTACTCTTTGAGCTGGATCAGTTGCCTGATGTAGGCCAATTGACTGCCGATGTTGTCGTGGATCAGATTGGCAATAGATCGGCGTTCACGCACCTGGGTTTGCGAGATGACTTGTATGGTTTTGTCCCGTTCGCTGATTAAATCGGTAACCAGTTGCGAATTCTCTTTGTAGGTATTGAGATACTTATTGGTTAATATATATCCAAATAAAAGGGATTCATACAAAAACACAATGACCAATAAATTTTCTGGAAAACTGGCTTCAATCACTTTAAAAGAGCGCAACAAAATAGCATGTCCCCAAAACAAATGGGGCCAAAAGGTGAGCAACATGAGATAGCATGATTTTGCTTCGAAGCGGATGTTGCGAAACACGGCAAATACCATATAAAAAAAACTCAACGTGATAGTAGAAAACACCAAGTAAAAACAAATCTTTAGAATGAAATTCCATTCTAATGCATAGAAAAAGAGTGATAAAAAGATGATTGATGCCGTACCACGTAAACTCAAAAGTATCAATCTATATCGCTTGGGTTGGTGCGTTTTTAAATTGGTAAAACTGCAAATAAGCATCGTTAAGATCACAAACCAGATTGTTGAGGCATATATATGGAGTTCACTAAAATATAAGAACTGCGGGAAAAGTGTATACTTGGCAAAATTGGAGTAACTCACAATATAAATAATGGAACACAACGAATAGAGCGTATAATAAAAATAAACCGGGCGCTTGGTGATGGTGAATAAACTGATGTTTAATAAAATTAAAATCAAAATAACTCCAATAAAAACCGAGATAACCACCAGTTTGGCATTTGATAGTTTTACCAACTCGGCCACCGATTCTACGCCATAAGAAAACTCAAAAAATGAGGTGGTTTTTTTGAGTTTTACCAAGGATGTTTTTTGTTGGTGGGGTTCTAGCGAAAACACAAACGAATGGTAGGATAAAAACTGAGCTTCATTGGCCGTTCGATCGCCCAAGATTCGGATGCGATTGGGCTCGTAACACACCAAACTGTCAATGTTGTTGTTGTAGAACGTTAATCCAAAACGCTGCTTGTTTGCCGTGGTATTGGTAAACTGAAAACGGCACCAAACCGTGGCGTTTACATTGTAGCCAATATTGATGTGCCGATCTGCTGGCAACGTTTTCCAAGCCGATTTAGGTAAATTTGTTGGTGAATACTGCGAAGTGGAATCAACCAAATACTGAGCAGACTGGCGCACAGCAGGAAAATCAAATTGCGCTTGAGCAGTGAAACTCAGTACAAATAAACTAAGAAAATAAATTATTCTCATGCGCAAATTTTATGAGCGAACTGCTGTTGGATATTTCTAGTTTCTTGTTGATGTTTTTGCGGTGCGTATCTACCGTGGTTTTACTGATAAATAATACACCGGCAATTTCCTTGCTGGTTTTTCCTTCAATAATCAACCGAATGATTTGTTTTTCTTGGGCCGACAGCGAAAATTTCTTGAGTTGGGCGTTATCCGTTTTGGCAAAATCGGGGATGCCTTTTTTGATAGGACTGGCCTGGTAAAAATCGTGGGATTTTGACTCAATTACTTCTATTAATTCTTCAATGGATGTTTCTTTGGGCAAAAATGCATGAACGCCTAGCCGAGCAGCTTTATTTACTAGAAATTCCTCAAAATAGGCCGAGAGAATAATGACTTTGGCTTTGGGATGAATTTTTTTGAACTGCTGAATCAATTGAAAACCATCGCGTTCGTCAATATTCAAATCACAGAGAAATACATCTACCGCTGCCAATGTAAAGTAATTTTGACAGTGATCGGAATCGCTAAACAAGGTGATGTCGTAATCCGTGCCAAACTTCATTAACACCTCTGACAGTCCATTCAAAAACAGCAAATGATCATCACAAATAAGAATTTTTTTATGCATAATGATGGGTTGCTGAGTAATAATGACACTTAAAATAATGCAATGTAAACTTAATACATTCTTCGAAAATACAGTTTAAAAAAACTACTCAGTACTATACGGTTGCACTGAATAGTTTTCCAAATCTATTGTCTTACATAAACAGCTCCCATATCTTGTATTGCCATAGAGGAAAGAGAGCGGTATATAGCAACTTTGTTATTATTTTCTGTAAAAACCGTGAAGGCAGTAATAGACCCAAAACTAGTTGTTGTCAAGTATTGATTGTCTGACGATTTAGTCCAAGTACCATTTTGTACAGAGGGTGTAGAACCACAATTGTACTGAGTATATGAAAATGTACCATCAGCATTATATTGAAGAATTTCTCGGTCACAATCAAGAACGACATCTGCTTCATAAACCCCGTCTATCCAATCGCCTACCCATTTCCAAGTACCCACTAATTTTTCAGAAGAGGAATTGGAATCGTCTTTTTTGTCAGAACTACACGAATACAAACTTCCTAAACCAAGTACCATAATAAACAACATTGCAATTTTTTTCATTTTATTTTTTTTTAAGATTAAGCAACAATAGTAGCGGTTCTTAATCCAATAATAAATACCCATAAATAGGTATTTTACATATGGGATGAGTCTACTTAAGTTTGAGCTAACTAATTTAAACTCTTACTTTATGAACAAATTATTTCTTTCTCTAGGGCTAACCATGGCCTTAGTATTGTCAAACTGTTCCAGTGCTGACAAAGCAAATTCTATTTCTCCTGCTGATGCTGATGCGTTATCGGAAGTATTAGTAATTCCCAATGCTCAGGTTGTAAATTCGCCTGACCTACCTGCTTCATCAAGCCCCAATGTAGCGCCTGCTGTAAACAATGTAGATACCAATATTTCTTATTCAGCTGGGGGACAAATTGTAATTCCGAGTGATGTAATCTCGCCTGTAACTGCAAATATAGCTGGGGTTTACATTCAAGTAAAAGGGGCTTCAACCTATTTTGATGTACCGATCAATGCGGCTACTTTTAACGGCACATTTAGTATTCCCGTGAATTTACCTTTAGAGGTTGGTGACGGAGATTTTATTTTGGTTTTGAAATTTTATGATACCAATGGAAACATTAGT
>CAMBOW010000080.1 GCA_945869365.1 Flavobacterium psychrophilum | reverse complement strand
ATATCAATCATACTGGCGTTGGGTATAATTCCTTCAGCGCATTCTTCGTCGGTGCGTACATCGAGCACTAAGGCATTTTCATCGGCTGCAAGTTGACTCGCCCACTCTTCTTGAGATAAATCCATTCGTATTTTTTTTTCAAAAATAATAGAATTTCTGATTTTAAGGCCTCCGCATTTAGAAAGGATTGCAATTGCCTTCTATTTATTTCTAAACTTTAACAATTGTTAGCTTGTGTAGGTCAATTATACCTATACATTTGTACCTACAAATATTGTACTGTTAAATATGAATATTTCGCCAAATGACATACACGCATTAGCCTTACCTAAAAAAACGGTAATCAATATTCTATACACACAAAATTTGTTACACGATACCTTTAATGACATTCTAAAACCATTTGAAATTTCGGTTGAACAATTTAATGTCTTGCTCATTCTTCGCGGACAAAATGGTAAACCAGCCAACATGTGTTTGATTCAAGAACGGATGATTGCCAAAACGAGTAATACCACCCGAATTGTAGACAAACTTGTGGCCAAAGACCTGGTAACCCGTGAGATTTGTCCACACAACAGAAGAAAAATGGAGGTAAACATAACTGAAAAGGGATTAGAATTATTACTAAAAATTGACCCAAAAGTAGATCGATTTGAGCTTGATTTACTTTTGAATTTGAGTACTACTGAAGCCGAAACGTTCAACCAATTGCTCGAAAAATACCGAACACAACACTAATTTAAACCCACACAAATGAATTCATTTATTGAAAGTCAAAATTGGAGATATGCCACAAAGCAGTTTGATGCTACCAAAAAAATTTCGACGAGCAACCTAGAGATATTAAAAGAAGCGGTGCGTTTATCAGCATCCTCAATGGGATTGCAACCCTACAAAGTGCTTGTTGTAGATGATCCTACCTTGCGCGCTCAAATTCTACCTGCAGCCTATGGTCAAAAACAAGTGGTAGATGCCTCTCACCTATTTGTTTTTGCAAGCGAATACCAAGTAGGAGAAACCGAAATTGATTCATACATGGCAACTATTGCTGCAACTAGAGGGATAAATACGGAAGCGTTAGCCGGATTTCGTACGATGGTTGTGAACAGCGTAACCAAAATGGACGAAATAACCAAAGAAAACTGGACTGCCAAACAAGTGTATTTGGCCTTAGGCAACCTATTAAATGCAGCTGCTGATTTGCGCATCGATGCTACGCCTATGGAAGGCTTTAATCCCAGTGCTGTGAACAACATTTTGGGATTGCATGAAAAAGGGCTGCACGCAGTAGCTATGGCAACTTTAGGCTATCGTCACGAAGATGACAAACAACAACACTTGATAAAAGTGAGAAAATCTAAAACTGAATTATTTATAACCCTTTAATATTCACCCTTTAAAAACAAAAACTATGAAAAAAATTGCCTTATTATTTTTTGCGTTAATCACATTTAGCGCCGCACAAGCTCAAACAAAAAAAGTTAAACCGACCTTAAGTAAAATTACTTGGTTGGGTAAAAAAGTTACCGGACAACACGAAGGAACTATAAATTTCTTGGACGGTATCCTAACTTTCAAATCAAATAAACTAGTTGCTGGTACTTTTACTGTTGATATGAAATCAATTTCGACTACCGACTTAACGGGCGAATACAAAGACAAATTGGACGGACACTTGAAGGCTGAAGACTTCTTTGGTGTTGAAAAATTTCCAACAGCTACTTTGGCATTCAAAAAAGTTACTCCAGTAAACGCAACTACCTACACCGTTGTGGCTGATTTAACCATCAAAGGAAAAATGAATCCCGTAACGTTTAGCTTAGTAACTTCAGCGACTGGGGCTACGGCTGACGTAAAAATTAACCGCGCTTTGTATGATGTGCAATACGGTTCAGAGACCTTTTTGGGAAGCCTTGGTGACAAAGCCATCTACGACGATTTTGATTTGAAAATCAAATTGGTTTACTAATATACATCCTTTTTATCCCACAAAAAACACGCTATACTTGGCGTGTTTTTTTGTTTAAAATCCTACATTCGCAATTCAAAATTTTTACTGTGAGCAACATACAACAGGTAGTTATAATTGACAATTACGACAGTTTCACCTTTAATTTGGTGCATTACTTCGAAGGATTAGGTTGTGCGGTTACCGTGTATCGCAATGATCAATTTGACTTAGAAGACTTGCAAGATTTTTACGCAATTATTCTCTCCCCAGGTCCTGGTCTGCCCAAAAACGCAGGTCTCACCATGCAAGTTATTCACCGCTATGCAAGCAGCAAAAAAATACTTGGAATTTGTTTAGGTCATCAAGCGATTGGAGAATATTTTGGCGCACAACTAGAAAATTTAGCTCAAGTTGTCCATGGGCAATCGAGCGAAATTACCGTGCTTGATACCAATGAAACGATCTACCACAATTTGTCGTTGCCAATCACCGTTGGCCGATATCATTCTTGGGCCATATCTAAACAGGATTTTCCCGATTGCCTAGAAATCACAGCCGAAGATCAAGAGGGCTGCGTCCAATCAATTAAACACAAAAGTCTTCCCATTTACGGCCTTCAATTTCATCCGGAGAGTATCTTAACTCCGCAAGGTAGAACCATTTTGGCTAATTGGCTAGAAACCTAAATTACATTACTTTAATTTTCTGCTTGGTGCTTTTGGGAACACCTAATTTGTGTAGTAAAATTCCGGTTGATTTGAGTTGCACATAGGCCTTGGTTACATACAAAAACCCTTTGTAATCATTTGATTCTCCCCACGAATTTTTTACTTTGTAGTAATCTTTTCCGTTTTGGTCTTTGGCTACTCCTACAATTTGCATCGCGTGATCGTCGGTAGTTGTCAGGTTGTATAATCCTTCTAAACGCAACTCTTCGGTTACTTTTTTCTCGGCAGTTGGGCCATCAAACAAAGTCTTTTTCTGTTCGGGGCTAATGGTATTCAAATCCATATCCGGTACAAAAGCAACGCCATTTCTCCAGCTGAAATAGGGTTCTGATACATCTGATGACCACGCAATGGTATAGCCTTTTGACAAAGCATAATCAATTATATCGGTGAGTTCGGTCATGGGCACATTGTACACCATATCATAACTCCAGTTATCGGGCACCGGCAAGACCATTTTTTCGTAATATGGACTGTCTTTGTAATTGGTAAATTCCAAATAATCAGCGGCTTCGATGCCCACTACTTCTTTGGCAAAGGATTTGGGCGTATAGGATTTTCCTTGGTAATCAAAGGTTTCGGGCAATTTGCCTAATTTTTCATCCATGTAGGCATTCACGTCTTGCACCCAAGTGGCTTGTTGGCTTGGATTTTTTACATAGGCATCCAAAATGGCTTTGAAACCGTCTTGAAATTCACTCGATTTGATTACCCCTTTTCCATAATCTTCCAAGGTGTAAGCCTGCTGAGGCATAGCGCCATTTTTGCGGAAAATATTCAACACATCGTGGGTTTCTCCTCCATCGCCTAATCCCAAGTTGCCATTAAACAAGACAAAATTTCTAGCTTTACCCAAATACACTTGACGAGCGGTGAATATTTCGGCCAAATCTACGGGCTGTTTTCCGTTGCGAATCATTTCGGTTTCCAAAAACGAATTCCCGGAATAGCTCCAACAAGTCCCTGCAGATCCCTGGCTTTTTACCGAAGTGGTAGAAATATTCGTCACTTCTCTAAACTCAAATTTGGAATTTAAGGACGCATTATTGATTACTTTTTTTATCAACTCATCTTGAGCAAATAAACTCACCGAACTCAGAATGCCCAGTACTAGCCAACTTTTTCTAATCATAATAGTGTGTGTTAAAGAGTATTATTTTTATTTATTATCTCGTAAAAACCAATCGTCTTTCGGTGGATTGATTGGCCTCAAATTGGTAACCGCCGTAGGTAAACCCTTTGATGTCATCCAAGGATTTCGCCTGCGAATCAATCAAATAACGAGCCATCATTCCGCGGGCTTTTTTGGCAAAAAAACTAATCATTTTGTATTGACCTTGGTGCAAATCATAGAAATCGGCTGTAACTAATTCAGTAGAAAATTGCTTAGCATCCAACACTGAAAAATATTCCTTACTGGCCAAGTTGAGTACTAATTCACCTGGTTCCAATTCGGCACGCAAGGCCTTGCTGAGTTTGGTTTTCCAAAATTCATATAAATTTTTGGACTTCCCAATGGGCAAGCTGGTTCCCATTTCTAAACGGTATTCCTGTATTAAATCAAAGGGCTTCAACATTCCGTATAAGCCGGATAAAATTCGCACTTGGTTTTGCGCCAAGTCAAATGAAGTTTCGGGCAAGGTATAGGCTTCCAAACCGGTGTATACATCACCGGCAAATGCATAAAGGGCCGGGCGTGCATTCTCGAGGGTGAACGGTTGTTGCCATGCCATATTTCGCTCCTTGTTGAGTTGGGCCAATTTGATCGAAAGGTCCATCAAATCAGCCAAATCTTGTGCCGATTTTTTCTTGAGCACCTTCATGACCGCTGCACTTTCATTTTCAAAGGCTGGCAACGAAAACTCTGCCGTAGGAAGCGGTTTAGTATAATCGAGCGATTTAGCAGGAGAAAGTAAAATTTTCATGGGTAATTAAAAAATGAATTTCAAAAATACAATCTTCCCTGCGAATCGCCTAACTTTTTACAAATTTATCCCAACCATCCTTCGCGGTCCAAACTGCGGTATTGAATAGCCTCGGCAATGTGATGCGCCACGATGTTTTCAGCTGCTTCCAAATCGGCAATGGTGCGCGCTACTTTTAGAATCCGATCAAAAGCCCGAGCCGATAAATTGAGTTGCTCCATGGCGGTTTTGAGCAAGGCCAAAGAACTTTCATCCAAGACGGCAAAAGTGCGCAACAAGGACGGAGTCATTTGGGCGTTGTAATTTACCTTGGGGTTGTCTTTAAACCGTTTGGTTTGGAAAGCTCGAGCTTCAATAACCCGCTGACGAATCACGCTGCTGGCTTCGGCTTTTTGGGTATCGGCCAATTTTTCAAAAGGCACCGGACGCACCTCAATGTGAATGTCAATCCGATCCAATAGCGGTCCCGATATGCGGTTCAAGTAGCGCTGCATTTCATGCGGACTACTACTCACCGGTGCCGATGGATCATTAAAATAACCACTCGGACTGGGGTTCATACTGGCCACCAACATAAAGGAAGAGGGATAAGTAACCGTAAATTTTGCCCGTGAAATAGTCACTTCCCGGTCTTCCAAAGGTTGCCGCATCACTTCGAGCACATCGCGTTTAAATTCGGGTAATTCGTCTAGAAACAGCACCCCATTGTGGGCCATGGAAATTTCTCCGGGTTGCGGATAACTCCCCCCGCCAACAAGGGCAACATGCGAAATAGTATGATGGGGCGAACGAAACGGTCGTTGGTACAACAATCCCACCTCTTTGAGTTTACCGGCCACCGAGTGGATTTTGGTGGTTTCGAGCGCTTCGGGCAAGGTCATGGGCGGCAAGATGCTGGGCAAGCGTTTGGCTAACATGGTTTTTCCTGAGCCTGGTGGGCCAATCAAAATAATATTGTGTCCGCCAGCCGCTGCAATTTCCATGCAGCGTTTGATGGTGTGTTGGCCTTTCACCTCACTGAAATCAAATTCGGGGAAATCGAGCAACGCGGCGGCTTCTTCATAAACGGTGCTTTGGTAAGGCAATAAATCACTGGTTCCCAGTAAAAAATCTATGGCCTCTTGAATAGAATCAATTCCATAGACCGCAAAATCTTGCACAATGGCCGCCTCGTTGGCATTTTGTTTGGGCAAAAAGAAGCCCTTGAATCCTTCTTCTTTGGCTTTGATGGCAATGGGTAAGGCGCCTTTGATGGGTTGCAAACTGCCGTCTAAGGAAAGTTCTCCCATAAAGATGTACTCGCCCAACAACTCGGTTTGCAGCTGACCAGACGACACAAGTATGCCCAAGGCCAAGGTGAGGTCATAGGCTGAACCTTCTTTGCGCAAATCGGCGGGTGCCATATTGATGGTGAGTTTCTTTCCGGGCAAGGAATACCCGTTGTTTTTGAGTGCAGCAGCTATGCGGTAACTGCTCTCTTTGATGGCATTATCGGGCAATCCAACCAGGTGGTACCCAATGCCTTTGTCACAATTTACTTCTACGGTAATGGTCGTGGCTTCGACCCCAAAAACGGCGCTTCCAAATACTTTAACTAACATGGCGTATAAATTTAAGCCACTAAAATACTAAAAAATGCTATGCACAAATTAGGTAGTCAAAAAAAAATCCAACCGAGTCGATTGGATTCATGAACTATTATTTGAAATTCGAAATGCCTTGTTTCAGCCAGCTTTCGTATTTGGCCACATCGGGATCGTAGCTGCAGGTGGGCGTTTCGGGATTTAGATTTGTTCCCTGCAAATCTGTTAGCACATACAAGGGTTGCGTGTTGGTTTTGTATTTGGCTATCATAAAATCGGTCCATTTGTCGCCTATGGTTTCCAACAATTCACCTGTTTCAGCTGATTTTATTTGCTCGGAAAGTGGTAACATTCGTTTGTCATCTACATATAAGGAAATCAACACGACATCGTTTTTTAAAATGTTTAAAATGCGCGGATCCGACCACACGTTGTTTTCCATTTTGCGGCAATTCACGCAGGCATAGCCCGTAAAATCAAGCAATATCGGTTTGTGCACGGCTATGGCATGGGCCAAACCTTTTTCATAGTCGTTAAACACCACCAACTGATGCGGGCCCAACTCTGCTCCTTCCGGTAATACTGTAGAAGATGCTCCTGAAACCGAAGCCGTTTTACCTACTCCTAAAGGGCTTTCACTGTATTCTAGTGGCGGTGGAAAGGCGTTTATCAATTTGAGTGGCGCTCCCCAAAGTCCGGGAATTAAATAAATTGTAAATGATAAGCTAAGCAAGGCCACAAACAAGCGACTCACCGAAATACTCGGCAACGGACTGTCGTGCGGCAAGGTTATTTTTCCTAATAAATACAACGACAAGGTTCCAAAAATGGCAATCCAAATCGCTAAAAACACTTCGCGTTCCAGCAAATGCAATTGCAAAACTAAATCAGCATTAGAAAGGAATTTAAAGGCCAAAGCCAATTCCAAAAAGCCCAAAAACACTTTCACGGTATTGAGCCAGCCGCCCGATTTGGGCAACGAATTTAACCAACCCGGAAACATGGCAAACAACATGAACGGCAAGGCCAAGGCCGTTGAGAATCCCAGCATTCCTATAACCGGAGCAAATCCGCCTTTGGATGCGGCTTCTACCAATAAGGTTCCCACAATCGGTCCGGTGCAGGAAAACGAAACAATGGCTAAGGCCAAAGCCATAAACAAGATGCCTACAATTCCACCTCTGTCAGCCTGGCGGTCTACTTTATTGGCCCAGGAATTGGGCAACATGATTTCGAAGGCGCCCAAAAAAGAGGCGGCAAAAACCAGCAATAAACCAAAGAAAATCAAATTAAACCAGACGTTGGTTGATAGCGCATTCAGGGCATCGGCACCAAAAATAGCCGTTACCGAAAGACCTAAAATCACATAAATCGCAATGATTGAAATACCGTAAATAAGGGCATTTTTCTTGCCTTGGGCCGGTGTTATACTTTGTTTGGTAAAGAAACTTACGGTCATCGGAATCATCGGAAACACGCAAGGGGTAAGCAAGGCGGCAAATCCTCCCAAAAAGGCCAAAATGAAAATAGTGAGCCAGCCTTTATCCTCATTGGTTGATTGTGGAACAATTGCTTTTTCTTTTGGTTCGGATTTACTTGCTTCAACTGGAGTTTGAGCGACTGCTGCGGTATCGGCTACCAAACTATCTTGTACAGCAACCGGTGCAACGGCATTTGCTTTGGGAAGGACAAAGGTGAACGTTTTTTCTTGGTTGATGCAGGATTCTTTACAGGCTTGGTAATTTAGCTTAATGATTAGTTGCGTCAGTTTGGGATTTATAACCTTAATGCGCTGTTGAATTTTTACTTGATTTTCGAAATAGTATTCGTCTACCCCAAACACCTCGTTAAAGTGTTTTTTGTAGGCGCTTTCTTTGGCTTTGCCTACCGCTTCGTAATTGCCTTTGGCTTGTTCATACAATACCTCAAGTGGCAAAGCGCCACCATCTGGAGTGTATTGCGAATACAT